>JAVTVZ010000040.1:6239-10430 GCA_032229625.1 Dermatophilaceae bacterium | reverse complement strand
TGGGTCGCCGTCGGCTGGGTCGCCGTCGGTGGCCGGCCTCGCGGCGGCCTCGTGACGGGCGGCCAGGACGGCCTCGACGCGAGGATCGAGCCTCGGGCGCGTGTCGGCCGGGTCGAGGGTATCGGCGGTCACCGCACCCTCGGCTCCCGGGAGGCGACCCGCGCCGTGACCTGCCCACCACGCGCGCCGGCCCGGCAGCCGCCGCCAGATCTCGAGCAGGCCGACGACCGCGAGCGCCCCGAGCCCCGACCGGCTCTGGGTGAAGACGACGACACCGGCGCCGGCGACGACGAGCGCGTCGATCGGCAGAGCCAGCCACCGCCACCGACCGGTGAGCCCGGCCCGCAGCGCCAGCGCCCCGACGATCATGCCGACCAGGGCCGTCGCGAAGTTGTTGGGGTTGAGGAAGGTCCCCGTCGCCAGCCGCGCATCGCCGAAGACCCAGCCGCGCTTGGGATCCAGGAAGAGCAGGTGATCCTTCGTGAGGATCTCCCACCAGCCCAGCCCGACGCTGAGCGCCAGCGACACCAGCCACCCCACGCGCAGCCCGCCGAGCCCGGCCCGCGACCCGCGCGTCAACCCGAGGGCGACGAGCGACAGCAGCATCGCCAGCAGGAAGCGCCGCACCTCGATGTCCGCGGCCCGCGCGTCGGGCGCGACCGCGACGGCGTGCGGCATCCACGCCAGCAGCACCGCCCAGCACGCGACGAACGTCCACGGCGCCCACGCGAGCCACCGCCGCGGCGGCATCGCCACGACCGCGGCGACCGCCGCCCCCACGAGCACCCAGTAGAGGGTCCACTGGACCCCCGCGCGCTCCAACGGGATCGTCGCGGCCCCGCCGAGCACCGGCAGCACGACCGCGACGACCGCGACGAGTCCGCCCACGAGATCACCTGCCCGGGACCAGCGACTGGTGGAGCGGATCCCGTTGTGGCCCATGGCGATCGAGCATACGAACGGGTCAGGCTCAGGCCGTGCCGCCACGCCCCGGGTCGCCGCCGGGACCACCCCGGCGTCGCGCCCGGCGCTGCCTCGGGAAGCCCGTCGCGCCTGTCGACTCGGGCGGTGCGCCCGGACGTAGCGCAGTTTCGACGATGTCGACGGCGACCGGCCGACGCCCTGCGTTGCAAAACCGCAGGTCAGAGGCTTCCGTGTCAATCGATGGTGCGCTCGACAACGTCGAAACTGCGCTACGTCTCGGCGGCCGGGTCCTTCGGTCCTCCGGTGGCACCGTCCGCGGAGCCTGGTAGGGGCGGCCTGCCCCGCTCGGGCCGAGCGGCGCGACCCAGGGCGTCCCCTGCTGTGCCGGTGGGGTGACGAGCGTGGCCTATGGCCGCGAACGGCCGGGGCGCGGCTACAGCCTGCGGGGCTCGACTGAGCCCGGAGGGCGCGAATAGGCGGCGGCCTGAGCCACTGGGCCCCGCGCTCGCGGGGGGGTCTCAGTCAGCGGCGGGCAGTCCAGTCGTATGGAGCGGGCCCAGTCGGGCTGTCGCAGGTGCGCCGCGCGGCACGTCGTCGCGACTCGGCGCCCGACCGGTCCTGGGCCGGGGTAGGCGTGAGTGGTGGCCTACCCTGCGGCGGCGGGCCGGCGGCGATGACGGGGTGGCCGGGCGGGGCGCAGGGGCGTTGGGTCGCACTAGAGTTCAGCGGGTGCAGCGGCGACGGATCCTGATGATGGTGGGCAACGACATCCAGCACGACACGCGCGTCTACAAGAGCGCGCTGGCGCTCGCGGACGGCGGGCTGGACGTGACGGTGCTGGGGTGGAGCCCGGCGGGTTATCGGCAGGAGACGCGCTTCGGGCCGGTGCGCATCATCCGCGTGCCGGTGCCGTGGCGGCTGCGGGACAAGGCGCTCGCGCGCCGTCGCTCCCGCGAGCAGACGCGTCGCGTCCCGACGCCGCCGACCCCGCGGGACAAGCGGATTCGCGCGCTGCACGCGGGGCTGCGCAAGGCCGAGTATCAGGAGTTCGGGGGCCGGCGGCTGCGGGCGCGGGTCGAGCTCGACCGGGTGCAGGGCGCCGCGCAGCGTCGGATCGACTCCGTGTGGGCGCGGCTCTCACCGCGGGAGGAGGCGTGGCGCGAGAGCTTCGCGACGTGGATGGGGGAGCAGACGGCCTTCGCCTCGTGGCGCCGCGACCTGCCGGAGATCGACGACTTCGACCTGGCGTACGCGCCGGTCATCGACGCCGAGGACTGGGAGGTCCTGCACGCCCACGACGTGCACCACGTCGGCACCGCGGCCCGCGCCGTCGCCCGCCGCCGCGCCCAGGGGCGCCCCGCGGCGTGGATCTACGACGCCCACGAGTATGTCGCAGGGCTGCCGATCTACCCGCCGCGCACGAAGCGCTTCGTCGCCGCCTACACCGACCTGGAGGCCGAGTACATCCACCGGGCCGACGCGGTCATCACGGTGACGCCGCCGCTGGCCGAGCATCTGCAGCAGCAGTATTCGCTGGCCGCGACCCCGACCGTCGTGATGAACGCGCCCCAGCTGCAGATCCAGACCCGCCTCGACGGTCCGGACGTCCGCGCCGCCGTGGGCGTGCCGGACGGTGTGCCGCTCGTCGTGTATTCCGGTGGCGTCACCCCGGCGCGCGGGGTGCAGACGATCGTCGCGGCGCTGCCGCAGCTACCGGACGTGCACCTGGCGCTCGTCTGCGTGCCGCACAACCGCACCCGCAACGTGCGGGCGCTGCGCGAGCACGCCGAGGCGCTCGGCGTCGCGGACCGGCTGCACCTGCTCGACCCGGTCGCGCCGGCGCAGGTCTCGGCGTTCCTGGCGACCGCGGACGTCGGCGTGCACCCGCTCGTGCACTTCGGCGGGCACGAGTTCGCGCTGCCCAACAAGTTGTTCGAATACCTGCACGCCGGGCTGCCGCTCGTCGTCAGCGACTGCCGGGCGCTGGCGCAGTTCGTGCGCGACAACGAGGTCGGTGACGTCTTCGTCGCCGAGGACCCCGACGCGGCCGCTGCCGCGCTGCGCGACGTGCTCGGGCGCCGCGAGGCGCTGCGCGAGCGGATCGTCGGCGACCCCGGCCTGCTCGACCCCTACGGGTGGGAGCGCCAGGCTGCGACGCTGCGCGACCTCTACCGGCGGGTGCTCGGCGACCCCGCCGCCGTCACCGAGCCCGCCGCCGAGACCGCGCTGCAGGACGTGCACGAGGAGCCGGCCCGTCGCGACGACCGCCCCAGCGTCGTGGGGATCGGCCCGGCCAACATGGCCGGCCAGGCGTGGGCGTGGGCCAAGGCGCTCGAGCGCAACGTGCCCGGGCTGACCACCCGGGTCGTCGTCGTCGACCGTGGGCTCGCCCTGAAGTTCTCCGCCGACGAGCTCGTCGACGTCGCGACCTACCGCCGCGACCGCGCGTGGGGTGAGCGCTTCGAGCGCGAGGCGATGGCGCAGTGGACCCACGCGCTGCTCGAGGCGGGGCGTCCGCTCTTCGGCATCCGGCACGGCAAGGACTTCGAAGGTGACGCGAAGCGCCTGCGCGCCATGGGGATCGGCGTCGGGCTGCTCATGCACGGCTCGGAGATCCGCGACCCCTCGCGGCACGCGGCATCGTCGCGGTGGTCGCCCTTCACCGACCCCGACGAGGAGCTGACGGCGCGGCTGCAGCGGCAGTTCGACGTGCTGTCGGTCAAGGTCCGGGCGTTCGCCGCCGACGGCGACGGCCCGGTCTTCGTCTCCACGCCGGACCTGCGGCACGACGTCGAGGGGTCGATCTGGCTGCCCGTCGTCGTCGACACCCAGCGCTGGCAGGCGGGCCCGCCGGTGCTCGAGCGGGACGTGCCGGTCGTCGTGCACGCCCCGAGCCGCGCGGCGCTCAAGGGCAGCGTGCCCGCCGACACGACGCTGAGCCGCCTGCACGAGGAGGGCCTCGTCGACTACCGGCGCTTGGAGAACGTGCCGCCCGAGCGGATGCCGCAGGTCATCGGTGAGGCCGACATCGTGCTCGACCAGTTCGCGCTCGGCGCCTACGGCGTGCTCGCGTGCGAGTCGATGGCGCGCGAGCGCGTCGTCGTCAGCCACGTCGTCGCCGACACCCGCGACCTCGCCTCGGGCATCGCGGGCCTCGAGCTGCCGATCGTCGAGGCCGACCCCGACACCCTCGAAGAGGCCATCCGTGGCCTGCTCGCCGACCGCGACGCCGCCCGCGAGCGGGCCCGCGCCGGGCGGCGATTCGTC
>JAVTVZ010000040.1:2336-6139 GCA_032229625.1 Dermatophilaceae bacterium | reverse complement strand
GCTCGCCGACCGCGACGCCGCCCGCGAGCGGGCCCGCGCCGGGCGGCGATTCGTCTCGCACCTGCACGACGGCCGGTATTCTGCGGGCGTGCTCGCGCAGCACCTGCGGCTGCGGGGAGACCTGCCGACGACTTAGCGGGTGGTCGGCCGTTGAGTGGTCGCCTGGTGGGTGGTCGCTGGTGGGTGGTGGCTCGGCGGCGCGGGTCAGTCGGCGGTGGTGCCGGCGCGGCGGCGGGCGATGGTGCGGGTCGCGGCGTGGAAGGTGACGACGACGTCCGGGCCGTCGACCCGCCGGGCCAGGACCCACGCGGCGCGCTGGGACAGCTCGTCGACGGGCACGACGACGTCGGCGCCCGCGAAGAGCCGCGCGGCCTGGGCCGACCCGGCGACCGCGAGCGCGAACTCGTTGGGCACCCCGCTGCCGCGCAGCCGCAGCACCGATCGGACCGCCTGCGACGGCAGGTCCTGGGCTCGGCGGGCCGTCGCGCGCCCCTGCCGGTAGCCGCGCCGGGCCCGCAGCCGCGCCTTGTTGGCCCGCCACTGCGCGCCGTGCACGAGGCGCTGCGGTTGGTGCCGGGGCAGCGCCGAAAGCGGCACCGCCGCCTCGGAGCGCACCGCCGCCTCGGAGTGCTCGACCGCCTCGGAGTGCTCGACCGTCTCGGAGCGCTCGGTTGCTTTCGGGGGTTCGGTCGCGCCGGTCGCCTGGTCCTGCGCAGTGTCGTCCTGCGATCCGTCGAACGCGTCGTCGGGCACGACGTCGAAGGAGCCGGTGTCGGTCACCGCGAGGGCCTCGGCGTCGGCGTACTGCTCGGAGATCTCGTCGGCGACGACGTCGGGCTCGTCGGCGGTGACCTGCGCCGCGACCCGCTCGGCCGTCGAGCCGTCGACCTGCGAGCCGTCGACCTCGGACCTGTCCTCGGAGGTCGAGGCGGACGGACCGGTCGTCACGGCCGGGGACGATGCCTCGCCGGCGACGGCGACCTGCCGCGGCTCGCGACCCAGGTGCAGCGCGGGGCCGGCGACCAGGTGCGCGACGACGGGCAGCGGCTCGGCGGGCGCCTGCCACGTCAGCAGCGCGACGTCGTCGCCGGGGTCCAGGCTTAGCTTCTCACGCCACAGCGCGACCTTCGCGCCGCGCGTGCCGCGGCCGGCGTCCATGATCAGGATCCGCATCGTCCTACCTTTGCCTCGGGCTGATGACCGGCGAGTGGCCGGTGTCAGGCGGTCGGCCGGGCGTCCGCGCCCGCCGGTGATCGCAGGGACTCCTGCAGGGACGCCACGCGCGGGGCGAGTTGCAGATCCCGGGAGTAGTGGGCCGCGAAGTCCGCGCAGGCCTGCCGGGTCGCCCGGTCGGCGTGCCGCGCCGCGTCCGCCGCGTCCAGGAGCGCGGCCGAGATCGACTCCGGCGCCAGGTCCGTCACCGGGAACCACAGCGGGTAGTCGCGCAGGATGTCGCTCGCGGCGTTGCCGGGGTCGTGCACCGCGACGATCGGCAGGGCGCTCGCGGTGTATTCGAAGACCTTGCCGCTCGTCACATACTTGCCGGCGCCGAGGATGAGCAAAAGCGCGTCGAACGTCGCGTAGCGCGCCCGCACCTCCTGCTTGGGCACCGGGCCGCAATACGACAGCCCGTCCTGGGCGTAGTCGTCGACGAGCGCGACGAGCTCGGAGGCGGGCAGGGCGTAGAAGCCGAGGTAGCCCCAGAGCTGCGCCTGAGCGTCGCGGAGCCGGTCGTCGCGCCGCGCGAGCCGCCAGCCCTGCGCGAAGGGCTCCAGCGGCACCTTCTTGGACGCCGTGCCGATATAACCGAAGGTCAGCGGCCGCTGCGGGTCGCGCGCGCCGGGCGGGTCGAGATCGGCCTGGGGGGCGAACTGCGGGTCGTAGCCGTTGGCGACGACGTGGAAGCGGTCGGCGAGCTCGGGGTGGCGCGCCGCGTGCCACGCGCGGATCGGCTCGTTGACGAACCACGCCTCGCGCGCCCGCCCGAGCAGCGCCCGCTCGAGCTGGTCGACGCGCCCGCCCTCCTCGTGCAGCAGCCCGCCGGAGAAGACGTCGAGCATCCACGCGTCGCGGTAGTCCATGACATAGGGGACCCCGTGGCGGCGCTGGAGCACGTCGGCGGCCATGAAGTCGACGTTGGGGTTGGCGCTGGCGACGACGAGGTCGACGGGGGAGTCGGCGTGGATCGCCAGCGCCGCCTCCTCCAGCGGCCGCCGCCACGGCCCGTAGGACACCTCGGGGAAGTCGCGCACGTCGAGCACCCGCTGGCGGCGCCGCCACAGCCCCGGCGCGAGCGCGCGCAGCGTCGACCACTTGCGCACGTCGGTCTCCAGCGCCGGCCACGGGAAGGGGATGCGCACGACCTGCACGCCGGGGTGGATCTGCTCCTCCAGCGACAGGTCCGCGCCCGTCGAGCCGAGGAACGTCTCGCGCGTGCACGTCAGGACGGTGACGCGGAAGCCCTGCGCGGCGAAGGCGTTCGGCGTCGCCAAGGCCCGGTAGACCCCGCCGCCGCGGCTCGGGGGGTAGCCCCACGCGACATACAGCAGGTGGGGGGCGGCGCCGTCGTCGACGGCTGCGGTGGGCGAAGGGGGCATCGCGTTCCTCCTGCCCGCGGGGCGGGCCGTGGCGAGACGTTCGCCGGTCAGTATCCCAGCCCGACGCGCTCTCGCGCGGTCGCGCACCCGCCGGTCGTCGTCCGGGCTGCGCGGCCGTGTCGGTCGGGCCCGCGTCGGGTGCGTAGGCTGGCCTCGAAGGGTTCGCGTCGACAGGGGTCGGCGTCGTGTCGGTCCGGTCCCTGGGGGTCCGGTCGACGGCCCGATCCGACGGCGACACCCGCGCCGCGGCACACCGGCCTCGTTGGCCGGGTCCGCGGGCGCGTCTCGCCGGACGCCCGGCACGCCCCCGCCCGAAAGGAACGCCGCATGTCCCCGCGGATTCAGCCCAACGCCGACGTCGCGCAGGACGCGCAGATCGGTGACGGCAGCAGCATCTGGCACCTCGCGCAGGTGCGCGAGCAGGCCGTCCTCGGCCGCAACTGCATCATCGGCCGCGGCGCCTACGTCGGCACCGGCGTCGTCATGGGCGACAACTGCAAGCTGCAGAACTACGCGCTCGTCTACGAGCCGGCGCGCCTGGAGGACGGCGTCTTCGTCGGCCCGGCGGTCGTCTTCACCAACGACCACTTCCCCCGCGCGATCAGCCCCGACGGCACGCTCAAGCGCGGCGAGGACTGGGAGGCCGTCGGCGTCACCTGCCGCCGCGGCGCCTCGATCGGCGCGCGCTCGGTGTGCGTGGCGCCGGTGACGATCGGCGCGTGGGCGCTGGTCGCGGCCGGGTCGACCGTCGTCAAGGACGTGCCGGACTACGCGCTCGTCGCCGGCTCGCCCGCGAAGCGGATCGGCTGGGTCGGGCGCGCCGGGGTGCCGCTGGAGTCGCTGTCCAAGGGCCGCTGGCGCTGCCCGCAGACCGGTGAGACGTATGTCGAGGTCGACGGCAAGCTCGCCCGCCAGGAGGACGCCGAGGCCGTCAAGGCCGCGTCGCAGGAGGAGCGCGAGGAGCGTCGCAAGGCCGAGAAGTCGGACAAGGCCGGCAAGCCCGGCAAGGAGTCGTCCGGCAAGCCCGGCAAGGACGCGGCCGGCACGGTCGAGACGTCTGAGCAGGAGTGAGCGGACCCGTGACCACCCCGACGTCCCCGGACCAGCCGTCGCCTGCCTCGAGCGCGTCTCCCGCGTCGAGCGGCGCAGCGGGCGATCCCGCCGCGGCCGCCGCCGCGATGCTCACCCCCTCGCTCGCGCGACGCC
>JAVTVZ010000040.1:0-2236 GCA_032229625.1 Dermatophilaceae bacterium | reverse complement strand
GGCGATCCCGCCGCGGCCGCCGCCGCGATGCTCACCCCCTCGCTCGCGCGACGCCCCGAGACCGAGACCGAGACCGAGACCGAGGCTGCCGAGCCGACGACGCCGGAGACCGGTGACGTGGCCACCGCCGGGGACGGGGATCCGGCGGCGGCGGCAGCGGCGATGCTCACCCCCTCGCTCGGGCAGCAGCCGCCGGTCGCGGGCGGAGCGGCGGGTGCGGGCAGCGCGGGCGGGCCGCTGGGCACGCGGCTGGAGGCCGCGCCGATCGCGGCGGACGACTACGACCTGACAGTCGTGGCGACGCCGTGGTATCCGACGCCGCAGAACCCGATGTGGGGCACCTTCGTGCGCGACGCGGTCATCGCGATGTCGATGCATCACCCGCAGCGGATTGCGATCGTGCACGTCGACGGCAACCCGCTGTACGAGGGCGAGACGCCGCCCGCGGCCGACGAGCCGGCACCGGGCGCCGGGGGCGCCTCGGGCGCCGAGGCCGGCGACGCGGCCGCCCCGAGCGCGGAGTCGGACGCCGAGCCCGGCCGGCACCGCAGCGCGCGCGTGCCGTCGTGGTCGTGGTGGGAGTCGCGGCCCGAGGCCGACGTGCTGGTCATCCGCGCGCCGCACCCGTCGCACACGCCGCGCTCGACGGCGATGGAGATCCACCGCGAGGCGCTGCGCGAGCACGCGGGCGACGTCATCGAGCGGGCCAAGGTGCTCAGCGCGCATGTCGGCGGCCCGACGGGCGCGGCGATCGCGCCGCTGCTCGCGCGCCGCACGCGCTTCACGATCACCGAGCACGCGACCTACGTGCGGGCGCTTTTCAAGGACACCTCGGCGGCGATCCAATACCGGGCCGCGGTCGGGCGCGCGTCGCGGCTGCTCGCGGTCAGCGACGGGCCCGCGGCGGGGCTGCGGCGGCTGTGCCCGCAGCAGGCCGAGCACATCTCGGCGGTGCCGAACCCGGTGCGCTTCGACATCCTGCCGCTGCGGGACGAGCCCGTGCGACACCTGGACCGCTGGCTGTATGTCGGCAACCTCGTCACCCGCAAGGGCGTGCACCGGCTCGTCGAGGCGTTCGCGCAGGAGGTCGCCGCCGGCACGCGCCCGGGCGCCCACCTCACGCTCGTCGGCGACGGCCCGGAGCGCGAGGCGCTGGTCGCGCAGGTCGCCGCGGCGGGGATCACCGACCGGGTGACCTTCGCCGGCCAGGTCGATCCCGGCGCGGTGAGCGGCTACTTCACGAGCCACGACGTGCTCGTGCACCTCTCGGACTACGAGACCTTCGGGCTCACGGTCGTCGAGGCGGTCGCGACGGGTCTGCCCGTCGTCGTCACCCGCTGCGGTGGGCCGGAGGAGACGATGGTCATCCCCGAGGGCTTCGGGATGACCCAGTTCGTCGACGTCGACCCCGACCCGCGGGCCGTGCGCGACGCCGTCGCCGCGCTGCGCACCGACCACAGCGTCGCGGACATCGAGGAGGTGCGCGCGATGATGCGCTCCCTCTACGGCTTCGAGCGCGCCGCGGACCTGCTCGCCAAATACGTCTACGGCGCGACGCAGCCGCCGCTCGCACCGCCGCTGGACCTGTCGATCGTCGTCGCCTTCCAGGGGCCGGCGCAGTGGCGGCGGGTGCAGCACGGGGCGGACCGGGCCGCCGACGTCGGCGCCGACATCGTGGCCGTCGATCTCGAGGACGGCATCGCGTCGGTGCCGGCCGGGGTGTCGCTCGTGACGCCGGGCCACGCCGACCGCTACAACGCGCTGCGCACCACCGAGCGACTCGTCGTCGACCGGGCGCCGCGCGCTGTGCTCGCCGGGGCCGAGCGGCTCGTGCCGCGGCTGCCGCAGCGGTATGCGGCCCGCGCGATGGCCGGGTTGACCAGCGCCGAGCGGCTGCAGCGCCGCGTCGCCAACGCCTCCGAGCAGCGCGTCTATCGGCTCCTGTGGGGCGTCGTGCGCGGCCGCTCGATGGCCCGGCGCGTCGAGGTGCAGCCCGAGCTGGCCGACATCGAGCGCCTCGACGTGCTCGTCCACCTCGGCGGGCGGCTCACCCAGCTCGCCTACCGGCTCGCCGTGCGGCACCCGGAGGCGATCGTGCATCACGGGCCCTTCACCGCGGCCCACATCGCCCGGTGGTGGCTCGCCGTGCACGGACCGAAGGCGCGCGCGGAGAGGGCTGCGGAGCTGTGAGCGCACACGACAGTGTGGAATCTGCCGGATCGTCCGTGCTCCCCGG
>JAVTVZ010000039.1:0-15396 GCA_032229625.1 Dermatophilaceae bacterium | reverse complement strand
CGAGACCGGCGGGTTCAGACCCCGACTACACCCTGGATTCGGATGAGCCGCATATGCCATCATCCCATACTGTCAACGAATTAATGACGCGCGACACTAGGTGTCCGGAAGTGCCCCGACGTCGGGTCGGGGCGGCGGGGCGCGGCGCCGGGCTGGGACGCGGCGCCCTGTTCGCATCCCGCGGGCTCCTGCCGCTGCTCGTTGCGTCACTGGACGCCGCGCTGAGCCTGAGCCGTCCGTCGTGAGCCGTCGCGGCGGGGGCCAACGGCGGGCGATCAGCTGGGCGCCCGGAAGTCCCCGGGGTCGCCGACCACGACGGTCTCGAGCACCTCGCGCGCCTGTGCGAAGTGGCACGCGCTGCGGTGCTCGCCGTGACCGTCCGGGCGCTCGACGAGCTCGGGCACCTCGGTCGAGCACTTGTCCTGCGCCTTCCAGCACCGGGTGTGGAAGCGGCAGCCCGACGGCGGGTTCGCCGGCGACGGCACATCGCCCTGCAGGACGATCTGCTCACGCTTGCCGCGCAGCGTCGGATCCGGCACCGGCACCGCCGACAACAGCGCCTGCGTGTAGGGGTGTGTCGGGCGCTGATAGATCTCGTCCTCGGTGCCCAGCTCGACCATCTTGCCCAGATACATCACCGCGACCCGGTCGGAGATGTGCCGCACCACCGACAGGTCGTGGGCGATGAACACATACGACAGGCCCAGCTCGTCCTGCAGGCGCTCCATGAGGTTGACGACCTGCGCCTGCACCGACACGTCCAGCGCCGACACCGGCTCGTCGCACACGAGCACCTTCGGGCGCAGCGCGATGCCGCGCGCGATCCCGATGCGCTGACGCTGACCGCCGGAGAACTGGTGCGGGTAGCGGTTGATGTGCTCCGGGTTGAGCCCGACCAGATCGAGCAGCTCCTTGACCGCCGTGCGACGACCCTCCTTGGGGACGACGTCGGGGTGGATGTCGAAGGGCTCGCCGATGATGTCGCCGACCGTCATCCGCGGGTTGAGCGAGGTGTACGGGTCCTGGAAGACGATCTGGATGTCGCGCCGCATCCGGCGCATCTCCGCGGCCGACGTCGAGTGCATCTCGACCCCGTCGAACATCACCGTGCCGCTCGTCGGCTCCTCCAACCGCATGAGCAACCGCCCGAGCGTCGACTTGCCACACCCGGACTCGCCGACGATGCCGAGCGTCTCGCCGCGACGCAACTCGAAGGAGACGCCGTCGACGGCCTTGACATGACCGACCGTGCGCCGCAGCACGCCGCGCTTGATGGGGTAGTGCTTGACGAGATCCGTCGCCTCGATGATGACGTCGCTCATCGGTCCGCCCCCTGCCCTCCGTCGCCCGGGCGCTCGCCCGCCGGCTGCTCCTCGCCGGGCACCGGCCCGGCCTCGGCCATCACATCCCGCCAGTAGTGGCACGCGCTGAACCGCCCGGGCACCACCTCGAGCAGCTCCGCCCGCTCGTCCCGGCAGTTGTCGTGCGCGAAGCGGCACCGCGGGTGGAACTCACACCCCGTGGGCATCCGCAGCAGGTTCGGCGGCAGCCCGCCGATCGCGAAGAGCTGCTGCCCCTTGGCGTCCAGCCGCGGGATCGAGTCGAGCAGCCCGCGCGTGTAGGCGTGCGCCGGCTGCCGATACAGGTCGTGCACCTGCGCGCGCTCCATGATCCGACCCGCATACATCACCGCGATCCGGTCGGCGACATCCGCGACGACTCCCAGGTCGTGCGTGATGAGGATGAGCCCCATCTGGCGCTCCTCCTGCAATTCCTGGAGGAGATTCATGATCTGCGCCTGCACCGTCACGTCCAGCGCCGTCGTCGGCTCGTCGGCGATGAGGACCGCCGGGTCGAGCGCGATCGCCATCGCGATCATGATGCGCTGACGCATACCGCCGGAGAACTGATGCGGGTAGGCCTTGACGCGGGACTTCGCGCCCGGGATGTGCACCCGCTCCATGAGGCGCACCGCCTCGGCATACGCGTCGGACTTGTTCATGCCGCGGTGCTTGCGGAACATCTCCCCGATCTGCCAACCGACGGGGAAGACCGGATTCAGCGAGGACAGCGCGTCCTGGAAGATCATCGAGATCTCCGGGCCGCGGGTCTTGCGGCGGGCCTCCTCGCCGAGCGTCAACAGGTCGACGCCGCAATAGCGGATCGCGCCCTTGGGAATCTTCGCCGGCGGGCTGTCGAGAATGCCCATGATCGCCTGCGCAGTGACGGACTTGCCGGAGCCGGACTCGCCGAGGATCGCCAGCGTCTCGCCCTCGTGGAGTCGGAAACTCGCGCCGTTGATCGCGCGGGCGATGCCGTCCTCGGTGTGGAACTCGACGAAGAGGTCGTCGACCTCCAGCAGCAACCCGTCCACCGGCTGGTAGGTCGAGCGGTGCGCGTCGGTGCCCGGGTGCGACCCGGCCGACATGGTGTGTGTGCTCATGGATGCCGCTCCCTCAGCGCTGCTTGGGGTCGAAGGCGTCCCGCACGGCATCGCCGAGCAGGATGAAGGCCAGGACGGTCACCGACAGGAACAGGCTGGGGAAGAAGAGAATGTGCCAGTTGCTGCGGATGGTGTTGGTCGCCTCGGAGATGGCCGTGCCCCACGAGATCGCGGGCGGCTGCAGGCCGATGCCCAGGAAGCTCAGCGTCGCCTCGGCGACGATGTAGGCACCCAGGTTGATTGTCGAGACGACGATGACCGGAGCCATCGCGTTCGGCAGGACGTGGGACAGGATGATGCGCCACGGGGAGGCGCCCAACGCGCGGGCGGCCTGCACGTATTCGTTGGGCTTGACCTGGATCACCGCGCTGCGCATGAGCCGCGCGATGCTCGGCCAGCCGAAGAGCGTCAGCACGAAGACGACCTTGCCGATGACGACGAAATACGGCGTCGACAGCGGGTCGTTGGGCCACGTCGACATGAAGAGGATGCCGCCGAGCAGCAGCGGGATCGCGAAGAAGACGTCGGTGAGCCGCGACACCAGAGAATCCACCCAGCCGCCGCGGTAGCCGGCGATGATGCCGACGATGCTGCCGATGACGGTCGTCAGGATCGTCGTCAACAACCCGACGAGGATCGAGGCCCGGGCCCCGTAGATCGTCAGCGCATAGATGTCGACGCCCTGCCGGTCCCGGCCGAACCACGCGTCGGCATTGGGGGTCTCGCGAGAGCGGCGCAGGTCGGCCGACGAGGGATCGGTGCTCGTGAACAATTGCGGGAAGATCGCCATCACGACGAGCACGGCGATGATGGTCACGGCGATCCAGAACATCGGCCGGCGGCGCAATTGGCGCCACGCGTCGGAGGCGAGGGAGCGCGCCGGGGCGGCGTCCCCGCCGTCGGGTCCGTGACCCGCGGCGCCGGGGGAGACCGTCGAGGCAGTGGTGGCGGCGGCGACGTCAGTCATGGCTGATCCTCGGGTCGAGCACGCCGTAGAGAAGGTCGACGAGCAGATTCACGAGCAAGAAGACGAAGACGAGGATCGTCACGGTGTTGACGACCGCCAGGCCGTCACGATTGGCGATCCCCGTGATGATGTAGTTGCCGATCCCTTGGATGTTGAAGACGCGCTCGGTGACGATCGCGCCGCCGAGCAGCGTGCCGAAGTCATAGCCGATGAACGTGACGACGGGGATCAGCGAGTTGCGCAGCGTGTGCACCCCGATGATGCGGCTGCGCTTCAGGCCCTTGGCCTTGGCGGTCCGGGCGTAGTCGGCTCGCAGATTCTCCACGAGGTTCGTGCGCGTCAGGCGGGCGGCGTAGGCGACGGAGAGGCTGCCGAGGACCAGCCCCGGCATGAGCAACTCGAACCACGAGCCGCGCGCCGAGACCGTCACGGGGAACCAGCCCAGCCGCACCCCGAAGAGCATCTGCGCCATCGGCGCGATGACGATGACGGGGATCGAGATGAGCGCCACCGTCGAGACCATGACGAAGTTGTCGATGAATTTGCCTTTTCGGATGCCCGCGAGCACACCCGCGGTGATGCCCACGAGGATCTCGAAGGCGATCGCGATGAGCGCCAGGCGCACGGTCACCGGATACCGCTGCGCCAGGTCCTCCGCGATCGGGTAGCCGAAGTAGCTCTCCCCGAGGTCGCCCTGGACGAGTTTGACGACGTACTTGCCGTACTGCACGACCAGCGGGTCGTCGAGGTTGTGGTCCGCCCGGTACTGCGCCACGTATTCGGGTGGGCAGGCCCGGTCGCCGCACTTCCCGGCCGTGGGATCACCCGGCAACGCAAAGACCATGGCGAAGATGAGGAACGTCGTGCCGATGAGCACGGGGATCATCTGCAGCAGTCGGCGCACGATGTATTGGCCCACTGCGACCTCCTAACGGAGTAGCGGATCGGCCGGCCGACCCGGGAGGGAGCGAAACGTCGGCGAACTCCGGCGGGCCGCGGGGAGCGCGGCGGCGGGAGTGCCGGGAGTGGGCGCCTGTGAGACGACGGGTGCGGCCCGCGAGCTGTCCACCAGCCCGCGGGCCGCACCGGATGTCCGTCAGGTGAGCCGGCGACCCGCCCCGCCGCAGCGGGGCGAGATCACCGTCGCGACGTTACTTCTTCGCCAGGGCCGAGGTGTCGATCGTGCCGAAGGCAGTGATCTTCACGTCGGTGACGTTGTCGCTCCAGCCGACCGCACGCTTGCCGTACCACGTCGGGATGGCGGGCATGTCGGCCGCGAGCATCGCCTCGGCCTCCTGGTAGAGCGTGTTGGACTGCGCGGCGTCCGGGGCCGCGGCGGCCTCGACGAGCTTCTTGTCGAACGCCGGGTTCGAGTAGTCGCCGTCGTTGCTGCTCGCCTTGGTCTTGAAGATCGGCGTCAGGAAGTTCTCGATCGAGGGGTAGTCCATCTGCCAGCCCGTGCGGAACATGCCCTTGAGCTGACGGTCGTGGACCTGCGTGCGGAACGTCTTGAAGTCGACGACCGGCGCGCCGACACAGTCGACCGACAGCGTGTTCTTGATCGAGTTGCAGACCGCGTCGACCCAGTCCTTGTGGGCCGCGTCGCCGTTGTAGGCGAGCGTGAGCCGCCCGGTGAAGCCGCCGGCCTCGGCGAGCTTGGCCTTCGCCTTCGCCGCGTCGAAGGTGCAGAACTCACCGCAGGCGCCGGCCTTGTAGCCGTCGACGACGGGGGACACCCAGCCGGTCGCGGGCTGGCGCGTGCCGTTGAAGATCTGCTTGATGATCGTGTCCCGGTCGATCGCCATCGAGATCGCCTGACGCAACTTGGGGTTCGCCACGGCAGGGTCGACCTTCGTCGGCGCGAAGGTGATCGTCTGAATGACGCCCTCGGCCTTGTCGGCGTTGCGGTCCGGCAGGTCCGTCTTGTACCGATCGTCGATGAGCGCCGACGTCGGGACCTCGTCGGTGACGTCGAGCTTGTTGGCCATGACGTCCTTGTAGGCCGCCTCGGAGTCCTGGTAGATCTTGAACGTCAGGCTGTCGAGCTTCGGCTTGTTCGTGCCCGCGTAGTCGGCGAACTTGCTGAGCTTGATCTCCTGGTTCTTCGTCCACGAGTCGAACTTGAACGGGCCCGCGCCGATCGGCTTCTCACCGAAGGTCTTGGCGTCGAAGTTGTCGGGCAGCGGCGCGAACGCCGTGTAGCCCAGGCGCACCGGCAGGTTCGAGACCTTCTCCGTCGTCTTGATCGTGAAGGTGTGGTCGTCGACCTTCTTCAGGCCGGTGAGGGTCTTCGCCTTCGGCGTGCCGCCGCCCTCGGGGGCCTGCAGGTCGGCGTAGCCCTCGATGGGCTCCATGAAGTAGCCGGACGTCTGCGCGTTCGGGCCGTAGGCCGCGAAGTTCCAGGCGTTGATGAAGTTGTCCGCCTTCACCTCGCTGCCGTCGTGGAACTTGTAGCCCTTCTTGAGCTTGACCGTGAAGTTCTGGTTGTCCGTGGTCTCGATGGACTCCGCGATGTCCATCTCCGGAGCCGCCGTGTCCGAGTTGTAGTGCACGAGCTTGGCGGTGATGGCGTCCAGCACGTTGCCGCCACAGGTCTCCGTCGTGTTCGACGGCACGAGCGGATTCTGCGGGTTACAGCCGCGGATCGCCGCCGAGTTGTCGCCGGAACCGCCGGCACCACCTGTGCCTCCCGAGGAGGATCCGCCCCCGCCGCCTCCACAGCTCGACAGGACCATGGTGGTCACCGACAGGCCAGCAACGACCATTGCACGAGTCTTCGCCCGCATAGATGTCTCCTCCACAGTGTCCGCTTCCCGTGCGGGAAGCGGACGGGTCAGGACGACCTGAGGTCACAGGTCGGCACGCCGCCTTGCGTGCTTGGGTCAACAACGTAGGCGGTTGGCGCAACGATAGGCAGCGAACAGGTCATTCACGGCGTGCCGAGACCAAACCGTGACGCCTCTGTGTCCTGCGCTGCACCTGATCCGCGTATTGGGTACACGTGCGCCACGAGATGTGGGAAAGGGCCAGTGGCGTTGCTCACAAGGCGGCCTCGCCGCGACCGACACAACGACGCGCCGGGGCGCCCTGCGGGGCGCGCGCAGGCACGCGGCATACTGGGCGTCTGTGCCCGCGGGCGGCCCAGGGGCCTTGCGCACCTGCCGGTCGGCACCCGCGGCCGACACCAGGTGGGCACCCCCCGAGCAGGTAAGGACGCGACCTTCACATGGAAACCGCCGAGATCAGGCGCCGCTGGCTGGCGTTCTTCGAGAGCAAGGGGCACACGATCGTGCCGAGCTCCTCGCTCGTCTACGACGACCCCAACCTGCTCTTCGTCAACGCCGGCATGGTCCCCTTCAAGCCGTACTTCCTCGGCCAGGAGACCCCGCCGTACCACCGCGCGACCTCGGTCCAGAAGTGCGTGCGCACGCAGGACATCGAGGAGGTCGGCAAGACCTCGCGGCACGGCACCTTCTTCCAGATGAACGGCAACTTCTCCTTCGGGGACTACTTCAAGGCCGGGGCCATCGAGTTCGCCTGGGAGCTGCTGACGACCTCCCAGGGCACCGGGGGATACGGCCTGGAGCCGGACAAGCTGTGGGTCACCGTCTACGAGGACGACGACGAGGCCGCCGACCTGTGGGTGCAGCTGACCGGCCTGCCGCGCGAGCGGATCGTGCGCCGCGGCCTCGCCGACAACTACTGGAGCATGGGCGTGCCCGGCCCCGGCGGCCCGTGCAGCGAGATCTACGTCGACCGCGGCCGCGAATACGGCCCCGACGGCGGCCCGGCCGTCGACGAGGACCGCTTCATGGAGGTGTGGAACCTCGTCTTCATGCAGTCCGAGCTCTCGCAGGTGCGCTCCAAGACGGACTTCGACATCCGCGGCGACCTGCCCCGCAAGAACATCGACACCGGCATGGGCCTGGAGCGCATCGCGAGCATCCTGCAGGGCGTCGACAACATGTACGAGATCGACGAGGTCTACCCCGTGCTCGAGCGGGCCGCCGACCTCGCCGGCAAGCGCTACGGGGTGCAGTCCTCCCAGGACGCGGGGCACTCCCACCCCGACGACGTGCGGCTGCGCGTCGTCGCCGACCACATCCGCAGCTCGCTCATGCTCATCGGCGACGGCGTCACCCCGAGCAACGAGGGCCGCGGCTACGTGCTGCGCCGCATGCTGCGCCGCGCCGTGCGCTCCATGCGTCTGCTCGGCGTCGACGAGCCGTGCCTGCCGGAGCTCTTCCCCGTCAGCGGCGAGCGCATGAGCAAGTCCTACCCCGAGCTGTCGCGCGACTGGACCCGCATCAGCCAGGTCGCCTACGCCGAGGAGGACGCGTTCCGGCGCACCCTGGCCTCGGGCACGACGATCCTGGACACCGCCGTCGCCAAGGCCAAGGGCGAGGGGGCGAGCACGCTGTCGGGCTCGGACGCCTTCGCGCTGCACGACACCTACGGCTTCCCCATCGACCTGACGCTGGAGATGGCGGCCGAGCAGGGCCTGACGGTCGACGAGGACGGCTTCCGCACCCTCATGGCCGACCAGCGCAACCGCGCCAAGGCCGACGCCAAGACCAAGAAGCAGGGGCACACCGACACCCACGCCTACCGCGACCTGGCCGATGCCCTGGGGCACCCGGTCGACTTCACCGGCTACACGCAGGTCGAGGGCAGCGGGCGGGTCGTCGGCATGCTCGTCGACGGGGTGCCGGCTGACCGGGCCCTTGAGGGCGACCTCATCGAGGTCGTGCTCGATGCCACTCCCTTCTATGCCGAGGGGGGCGGCCAGCTCGCCGACCGCGGGCTGATCCGCAGCAGCGGCGGACTCATCGAGGTCGGCGACGTGCAGAAGCCGATCGGCGGGCTCATCGTGCACAAGGGCCGGGTGGCCGGCGGTGAGGTCGGCGTCGGCGATGTCGCGCAGACCAGCATCGACGTCGCCCGCCGCCGCTCGGTGTCGCGCTCCCACACCGCGACGCACGTGTTGCACCAGGCGCTGCGCGATGCCCTCAGCGAGACCGCGACCCAGGCCGGATCGGAGAATTCGCCCGGTCGCCTGCGCTTCGACTTCAGCTGGAGCAAGCCGGTGCCGGCGAGCGTCTTCGCCGAGATCGAGCAGCACATCAACCAGGTCCTCCTCGACGACCTGCCCGTCGGCGCCCAGGTCATGGACCGCAAGAGCGCCCTGGAGTCCGGCGCCCTGGCGATGTTCGGCGAGAAGTACGGCCAGGAGGTGCGGGTCGTCTCCATCGGTGACTGGTCCAAGGAGCTGTGCGGTGGCACCCACGCCCAGCGCGCCGGCCAGCTCGGCATCGTCAAGCTGCTCGGGGAGTCCTCGATCGGCTCCGGCGTGCGGCGTGTCGAGGCGCTCGTCGGCCTCGACGCCTACGACCACCTGAGCACCGAGAGCCTCATCGTCGCCCAGCTCGCCGACGCCCTCAAGGCGCGCCCCGACGAGCTGACCGGTCGCGTCGAGACCCTCGTGACCCGGCTGCGCGACGCCGAGCGGCAGATCGCCGGGATCAAGGCCGCGCAGGTCCTCGCGGGCGCCCCGGCCCTGGCCGACGGCGCGCGCGACGTCGGCGGCACCCGCCTGGTCACCGCCGACGCCGGCGAGGTCGGCGCCGACGATCTGCGCAGCCTCGCGCTCGACGTGCGCGGTCGCCTCGGTGACTCCGCCCCGGCCGTCGTGGCCGTCGCGGGTGTCGCCGGCGAGCGCCCGGTCGTCGTCGTCGCGACGAACTCCGGAGCCCGCGACGCCGGGCTGCGGGCCGGTGACCTCGTCAAGGCCGCCGCGGGCGTCCTCGGTGGCGGTGGCGGCGGCAAGCCCGACCTCGCCCAGGGCGGCGGCACCGACGCGACGAAGGTGGCGGCGGCGCTGGAGGAGATCGCGACCCGCCTGCGCGTGACGCTCGGATCGCAGGGGTAGCGGGTGCGACCAGGGGTCCGCGTCGGCGTCGATGTCGGCGCGGCCCGGGTCGGGCTCGCGCTGTGCGACGCCGGGGCGATCCTCGCGACGCCGGTGGCCAGCCATCCGGCCGCTGACGACCCCGTCGGCGCCGTCGCCGACCTCGCCGCGGCGCACGAGGCGATCGAGATCGTCGTCGGGTTGCCGCGCTCGCTGAGCGGCGCGGAGGGGCCGGCCGCCGCCCTCGCCCGCGACTTCGCGCGCGAGGTCGCCCGGCGCGTCCGGCCGCTGCCTGTCAGGCTTTTCGACGAGCGGTTGAGTACTGTGCAAGCACACCGGGCTCTGCACGAGAGCGGACGCCCGGGGCGCCGACACCGCGACGTGGTCGACCAGGTGGCCGCTGTGACCATCCTGCAGGCCGCGCTCGAGGCAGAGCGCACATCCGGTCGTGCCACGGGGGAGCTGATCGGCGGCCGCAAGCCCCGCGCCGCGCGCGTCCTCGACGCACGTGACCCGGGTGCAGGTGCCCCGCGCCCGCACGACGCGGACGCGGCCGATCGCGGGAAGCACGAACGCGCGGCGCACGTGCGCGGGACGGACGATCAGGAAGCCGAAGGAGCGCCTCGATGAGCAACGAGCCCCCCACCGGGTCGGGTCGGTCGCAGGACCGCCCGGACTGGGACGCGGACGCGGCCGACGCCTGGGACGAGCCCGAGGCGGTCCGCGCCGCCGACCAGCACGGACGCGCGTCGCGCGACTACTCCGTCGGCCACCCCGCCGGGGAGGCCGACGGCCACGACGAGCGCCTCGACCACGCCGGCGGCCATGGATACGGCCATGGTGACGGGCATGGGGACGGGCCCCACGGCCACGACCACCAGGACGCCGACGACGCCGGTGCGCTGCTGGGCTACGGCGAGGACGACTACGACGACCCCCACGGCCCGCACGGGGGCTCGGGCAAGCCGCTGTGGCGGCGACTGCTCGTCTACGCGCTCGCCCTGGCGGTCCTCGCCGGCGGCGTCGGTGTGGCCGTCGCGGTCGTCCGCCCGATCTACCAGACGTTCACCGCACCCAAGGACTACGAGGGCGCGGGCACCGGCTCCGTCGACGTCGTCGTCGAGCCCGGCGACACGGGCCTGGAGATCGGGCAGAAGCTGCAGAAGGCCGACGTGGTGCTCACCGCCGACGCCTTCGCCCGCGCGATCACCGAGCAGCCCGGCGACGAGATCCAGCCGGGCCACTACTCGATGCGCACGCAGATGTCGTCGACGCAGGCCCTGTCGCTCATGCGCTCCGGGGGCCGCAACGTCACCCGCGCCACGATCCGCGAGGGCATGTGGAAGAGCGAGGTCTACGCCGAGCTGGCCAAGATCACGAAGGTGCCGGTCGCCGACTACACCAAGGCCGAGCAGGCCATCAAGGCCCAGCCCTCGCTGGTCGGGCTGCCGGCCGCCGCGAAGGGCAACATCGAGGGCTACCTCTTCCCCGCGACCTACGACTTCGACCCCGGCACCGACGCGACCGCCCAGCTGCGCACGATGGTCTCGCACGCGCTGACGCAGCTGCGCTCGCTCAACGTCAAGCCCGCGGACATGGAGCGCGTCATGACGGTCGCGAGCCTCGTCGAGGGTGAGGCCCGCCGCGACGAGGACCGGCCCAAGGTCGCCCGGGTCATCGAGAACCGGCTTGCGGCGAACATGCCGCTGCAGATGGACTCGACGGTCAACTACGCCGCGCAGCGTCGCTCGATCACCACGAGCGACAAGGAGCGGGCCGCGACGAACCCCTACAACACCTACGCGCATCCGGGGCTGCCGCCGGGGCCGATCAACAACCCCGGCGCGGAGTCGATCACCGCGGCCCAGAAGCCCGCGGACGGCTCGTGGCTGTATTTCGTCACCGTCGACCCGAGCACCGGCGAGACCGTCTTCACGACGACGCTCGACGAGCACAACGTCCAGGTCAAGCGCTTCCAGCAGTGGTGCCAGGCGCACCCGGGCAAGTGCTGAGCGGCGCGCGCGGCGAGACCATCGAGAGCGGCAGTCACAGCGTGAGCGGCGCACCGGCACCCAGCCAACCCGGGTCGGGCCTGACCTGGGGACCGGTCGTCCCGCAGCCCGCGCACATCACGTGCCGGGCCGCGGTGCTCGGCTCGCCGATCGACCACTCCCTGTCGCCGGTGCTGCACCGCAGCGCGTACGAGGCGCTGGGGCTGGGCCAGTGGAGCTACGACCGGTTCGCGGTCGGGGGGCAGGGCGAGCCGGGCCTACGAGAGTTCCTCGCGTCGCGGGGGCCGGAGTGGCTGGGCTTCTCGGTGACGATGCCGCTGAAGGAGGACGCCCTCGCGCTGTCGATCGCGGCCTCCGGACACGCCCGCGAGATGGGTGCGGCCAACACGCTCGTGCGCACCGACCGCGGCTGGATCGCGGACAGCACCGACGCCTACGGGGCCCTGGAGGCGCTGCTCGAGGCGGGCGTCGGCGCCGACGGTCGCAGCCCGCGCCGCGCCGTGCTGCTCGGGGCCGGCGCCACCGCCCGCAGCATCATCGACGCGCTCGGGCGCCTCGGGGTGCGCGAGCTCACCGTCGTCGTGCGCACCGGGCTGCGGCCGCAGACAGCCGAGCTCGCCCGCCGTCGCGGGATGAGCGTCACGCACGAGCCCGGCCTGGCGCGCGGGCACCTGGACCGGCTCATGGCCGCCGCCGACGTCACCGTCAGCACCCTGCCGACCGGCACCGACCTCGGGCTCGAGGCCGCGGCCCCGGGGTGTCTCGACGGACGGGTCGTCATGGACGTCGTCTACGGCGGGTGGCCCACGCCCTTCGCGCGGTGGGCCGCCGACGCCGGCGCGAGCACCGTCAGCGGCCTGGGCATGCTCGTCCATCAGGCCGCCCAGCAGGTGCGGCTCATGACGGGCTCCGAGGCGCCCGTCGAGGCGATGCGCGCGGCGGTGGTCGCGCAGCTGGGGTCCAGCTCCTGACCCGACCCGAGGCCGCGACGGTGGCCCATGGGACCATCGGGGCCATGGTGCGTTGGTTGACAGCCGGTGAGTCACATGGCCCGGCGCTCGTCGCCATCGTCGAGGGGATCCCCGCCGGAGTGCGTGTGACCAGCGACGATGTGCGGGCGGCGCTGGCGCGGCGACGACTGGGATACGGGCGCGGGGCCCGGCAGAAGTTCGAGCAGGACGAGCTGGAGATCCTCGGCGGCGTCCGTCACGGGCTGACCCTCGGGGCGCCGATCGCGCTGCGCATCGGCAACAGCGAGTGGCCCAAGTGGCAGACCGTCATGTCGCCCGACCCGGTCGGGGACGACGACCTGGCCGCCGCCGACGACATCAACGCCCCCAAGGAGATCGCCCGCAACCGGCCGCTGACCCGCCCGCGGCCCGGGCACGCCGACCTCGTCGGCATGCAAAAGTACGGCTTCGACGAGGCGCGGCCCGTGCTCGAGCGGGCCTCGGCCCGAGAGACCGCCGCGCGCGTCGCGCTCGGGGCCGTCGCCGCCGCCTTCCTGCGTGACGCCGCGGGCATCGCCCTGGTCACCCACACGGTCGCCATCGGCGGGGCCGGTGACACCGGCGGTGACCTGCCCGGGCCCGACGCCGTGGAGCGCCTCGACGCCGACCCGGTGCGCGCGCACGACCCCGGCGCGTCGGCGGCGATGGTCGAGCAGATCGACGCCGCCCACAAGGCCGGCGACACCCTCGGCGGGGTCGTGGAGGTGCTCGCCTACGGATTGCCGCCGGGGCTGGGCTCGCACGTGCACTGGGACCGGCGCCTCGACGCGCGCCTCGCGGGCGCGCTCATGGGCATCCAGGCGATCAAGGGCGTCGAGCTGGGCGACGGCTTCGCGACCGCGGCGGTCCGCGGCTCCGCGGCGCACGACGAGATGGTCCGCGACGACGCCGGTGCCATCCGCCGCCGCACCGGGCATTCCGGCGGCACCGAGGGCGGGATGTCGACCGGTGAGGTGCTGCGGGTGCGCGCCGCGATGAAGCCGATCAGCACCGTGCCGCGGGCGCTGGCGACCGTCGACGTCACCACCGGCGAGGCCGCGCAGGCCATCCATCAGCGCTCCGACGTGTGCGCCGTGCCGGCGGCCGGCGTCGTCGCCGAGGCGATGGTCGCGCTCGTGCTCGCCGACGCGGTGACCGAGAAGTTCGGCGGCGACAGCGTCGCCGAGACCGCCCGCAACGTGCGCTCCTACCTCGCGTCGATCCCGCAGGGGATGCGGACGTGGTGAGCGGGGCAGCGCGGCCGGAGTCGGCGGGCGCCGCGCGCGGTCCGCAGGTCGTCTTCATCGGCCCGCCCGGCGCGGGCAAGTCGACCGTCGGGGCGCTCGTCGCGCAGCTGCTCGGCCTGCCGCTCGTCGACACCGACGCCCTCGTCGAGCAGGTCGAGGGCCGCACGATCCCCGAGATCTTCGTCGACTCCGGCGAGGCGTATTTCCGCGAGCTCGAGCGCGCCGCGACCGCGCGCGCGCTGACCGGCGACCCGGCGGTCGTCTCCCTCGGCGGCGGCGCGATCCTGCACGAGCAGACCCAGGCCGCGCTCGCCGGACACCACGTCGTCTTCCTCGACGTGTCGCTGCGGGACGCCTCGCGCCGCTCGGGATTCGACCAGGGCCGGCCCCTGCTGGCCCTCAACCCGCGCGGGCAGTGGCTCGCGCTCATGGAGCGGCGGCGACCCCTCTACGAGTCGCTCGCGGTGGTGCGCGTCGACACCGACGGGCGCACCCCGGAGCAGATCGCGCACGAGGTCGCCGCCCTCCTGACCGGGCTCGGGGTGACGGTCGCGACCCCGGCACCGACCGATGGACCGTCCGCGACGCAGGAGCAGCGATGAGCCAGGACACGACGACCCGACGCAGCCAGGACGGACTCGACGTCATCCACGTCGGCGCGCCCGAGGCCGGGTACGACGTGCTCGTGGGCCGCGAGGACGTCGCGGCGCGGATCCCGGATCTGCTGCGCGAGGGGGTGCGGCGCGTCCTGGTCGTGCACGCCGCCGCCGTCGAGCCGCTCGCCGCGCGGATCGGGGGCGTGCTCGCCGATCGCGGGGTGGAGGTGCACGCGCGGGCCGTGCCCGACGGGGAGGCCGCCAAGACGAGCGAGGTCGCGGCGCAGCTGTGGTCGGTGCTCGGTGCGGCCGGGTTCACGCGCAGCGACGCCGTCGTCGGTGTCGGCGGCGGCGCGGTCACCGACCTCGCCGGATTCGTCGCCGCGACCTGGCTGCGCGGCGTCGACGTCGTGCAGGTCCCGACGACGCTGCTGGCGATGGTCGACGCCGCCGTCGGCGGCAAGACCGGCATCAACACCCCCGAGGGCAAGAATCTCGTCGGCGCGTTCCACGAGCCCGCCGGGGTGCTCGTCGACCTGACGAGCCTGCGCACGCTGCCGCGGGCCGACCTCGTCGCGGGCCTGGCCGAGGTGGTCAAGGGCGGCTTCATCGGCGAGCCGCGCATCCTCGAGCTCGTGGGCAGCGAGCCGCAGGCCGCCCTCGACCCCGACTCCGCGGTGCTGCGCGAGCTCGTCGTCCGCAAGATCGGCCTCAAGGCCCGGGTCGTCACCGCCGACCTGCGGGAGGCCTCGCTGCGCGAGATCCTCAACTACGGGCACACGTTCGCGCACGCGATCGAGCAGGTCAGCGGCTATACGCGCCGCCACGGCGAGGCCGTCGCCATCGGGATGATGTATGTCGCGCACCTGGCCCACCTCGCCGGGCGCCTCGACGACGCCGGGCTGCGCCGCCACGCGCAGGTGCTCGCCTCGGTGGGGTTGCCGACGGACTACGCGCCGCCTGCGGGGCACGGCTGGGAGGACCACCTCGCCGCGATGCGGCGCGACAAGAAGACCCGCGGCGACCTGCTGCGCTTCGTCGTCGTCGACGACCAGGGGGAGCCCGGGCGCCTGCAGGGTCCGCAGGAAGCCCAGCTGCGCGCGGCCTACGAGGCGATCCTGGCCGACTGACGCGTCGCCGGCCCGGCCGCCGGTCGGTCGCGCACGGGTGCCCGGCGCGCGACGGCGGGAGCGCCCGGCCCCCGACGGCGGGAGCGCCCGGCCCCCGACGGCGG
>JAVTVZ010000038.1:0-2750 GCA_032229625.1 Dermatophilaceae bacterium | reverse complement strand
GATCTCGCCACGGTTCGCGATGAGGACAGAGGAGATGGACGCCATGGCTCTGACAGTAGCGCGCGGCCTGGGTCGGTGCGGCCCGACTCCGCAAGCCCGTGGCGCCGGAATCGACGGCCGCCGACCCGCGGACGAGCGGGGACCGCCCCGGCCCGATCACGAAGCCACACTGATGTGTGCGATGCGCTCGATCGCCTACGGGCTGGACTGGCGGCGCCTGGTGTGACTTGGCCCCGCGTCGGCGGTCGGCTCGGTCAGGGCCGGGGGGGGGGTCAGTCAGATGTTGGGGGCTCGGTCGATGGCAGTCGGGGCCGGGGGATCAGCCCGGGGAGAGCGCGTCGGGAGGCCCGTCGGGAGGCCTGGTGCGGGCCCGCCGAGATGACGTCACGGTGACGATCGCGACACGTGGCTGTCGCGTGGGTCATACCGGGGCGTTACCTCATCGTTATATGGTCGGCCTCATGCCTGCCCCGACCTGGTGGCGCCAGCTCGCCACCCAGGCCGCGCCCGCGCCATGGTTCCCCTCCCGGGAGTCGGCCCCCGACGCGGCACCGGCATCCGTCACGCTCGACATGGTCCCCGGCCGCGGGTGGAGGCGCTACGGCTCCGCGCAGCCCACGACGACCCACCCCGTCGGCGTCGACCCCTCCCTCGACAGCCGCCTCGACACCGCCCTCGACTCCGCCGTGGACACCGACGTGGGCACCGACGCCTCCGACGACCGCGCCGATCAGCCCGTGACTCCCGGCGATGCCCGCTCCGTGCGGCCTCTGCGGGCTCTGCGGCCTGCGAGGTCTCGCCCGGTGTCCTCGACGATGCTCGCCGCCGGCACGCACTGCGTGGCCATGTCGCCGCTGGGCTTCGGGGTCGCCACCGGTCACCCCGGCACGACGCGCACCCTGGCGGCCGGCTCGGCCCGGGCCGCGGTGCTGTCGGCCCTGCGCGTGGGATACCGGACCATCGACACGGCCGCGGCCGCCGACGACGAGATCGGCGTCGGTCGGGCCCTCGCCGACACCGACGTGCCCCGCGACGAGATCTTCCTGACGGCCAAGGTCGGCGACGACCGACACGGCTACGACCGCACGCTGCGCGCCTTCGAGGAGTCGACCCGGCGACTGCGGCAGCGGACCGTCGACCTCTACCTCATCGCGGGGCCCTGCCCCTCCCAGGACCGGTATGTCGACACCTGGCGCGCGATCCTGCGGCTGCGCGACGAGGGGCGGGTCCGCGCCGCGGGCGTGAGCGACTTCGGCATCGCGCACCTGCAGCGACTCATGGACGAGACCGGTGAGGCGCCGGCGCTCAACCAGGTGCCGCTGCACCCCTACCTGCCCCAGGAGCCGCTGCGCGCCTTCCACGCCCGCCACGGCATCGCGACGCAGGCCCGCTGCCCGCTGGGCGTCGACGTCGAGCTGCTCGACGACCCGACGCTGAGCCGCCTCGCCGCCGCCCACGAGCGCACGCCCGCGCAGGTCGTGCTGCGCTGGCACCTGCAGCACGGCACCTCCGCGATCCCCGGGTCGATCCGGCCACGGCGGATCGCCGAGCACTTCGACGTCTTCGACTTCACCCTCGGGGCCGCCGACATGGCCGCCATCGACTCCCTCGGCCGCAGGTCCCGCGCGGCGAGCGGCGCTGCCGCGCTCTGAGATGCGAGCGGCGCTGCCGCGCTCTGAGTACGAGCGGCGCTGTCGCGCGCTGAGATTGCGCAGGCACGAGACGGGCCGCGCGGTGCGTGCGGCTGGGCTCAGCGGCGCCTGCGCGAGCCGAGGAAGAGCCACAGCACCAGGATCACCAGGACCCCGGCCAGCAGCGCGCCGCGGCTCGGGCCGCCGGAGTCCTGCGTCGAGGTCGACGCACCGGCATCGGCCCGATCCCGCCCCTGCGCCACGGCGAGCAGCCAATTGTCCCGTGCGTCGCCGGAGCGGGCGGCCGAGGGCGCGGCCTCGCTCACGGAGCGCGCGTCCGCGGCCTGGTCGGCCCGCAGCCGCAGCAGCGCGGTGCGCAGCGTCGCGTTGAGCTGGGAGTCGTCGCGGGCCTCGGAGTAGCGGCCGTTCGTGCTGCGCGCGATGCACTGCAGCTGGTCGCGGGCGCGGCCGTCGACCCGCAGCCCGACGATGTCGACGCGCACGTCTACCCCCGCGGCGCGGGCGTCGGCCACCGCCCGGCACGGGTCGGGGTCGCACGACTCCTCACCGTCGGTGACCAGCAGGATCGCGCGCCGCCCGGAGTCCCCCAGGTCCCGCACCGCCGCGTCGATCGAGCGCGCGATCGGGGTCTCGCCCAGCGGGGCGAAGGAGAAGACCGCCGTCGTCATCGCCCGCCGGTCCAGCGGCGCGAGCGGCTGCACGAGCCGGGTGTCGCGGCACGCCGCAGGCGTCGGGCGCCCGTGCCCGTCGACCCGCGAGCCGAAGACCCGCAGCCCCACCGGTGTGCCCTGCGGCACCGTCTCCAGCGCGTTGGCCGTCGCGTCCTGCGCCGCCTCCATCGACGTCTGCCCGCCGGCGCCGCGGCGGGCCATCGAGCCGCTCGCGTCGAGGATGAGCATGATCTTCTCCGCGCCACCCGTCGCTGCCCCGCCCGACCGGGACGGCGCGGTCGCGCCCGTCGAGCCGGTGTCGCGGGCGCCGGCCGAGGCCGTCGCGTCCCGGGCACCGCCGGAGGCGGGGGAGGCGCCCGACCGGTCGCCGGTCGCGGCGGAGCCCAGCGCCCGCCCGGAGCTCTCGCGCGGGGCCTGCCCCCGCTCC
>JAVTVZ010000037.1:0-2788 GCA_032229625.1 Dermatophilaceae bacterium | reverse complement strand
GCACCGCAGCCGAGCCCGGCCCGGCGCCATCACCAGGCCCGACGTCGTGCCACCACCTGCGTGACCGGGGAATATCCGGAACCGCGCACACGTCTACATCGTTGAGATTTTGCAGCGTTCGCCGTCCGGCGAGCCAGATCGTGGAAGGCAACGAGTACCCCATGAGCAACCCGGTCTTCGACCGCATCGACGACGTCAGCCGCAAGGGCGGCTACGCGACCTTCGGGTCCCGCGGTCAGTCGAGCCAGTCCCAGTACGGGCAGCCGCAATACGGTCAGTACGCGCCGCAGGACATGTCCGCGCGCGACCTGGACGACATGTATCAGCAGCCCTCCGCCGGCCCCGTCCAGATGGGCCGCGTCACCGTCGACGACGTCGTCATGAAGTCGCTCGGCCTCTTCGGGCTCATGCTCGTCGTCGCCGCCGCGGTCGCCCTCGTCGTCCCCGCCCTGAGCCCCGTCCTGATCCTCCCGGCGATCGTCGTGACCCTCGTGTTGGGCCTGGTCATCGCCTTCAAGAAGACGATCAGCGTGCCGCTCATCGTCGGCTACGCGTTCTTCCAGGGCCTGCTCGTCGGGTCCGTCACCGCCGTCTACGGCAACGCGTTCGGCCCGGGCGTCGTGACGACCGCGGTCGTGGCGAGCCTGTCGGTCTTCGTCGCGATGTTCGCCGGCTGGAAGTTCGGCATCGTCAAGGTGACGAGCAAGTCGCGGCGCATCTTCACTCTCGCGATCTTCGGCTACATGATCTTCGCGCTGGCCAACCTCGTCGCGGCGTGGGCCTTCGGCGCCAACAGCGGCTGGGGCTTCTTCGGCTTCGGCTCGGGCATGTCGATCCTCGTCTCCGTCGTCGCCGTCGGGCTCGCGTCCTACTCCCTGGCGATGGACTTCGACTCCATCGACCGCGCCGTCGCCGCGCAGCTGCCGGAGAAGTACAGCTGGCTGCTCGCGCACGGCCTCCTCGTCACCGTCGTGTGGCTCTACCTGGAGATCCTGCGCCTTGTCGCGCAGCTGCAGGGCCGCAACTGACATGACCGTCGATCCGGTGCCCGCCGCGGCCCGGACCGAGCTCGAGCGCCTGGCCCGGCGGTGGCAACAGCTGCCGCTGGACCGGGCGCTCGCTGCTGTCCCGGCCGTGCGCGCGCTCGCGCAGGACTTCGCCGACGCCGCCGCGCCCAGCGCCCAGGGTGACGGCACGTTGCCCGAGCTCGGGCCGGCGGTCGTGATGGATCAGCTGGTCGTCACGGCCTACGACCTCGCACAGCGGGGCCGGGGCGCCGATCTGGCGCAGCGGCTCGCGCAGCTGCGCCGCGAGATCGGGTGAATCGGGGGCTCGACGTCCGGGGGCCCGAAGCCCGGGGGCTCGAGGTCAGGAGAGCCGCTCGAGGTCAGGAGAGGCGCTCGAGGATGATCGCCATGCCCTGGCCACCACCGACGCACATCGTCTCGAGGCCGAACTGGCCGTCGGTGGCGGCGAGCCCGTGGAGCAGGGTCGTCGTGATGCGCGCGCCCGTGGAGCCGAAGGGGTGGCCCAGCGCGATCGCGCCGCCATGCACGTTGAGCTTGTCGAAGTTCATCTCCAGGTCGTCGGCACTGGGCAGCATCTGCGCGGCGAACGCCTCGTTGATCTCGTAGAGGTCCATGTCGCCGATCGACATCCCGGCCCGCTTGAGCGCCTGCCGGCTCGCGTCGACCGGCCCCAGGCCCATGATCTCGGGGGAGAGGCCGCCGACGCCCGTGGAGACGATCCGCGCGAGCGGGGTGACCCCCAGCTCCTTGGCGCGGATGTCGCTCATGATCACCAGCGCCGCGGCGCCGTCGCTGAGCGGGCAGCAGTTGCCCGCCGTCACCGTGCCGTGCTCGCGGAAGGCCGGGGCCAGCGCCGCGAGACCCTCCATCGTCACGTCCGCGCGGGGCGAGTCGTCACGGTCCACGACCGCCCCGTCGGGCCGGGTGACCGGCGTGATCTCCCGCGCGTAGAAGCCGGCGTCGATCGCGGCCTGCGTGCGCTGCTGGCTGTACAGCGCCCACTCGTCCTGGCGCTGCCGGCTCACGCCGCGCAGCGTCGCGACGTTCTCGGCCGTCTGCCCCATCGCGAGGTAGACGTCGGGCAGCAGCCCCTGCGCGCGGGGGTCCGACCACGGGGAGTTGTCGGCGGCGACCTGCGCGCTGCGGGCCTGGGCCTCCTCGAACGCCGGGTCCTGCCAGGCCCGCTCGGACAGCCCGGTGCCGCGCAGGTCGGCATACCGCGACACGCACTCCAGCCCGGCGCTGACGAAGACGTGGCCCTCGCCCGCCTTGATCGCGTGGAACGCCATACGGGTCGTCTGGACGGAGGAGGCGCAGAAGCGGTTGATCGTCGCGGCGGCCAACCCGTCGAGTCCGAGCCGCACCGCGAGGACCCGCGCCAGGTTGTAGCCCTGCTCGGCCCACGGCTGCGCGCAGCCGAGGTAGAGGTCGTCGATCGTCGCGCGGTCGAGGCCGGGCACCGCGTCGAGGGCGGCGGTCGTCACCTGCGTCGCCAGATCGATGGGGCGCATCGACGCGAGCGACCCCTTGAACGCGCGGCCGATGGGGCTCCGCGCGGTCGCGACGATCACTGCTTCGGGCACTGGTGCCTCCCACGCTGTCCCTCACTCCACTGGCGCCGGGCCGTGGCCCGCCGCGTTCGATGCTATCGCCGTGAGCCGCGCCTGCCGCCTCGGATGCCAGGGATTGTCACGGTCTGATCACCGCCTGCCCCCGGCAGGGGCCTGGAACTTCGCTGAGTGAGTGCTGAATGCGAACTC
>JAVTVZ010000036.1:0-2795 GCA_032229625.1 Dermatophilaceae bacterium | reverse complement strand
GTCGTCCTGGGCACCGCGATCGGCGTGCTCCCAGGCATCGGCCCGGCGATGACCATCGCGCTGCTGCTGCCGCTGACCTACTCGATGGAGGCGACGCAGGCGTTCATCATGTTCGCCGGCATCTACTACGGCGGCATGTACGGCGGATCGACGACGTCGATCCTGCTCAACACTCCCGGCGAGAGCGCCTCGGTCGTCACCGCCATCGAAGGCAACCAGATGGCCAAACGCGGGCGCGGGGCCGCCGCGCTGGCCACCGCCGCGATCGGCTCCTTCATCGCGGGCACGATCGGCACGCTGCTGCTCGCGCTCGTCGCGCCGGTCATCGTCAAGCTCGCCATCAACATGGGCGCGCCGGACTACTTCGCCGTCATGGTCATGGCTTTCATCGCCGTGACGACCGTGCTCGGCAGCTCCGTCGTGCGCGGCCTCGCGTCGCTGGGGGCGGGCCTGTTCATCGGGCTCATCGGGATCGACGCCACGTCCGGCCAGCAGCGTCTCACCCTCGGCATCCCGCAGCTCGCCGACGGCATCGACGTGGTCATCCTGGCGGTCGGGCTCTTCGCGGTCGGCGAAGCCCTGTGGGTCGCGGCGCACCTGCGGCGCCACCCCGCCGAGATCATCCGGGTCTCCAACGCGACGATGAGCCGGGACGACTGGTCACGCTCGTGGAAGCCGTGGCTGCGCGGTACGGCGATCGGCTTCCCCTTCGGCGCGGTCCCCGCGGGCGGCGCGGAGATCCCGACCTTCCTCTCCTACGTCATGGAGAAGAAGCTGTCCGCGCACCCCGAGGAATTCGGCAAGGGTGCCATCGAGGGTGTCGCGGGCCCGGAGGCGACGAACAACGCCTCCGCCGCCGGCGGGCTCGTGCCGCTGCTCACCCTCGGCATCCCCACGACGGCCACGGCCGCCGTGATGCTCGGGGCGTGCCAGCGCTACAACATCCAGCCGGGGCCACGGCTCCTGGACACTCACGCCGACCTCGTCTGGGGTCTCATCGCGAGCCTGTTCATCGGCAACACGATCCTGCTCGCGCTCAACCTGCCGCTCGCCCCGGTCTGGGCCAAGCTGCTCTACATCCCGCGGCCCTACCTGTATGCGGGGATCCTCTTCTTCGCCAGCATCGGCGCGTATGCCGCGAACGGGTCGGCCTTCGACCTGTGGCTGCTGCTGATCATCGGGGGTCTGGGCTTCTTCATGCGCCGCTACGGCCTGCCGGTCGTGCCCGCGATCATCGGCATCATCCTCGGCCCCGTCGCCGAGGTGCAGATGCGCCGCGCGCTGCAGATCAGCGACGGGGAGATCAGCGGCCTGGTCAACACCCCCTTCTCGATCGTCGTGTATGTCGTCGTCGTGCTGCTCGTCGTCGCGCCGGTCGTCGTCGCCCGGGTGCGCGGGCGCCGCGGCGAGGACGCGCTCGAGGTGCCCGCCCACGCCAACACCGAAGGAATGTGACATGACGATCGTCGTCGGATATGTGCCCAAGCCGGAGGGCCGGGCGGCCCTGGAGTGGGCGATCGACGAGGCCGCCCGCCGCGGCAGCCGCCTCGTCGTGCTCAACACCAGCAGCGGGGCGGCCACGGTCGATCGGGCCTACGCCGGGTCGGACGACTGGGAGGCGGCCCAGGCGCGCCTCGCCGACTCCGGCGTGGACTACGAGGCGCGGCAGGCGGTCACCGGCGGCGACGCCAGCGAGGCCATCGTGGAGGCGGTCGAGGCGACCAACGCCGAGCTCGTCGTCATCGGCCTGCGCCGGCGCAGCCCCGTCGGCAAGCTCATCCTCGGCTCCCAGGCCCAGCAGATCCTGCTGTCGGCACCCTGCCCCGTGACGGCCGTCAAGGCGGACTGACCCGGGGCCGACACGACCGACCGACCGCGCAGGTCACGCCGGACTCACTGCGGCCGTCACGACGGCGCAGGCTCCGCGAGATGCACCTGCACGCCCGCCGCCCGGAAGTCCGCCAGGAGCCCGGGCGGCGAGTCGGCGGTCGTCACGAGGTCGTCGATGTCCTCCAGCCCGGCGACGCGGAAGCTCGTCGTGCGGGTGAGCTTCTCGGCGTCGGCGAGCAGGATGCGGCGGGTCGCCGAGGCGACGATCGCCCGCTTGATCTGGGCGTCGTCCCAGGTCGTCGTCGTCAGGCCGTGGGCGGCGCTCGCGGCGGCCGCGCCGAGCACCGCGACGTCGGCGCGGATGCCGCGGGCCGCGTCGATGCAGGCCGCGGCCTGCGCCGACAGGGTGTCGGGGGCGATGAGCCCGCCCGGCACGATGACCCGGGCGCGGGCGTCGGCACCGAGCGCGACCGCGGCGTGCAACGACATACAGAGCACGGTGAGGTCGCGGCCGACGAGGGCGCGGGCGACGGCGTCGTTGGTCGTGCCGTTGTCGAGCACGACCGTCTCGTAGTCCTCGATGAGCCCGGCGGTCAGCGCCGCGACGGCCTCCTTGCGCTCGACGTCGTGGCTCGCCCGCAGGCCGTAGGACATGAGCCGCATGCCGCGGCGGCGGGCCGCGACCGCCCCGCCGTGCACCCGCGTGAGCAGCCCGTGGCCCTCGAGGTCGGCCAGGTCGCGCCGGATCGTGATCGGCGAGGCGCCCGTGAGCTCGACGAGGGCGTCCACCGTCGTCCGCTGCGTCCCCATCGCGCGAATGATCATCTTCTGCCGAACTGATCGTTGCACGTGATCATTCAACCATCCATCGTGGTCATCAACACCGCATCGCCGGGCAAGGACCTGGCGAAGGAGCGGGAGACACCACCACACCCACGGAGGACGACGATGGTCGGCTACGCAGG
>JAVTVZ010000035.1:2620-15828 GCA_032229625.1 Dermatophilaceae bacterium | reverse complement strand
GGCGGCGGCAGGCGGCGGCAGGCGGCGGCGCCGGCATTGCGGTTGGACGACCCCCCGGCCAGGCTCCACGACCTTGTCGGTGCTCGCCTCTATCGTGGCGCCCGCACGACACACATTCGGTGCGCCATGGGCGCCGGACGTCGCGGAGCGGCCCGCACGGGCCGGTCCGCCGCGCCGAGCACGAGCGGAATGAGGTTGCAGATGAAGCGAAACCGGCTGCCGGTGGTGGTCACGACGACGGTCCTGGTCGTCGGCCTCGCGGCGTGTGGCGGCGGCGGCGACGCCGGAGGGTCGAGCGGCTCGGGGGTCAAGACGCTCGTGGCCAACGACGCGTTCGACCTCAAGACGATCGACCCGGCGCGGTCCTTCGAGTTCACCGGCGTCATGCTCGACCAGCAGATCTACGAGACGGTCCTGAAGTTCGAGGGCGGCGACGTCAAGACGCCCAAGCCGGGCATCTGCTCGTTCACGATCTCCCCGGACAACAAGACGGTCACGCTGACGATGACGGGGACCCACACGTTCTCCGACGGCTCACCGGTGACCGCCGACGACGTCGTCTTCTCCCTGCAGCGGGTCCAGGGCGTCGCGGGCAACCCCTCCTTCCTGCTCGACGGCGTGACGGTGACGAAGAAGGACGACAAGACCATCGTCCTGACCAGCGCTCAGGCCAACCCGCAGCTGCCCTACATCCTGCCGAACCCGTCCCTGGGCATCGTCAACAAGAAGGTCGTGGAGGCCAACGGCGGCACGACGACCAAGGACGACAAGGCCGAGGACTTCCTCAACAAGACCGGCGCCGGGTCGGGCCCGTACGCCATCGAGTCCTTCGACGTGCAGTCCAAGGTCGTGCTCAAGGCCAACGAGCACTACGCGGGCACGAAGCCGGCCTACGGGCGGGTCGTGCTCGACAACGTCGACGCGGCGACGCAGAAGGTCAACGCGCAGGCCGGGCAGGCGCAGATCGCCTTCTCGCTCGGCCCGGATCAGGTGACGGACATGAATGCGGGACGCACGAAGGTCGTCACCGCCCAGAGCGCCCGCACGATCTTCCTGTGGTTCAACATGACGCCGGAATTCGGCAAGTCCTCGGCGAATGTCTCCTTCGTCCAGGCGATGCGGCACGCGATCGACTACAAGTCGGTCGTCGCGCTCGGCGGTCAGGGCGCGACGCAGCCCGGCGGCATGGTGCCGGCCGGTTTCGTCGGCGCGCTGGAGTCCGACCCGGCCAATTCCTTCGACGCGACGAAGGCCAAGGAGCTGCTCGACGCGTCCGGCTACAAGGGCGAGGCCATCTCGATCCTGTATTCCAACGACGTCTCCATCGGCGGCGTGAAGATGCAGAACGTCGCGGAGACCATCCAGGCGCAGGTCAAGCCGCTGGGCATCAATCTGCAGCTCAACCCGCAGCCGAGCTCGACGAGTCTCGACAGCTTCCGCTCCGGCAAGTCCCAGGCCGGGGTCGCCTACTGGGGCGCCGACTATCCGGACCCGGCCAACTACCTCGTCTTCGCGCCCGGCCAGAGCCTGGCCAAGCGGGCTGCGTGGCCGGCGACGATGGCCCCGGAGACCGACAAGCTCGCCAAGGCCGCGGCGGCCGCCTCCGGTGACGCGCGCGGACCCGCCTACCAGGCCTTCCAGAAGGAGTCGAACATCCAGGGCCCCTTCATCCCGCTCATCCAGCCGGCGCAGATCGTCGTCACGGCCAACACGCTGAACAACGTCGTCATCAACCCGGTCACGACGCTCGAATTCGCGACGATCTCCTGACGTGAGCACCCCCGCAGCGCCGCCCGCCGCGTCACCCGTCCCGGAGGAGTCCGGGGCGGGTGGCGCGGCCCCCCGCAGTCCGGCGACCCGCGCGGCCCCGGCCCGCCACCCCCTGCTCCGGTATGTCGCGCTGAGGCTCCTCGTCAGCCTGCTGCTCATCTGGGGCGTCACGCTCGTGACCTTCGCGCTCACCGCGCTCGTGCCCGCCGACCCGGCCGCCGCGGCCCTCGGCGAGCGCTCGGCGAGCGACCCGGCGGCCGTCGCGGCCTTCCGCGCCGAATGGGGGCTGGATCAGAGCCTGCCCACGCAGTACGGCATGTATCTGACCCGGCTCGTGCACGGCGACCTGGGCCGCTCGACGCAGACCCGCAACCCCGTCGCGACCGACCTGGCGTCGGCCTTCCCGGCGACCGCGGAGCTGGCGATCGCGGCGCTCGCGGTCTCGATCGTGCTGGGCGTCGGGCTCGGCCTCGTCGCGGCGATGCGGCACCGGTCGCTGCTCGACCAGGCGATCCGCGTCTTCAGCCTCGTCGGCATCTCGACCCCGACCTTCTGGCTGGCGCTGCTGATGTTCTACGTCTTCTTCTACCAACTCGGGTGGGCGCCCGGCTCCGGGCGCCTCGACCCCCAGCTCATGCCGCCGCCGCGCGTCACGGGCTTCTACACCATCGACTCCGCGCTCGCCGGTGACCTGCCGGCCCTGCGCAGCGCCGTCGCCCACCTCGTGCTGCCCGCGAGCGTGCTCATGCTCTACACGATCGGGCTGCTCACCCGCTTCTCGCGCACGGCGGTGCTCGACGTGCTCGGCAACGACTACGTCACCGCCGCCCGCGCCAAGGGCCTGCCGGGGCGGGTCGTCACGCTGCGCTACGTGTTGCGCGGCGCGCTGCTGCCGATCCTGACGGTCGTCGGGCTGACCTTCGGGTCGCTGCTGTCGGGGGCCGTGCTCACCGAGACGGTCTTCGCGTGGAACGGTCTGGGGCAGTACGCCTACAACGCCGCGACGACGCTGGACCTGCAGGCCGTCATGGGCGTCGGCCTCATCGTCGGCGTCACCTACATCACGATCAACTTCGCCGTCGACCTGCTCTACGGCGTCATCGACCCGCGGGTGCGGACCCGATGAGCGCGCCCACGACGCCGCCCGGCGCCCCCGACGCGACCCCGGACCCGACGCCCGACGCGACCCCGGACCCGACGCCCGGCCTGGCCCCGGATCAGACCTCGGATCAGACCCCGGCGCTCGTCGGTCGGCGCCGGCTGCCCGTGCCGCAGCTGCTGCGCCAGCCGCTCGCGCTCGTCGGCGTCGTCATCGTGATCGCCTGGCTGGTCGTGGCGCTGCTCGGGCCGTGGATCGCGCCCTACGACCCGCTGGCCCAGAGCCCGGACCGCCTCGCCGCGCCCGGCGGCGCGCACCCCCTGGGCACCGACACCCTCGGCCGCGACGTGCTGTCGCGCATCATCGCCGGCGCCCGCGTGACGCTGCCGCTGTCGATCCTGCTCGTCGTCGCCTCGATGCTGCTCGGCAGCACGCTCGGCGCGATCGCCGGCTACGTCGGGCGGGTCGTCGACGAGACGATCATGCGCGTCGCCGACCTCGTCTTCGCCTTCCCGACGATCATCCTGGCGATGGTCATCACCGCGGCGCTGGGCCCGGGCCTGCAGAATGCGGTGCTCGCGATGCTGCTGGTCAGCTGGCCGCAATACGCCCGCGTCACCCGCTCGATGGTCATCAGCGCCCGCTCCGCGGAGTATGTCGTCGCCTCCCGGCTGCTGGGCACCGGGCCGTTGACGTCGCTGAGCCGCGACATCCTGCCCAACATCGCCGCACCGATCCTCGTGCTCGCGATGCTCGACTTCGGCAGCGCGATCCTGCTGCTGTCCGGCCTGTCCTTCCTGGGTCTGGGCACCGTGCCGCCGACGCCGGAGTGGGGCGCGATGGTCAGCGAGGGCGTGCAGCAATTCAGCGCGTGGTGGATCGCGGTGTATGCGGGCCTGGCGATCTTCAGCGTCGTCGTCGCCTTCAACCTCATCGGCGACTCGCTGCGCGACGCCCTCGACCCGCGCTCCCAACGCGCCGTCGGCGGGAGGGCCCTGTGAGCACCGCACGGACGCTCGGCGATGCGGCCGCCGACGGCACCCCCCGCGCCCCCGACGGCCGCTCGGGTCTGATCATCGAGGGTTTGACGCTGTCGATCGGCGGCGCCCGGATCCTCGACGGCGTCGACCTCGTCGCGCCGCGCGGCCAGGTGACCGGCCTGGCCGGGGAGTCCGGCTCGGGCAAGACGATGACCGGCATGAGCGTGCTCGGCCTGCAGCCGGGTCAGGCCCGCGTCGGTGGCAGCATCCGCTTCGACGGCACCCAGCTCGTCGGTGCGTCGCGGCGCACGCTGGCCGCGATGCGGGGGCGGCGCATCGCGATGGTCTTCCAGGACCCGACGGCCTGCCTGCACCCGATGCTCTCGGTGCGCGCCCAGCTGACCGATCACCTGCGCTACCACCTGCGCGTGTCCCGCTCGGAGGCGGACGACCGGGCGCTGGAGCTGCTGCGGCAGGTGTCGGTGCCGGACCCGTCGGGGGCGCTGCGCCGCTACCCGCACCAGTTCAGCGGCGGCCAGCTGCAGCGCATCGCGATCGCGTCGGCGCTGGCCTGCGAGCCCGAGCTGCTCATCGCCGACGAGCCGACGACCGCCCTCGACGTCACCGTGCAGGCCGGTGTGCTGCGGCTGCTGCGCCGGCTGTGCGACGACCTCGGCATCGGCATCGTGCTGATCACCCACGACCTCGGCGTCATGAGCGCGCTCGCCGACACGATCGCCGTCATGCGCGACGGCCGCGTCATCGAGCACGGCACCCGGTATGACGTGCTGCGCCACCCGCAGCACGACTACACCCGCGCGCTCATCGACGCCCTGCCCGACCACCAGGAGCGCGCCGCCGACCTGCTCGACCAGGCGCCCGAGGCCCACGCCGACGCGGGCCGGGCCGCCCGCCCGGACCCCGAGCAGGAGGGCGATCCCCATGGCCGGTGAGCTGGTCGTCCGCGACGCGAGCGTCACCTATCGACAGCCCGGTGGGGTGAGCCTGACCGCGGTCGACGGGGTGACGCTGACGATGCGCCCCGGTGAGGTGCTCGGGCTCGTCGGCGAGTCGGGCTCGGGCAAGTCGACGCTGGCCAAGGCGATCTGCGGGTTGGAGCCGCTGACGGCGGGGTCGATCCGCTTCGACGGCGACGAGGTGACCCGGCTGGGGCTGCGGCCACGCCCGGTGCGCCTGCGCCGGATCCAGATGGTCTTCCAGAACCCGTACGCCTCGCTCAACCCGCGCCGCCGCGTCGGCGCGCAGATCGAGGACGCCCGCGCGATCCACCCCGGCGGGGCCCGTGCCGCGCGCAGCGTCGCCGACCTGCTCGAGGAGGTGGGGCTGCCGGCGGCGGCGGCGACCCGCTACCCCCACGAGTTCTCCGGGGGCCAGCGACAGCGCATCGCGATCGCCCGCGCGATCGCGACGGGCCCGGACCTGCTCATCGGCGACGAGCCGATCGCGTCGCTCGACGCGTCGCTGCAGGCCCGGATCGCGCTGCTCATGCGCGAGCTCGCGCTGGGCGCCGGCGCGTCGATGCTCTTCATCAGCCACGACCTGGCCGTCGTGCGGCTCATCGCCGACCGGGTCGCCGTGATGCGCCACGGCCGGCTCGTCGAGCAGGGGCCGACCGAGCAGGTCTGGTCGGCCCCCCAGGAGGCCTACACCCGCCGCCTGCTCGCCGCGATCCCGCACGCCGACGGCCTCGGGCGCCTCCCCGACATCGGCGAGGCCGGCTGACGCAGACTCAGGGCGGTTCAGCTCAGCAGCAGCAGCGTGAAGCGCGACGGCTCCGTCGCGACGAGCGCGTGCCGCGCCCCGGGCTCCATGACGACGAGGTCACCGGGGCGCAGCGTCCGGGTCTCGCCCTCGAGGGTGAAGTCGATCGCGCCGGCGACGCAGTTCACGACCGCGCGCTTGGGCGCCGCGTGGTCGGTCAGTCCCTGCCCGGCGTCGAGCGCAAAATGCACCCCGCGCAGGCCGGGCGCGTCGACGACGACCGCGGTGGCGCGGTCACCCTCGCGCAGCGGGACATCGTCGGTGACCCCGGTGCGAAACATGCTGGTCTGCTCACTCATCGTTCGATCCTCCACGCGCCGATGCACATTGCGGATTGTTCTGGGCAAATTCAGGGCGGTAGGCCGTGTCGGAGCCGCTCCGAGTGCTAGCTTGCCAGCACTTGGCACGGGTTGCGTCGTGTAATTGGCGCGCCCGCGCACTCCTGCGATCCAAGGCGGCGAAGCGATGGCGACTCCCCCCAGCACCTCCCCCGGGCAACGGGCCGATACCACCGACCGACGACAGATGCTCGTCGGCAAGGGGTGGGTGCAGGCCGTGGCCCTGGTCATGGTCTTCGGATTCTTCGTCATGGGGATCCTGGCCTACCGGACCTACACGGACTCGATGCCACAACCGACCCAGGTCGTCGCTCAAGACGGCCGGACCGTGTTCACCTCGGCGGACATCACCGCAGGCCAGGAGATCTTCCAGGCCCGTGGTCTCATGCAGTACGGCTCGATCATGGGCCACGGCGGCTACCTCGGCCCGGACTTCACGGCCGACTACCTGCGTCGCAGCACCGACATCGTCGACGAGCGGCTGCGCGCCGCCGGCGTGCAGGACCCCCAGGGGGCGCTCCTGGAGCAGTTCCGCACCAACCGCTACGACCAGGCCACCGGCGTGCTGACGTTCACGCCCGACCAGATCGTCGCCTTCGATCAGCTGACGGCCTACTACGCGAACTTCTTCGGGCCCGGCGCCGCGGCCAACGGTCTCAAGGCCGACGCGATCACCGACCCGACGCAGATCCGCCAGCTCACGGCGTTCTTCGCGTGGACGGCGTGGGCCAGCGCGGCGGAGCGCCCGGGGCACGACTACAGCTACACGAACAACTGGCCGCCCGAGCCGGCGGTCGCCAACACCCCGACGGCCGACCTCATCGTCTGGTCCGGCCTGAGCCTCATCGCCCTCATCGGCGGCACCGGCGTGCTCTTCGCGATCTACGGCCGCTGGAGCCGCAAGATCGGCTGGCACTCCGAGGAGGCGCCGACGATCTCCTTCCGTCAGCCCGGCGAGGTCGGCCTGACGAAGTCGCAGCGCGCGACCGCGTGGTTCTTCTTCGTCATCTCCGTGCTCTTCCTCGCCCAGACCCTCCTCGGGGCGCTCGCCGAGCACTACCGCGCGGATCTGTCGAGCTTCTTCGGGCTCGATGTCATCTCCTCGCTGCTGCCGTTCAACCTGGCCCGCACCTGGCACCTGCAGCTGTCGCTCTTCTGGACGGCCGCCGGCTTCCTCGCGGCCGGCATCTTCCTGACGCCGCTCATCGCCAAGCGCGAGCCGAAGAACCAGCACGTCCTGGTCTACATCCTGCTCGCGGCCGTCGCGCTCGTCGTCTTCGGCTCCCTGACCGCCGAGGCCCTCTCGATCCACGGCGTCTCGTGGGCCAAGGGGCCGCTCTTCGCGCAGCAATGGGAATACCTCGACCTGCCGCGCGTCTTCCAGGTGCTGCTGACGGCCGGGCTCTTCATCTGGATCGCGATCATCTACCGCGGCATCCGCACTCGCCTGAAGGGCGAGTCCAAGGGCAACATGCCGTGGCTGTTCTTCTTCGCGGCCCTGGCCATCCCCGCGTTCTACGCGGTCGGTCTGCTCGCCCGCACCGACTCGCACCTGACGGTCGCGGAGTTCTGGCGTTTCTGGGTCGTGCACCTGTGGGTCGAGGACTTCCTCGAGCTCTTCACGACCGTCATGGTCGCCTACATCTTCGTGCTGCTCGGCGTCGTGCGGGAGAAGATCGCGCTCGGCATCATCTTCCTGGACGTCATCCTGTATTCGCTCGGCGGCGTCATCGGCACGATGCACCACCTGTACTTCTCCGGCACCCCGGTGGAGCACATGGCGCTCGGCGCCTTCTTCAGCGCCGCGGAGGTCATCCCGCTGACGTTCCTGACCGTCGAGGCGTGGGCGTTCATGCAGCTCGGCGCGCGGCAGGAGAGCAAATCCAGCTCGCCCTTCCCGCACCGCTGGGCCGTGATGTTCCTCGTCGCGGTGGGCTTCTGGAACTTCCTGGGCGCCGGCGTCTTCGGCTTCCTCATCAACCTGCCGATCGTCTCCTACTACGAGATCGGCACGGCGCTGACCGCCAACCACGGGCACGCCGCGATGATGGGCGTCTACGGCATGCTCGCCGTCGGCCTGGCGATGTTTGCGCTGCGCTATCTCATCCCGGCCGACAAGTGGCCCGAGAAGCTCGCGAAGATCTCCTTCTGGAGCCTGAACATCGGGCTGGCGTGGATGGTCTTCGCGACGCTGCTGCCGCTGGGCGTCCTGCAGCTCTACCAGTCGGTCGGCAACGGCTACTTCGAGGCGCGCGACCTGGCCTACATCACGAACCGCAGCAATTCGCTCCTGGAGTGGGGGCGCCTGCCCGGCGACCTGATCTTCATCATCGGCGGCTGCCTGCCCTTCGTGTGGATCGCCTGGCAGGGGCTGCTGCACTTCCGCTCCGGCACCACCGTGGACGAGCTGCCCGAGGACGTCCTCTACACCGAGCTGCCCGCCGGCACCCCCGGCGGACCCGGCCCGAGGTAGGCCGCCCACCCATGGATGCGCCGTCGACCTCCGTCGTCCTCGTCAGCCTGTATGCCGCGTGCCTGCTCGTCGTGGCGGTCGCCTTCGACCGCCTCGGCGCGCGCAGCGCCCTGCGGTCGGCGGCGTGGCGCACCGGCAACTTCGTCTACCACTCCGACGCGGACGCCTGGAAGTGCCACGAGGACCAGTGGTTGTGGCCGGCGGCGTTCGACCCCGAGAAGCGCGTCATCCGCTACGCCGGGCAGCACGCCATCTGTGGCCGCTGCCCGGCGAAGTCGGAGTGCTCCCCGACCCCGGGGCCGCGGGAGCTGACCCGCCAGGTCGACCCGTGGCCGCACAGCGAGGCGGGCCGCTTCCACCGCGGGGTGAGCCTGGCGATCGCGACGGTGGCCCTCATGATGGTCCTGGTCATGCTGCTCTTCGGGGCGACCGACACCGCCGACGTCGTGCTGCTCCTCGCGGCGCTCGCGCTCGTCCTGGCCGTCACCATCCCCCTGGCGCGGCACCTGTGGAACACTCCTGACGGCTTCCCGACGCACTTCATGCCGGCCCGCGGCGACGCGACCGCCCCGACGACCGCCCAGGTCGACGAGGTGCTCGCGCGCCACCGGGCGGGCTCGTCGGGCAGCGCGGGGCCGCGCCCGACGGCGCTGCCCATGCCGCGCTACCGCAGCGACCGGCTCGCCGGCGAGCGCGGCGACTGACCCGACCCGACGTCATCCCACCCGACGTCACTTCCGACCCGACAAGGACGTATTTCGATGCCGTACTGGAGTGTGCCCGTCTCCGCGATCGTCGTGGCGCTGGGCATCATCGCCTGGCTCGCGATCAAGGTGGTGCCCGAGTACGAGCGCGGTGTCGTCTTCCGGCTCGGGCACCTGCGCCCCCTCTACCAGCCCGGGCTGCACCTGCTCATCCCGGGCGTCGACCGGCTGCAGCGGGTCGACACGCGCGTGGTGACGCTGACGATCCCGCCGCAGGAGGTCATCACCAAGGACAACGTGCCGGCGCGGGTCAACGCCGTCGTGCTCTTCAACGTCGTAGACCCGGTCGCCGCGATCATGACGGTGGAGAACTACGCGGTCGCCACGAGCCAGATCGCCCAGACGACGCTGCGGTCGGTGCTCGGCCGGGCCGACCTGGACACCCTGCTGGCGCACCGGGACGACCTCAACGCGGCGCTGCGGGAGATCATCGAGGGCCAGACCCAGCCGTGGGGCGTCAAGGTGTCGGTCGTGGAGATCAAGGACGTCGAGATCCCCGAGCAGATGCAGCGCGCGATGGCCCGCGAGGCCGAGGCCGAGCGCGAGCGCCGCGCCAAGGTCATCAACGCCCGCGGTGAGCTGCAGGCCAGTGAGGAGCTGCGCCAGGCCGCCGAGACGCTGAGCCGCTCCCCCGCCTCGCTGCAGCTGCGCTACCTGCAGACGCTGCTGGAGCTCGGCGCCGACCAGAACTCCACGGTCGTCTTCCCCCTGCCGATGGACATCGTCGGCCCGCTGCTCGGCAAGCTCACCGGCACGCCCACGCCGCCCACCGCCGCTGCGCCGCAGGCGCCGACCCACACTGCGTCGCAGGCGCCGACCAACAACGCGCCGCAGGCGCCGGCCACCCCCGCGCCGCAGGCGCCGGTCACCCCCGTGACCTGAGGATTCGCACGTGCTGGGCTGCCGGATCCACGCCGATTTCGTACCTCGGCGCCCAGCACGGTAGAGTCTGGATCCGTCGCCGCGCGCGACAAGCACCCGTAGCTCAACGGATAGAGCATCTGACTACGGATCAGAAGGTTAGGGGTTCGAATCCCTTCGGGTGCGCCACAGTTCGCTAGCTGACCAGCAATCAGGACAGCAGGCCCCGGCCCTCAGGTCGGGGCCTTTCGCATGTCCCGCACCCTCCCCGCACGCACCCACCCCCTCGCGGTCGCGCTCCCAGCAGCACGTCGCGCTTATCACCGCAACCGCGAGCTCCAAGCGCAAACCCCTGGGGCGGCTGTGGACGTGCCCCGCGCCCGCCCCCGCCGAGGCCCCCGCCGGGGCCGCCGACGACGCCGCCGCCTGTGCCCCCGGGCGATCGCGGGACATACGTCCCGAGACCGGGTCGGGCGTCCGGGCGATCCTGAAACGCCCACACCCGTTGTCCGAAATCCCGTACCGTGGTTGGCACCGCAAGCGCCCACTCGGGGGCCGACCAGGCACCACGCTGTCAGGCCAGGGCACCGCTGCCATCCGGCGACGGCTCCTCAGGTGGGCGAACTCAACGTCGAGCTGCGCAGGAATGAGGACCGGATGACTGCCACCATGCCCACGAACATCCCTACCGACGGCGGGACCAGCCATGCCGAGCTGGCCCAGTGGGTGGCGCAGGTCGCCGAGCTGACGACTCCGGACAGGGTCGTCTGGGTCGACGGCTCCGCGCAGGAGTACGACCGGCTGGCCGGCGAACTCGTCGCCGCCGGCACGTTCGTCAAGCTGGACAAGAAGCCCAACTCCTACTGGTGTGTCTCCGACCCCGATGACGTCGCGCGCGTCGAGGACCGCACCTACATCTGCAGCCGCGACGAGGTCGACGCGGGACCCACCAACAACTGGATGGATCCCGAGCAGATGAAGGGCATCATGCGCGACCTCTACCAGGGGTGCATGGCGGGCCGGACGATGTATGTCATCCCCTTCGTCATGGGGCACCTCGACGCGGACGTGCCGATGTACGGCGTCGAGATCACCGACAGCGCGTATGTCGTGTGCTCGATGCGGATCATGGCCCGCATCGGCGCCGACGTGCTGCGTCAGATGGAGGCGACCGACGCCGGCTACGTCAAGGGTCTGCACTCGGTCGGCGCCCCGCTCGCCGACGGCGCGACGGACGTGCCGTGGCCGTGCAGCACGACGAAGTACATCGTCCACTTCCCCGAGGAGCGCACGATCTGGAGCTACGGCTCCGGCTACGGCGGCAACGCGCTGCTCGGCAAGAAGTGCTACGCGCTGCGGATCGCCTCGGCGATGGCCCACGACGAGGGCTGGATGGCCGAGCACATGCTCATCCTCAAGCTGACGAGCCCGGCCGGGAAGGTCCACTACATCGCGGCCGCGTTCCCCAGTGCCTGCGGGAAGACGAACCTGGCGATGATCGAGCCGACGATCCCCGGCTGGAAGGCCGAGATGGTCGGCGACGACATCGCGTGGATGCGCTTCCGTGACGGCAAGCTCTATGCGGTGAACCCGGAGAACGGGCTCTTCGGCGTGGCGCCGGGCACCGGTTACCACACCAACGAAAACGCGATGAAGGCCATCGAGGGTGGCAACTCGATCTTCACCAACGTCGCCCTGACCGATGACGGCGACGTCTGGTGGGAGGGCATGACCGAGCAGATCCCCGCCGAGCTGACCGACTGGCACCGCCAGTCGTGGACGTCGAAGTCCGACAGCAAGGCCGCCCACCCCAACAGCCGCTTCTGCACGCCGATCACCCAGTGCCCGGTCACGGCACCGGAATTCGACGACCCGAACGGCGTGCCGATCGACGCGATCCTCTTCGGTGGCCGCCGCAAGACGACGGTGCCGCTGGTCACGCAGGCCCGCGACTGGAGCCACGGCACCTTCATCGGCGCCACCGTCTCCTCGGAGACGACGGCGGCGGCGGCCGGGGCGGTCGGCGTCGTGCGCCGCGACCCGATGGCGATGCTGCCGTTCATCGGCTACAACGCCGGTGACTACCTGCAGCACTGGGTGGACCTCGGCAAGAAGCACCCTGAGGCGATGCCCGCGGTCTTCCTCGTCAACTGGTTCCGCCGCGACGCCGACGGCGGCTTCGCGTGGCCGGGCTTCGGGGAGAACAGCCGCGTCCTGAAGTGGGTCGTCGAGCGGCTCGAGGGCCAGGCTCAGGGCGTCGAGACGCCGATCGGGCTCGTGCCCGCCGAGGGCGAGCTCGACATCGAGGGCCTCGACGTGACGCCCGAGCAGCTCGAGGCGGCGACGCGCTTCGACGCCGCCGAGTGGCGCGAGGAGCTGCCGCTCATCGACGAGTGGTTCGCCAAGTTCGGCGACAAGCTGCCCGCTGAGCTCGCCGACGAGCTGACCCGCCTGCGCGGGGCGCTCGACCAGGCCTGATCAGGTCTGATCGGGCCTGATCAGGTCTGATCAGCCACGACGGCCACACACGCGAAGGGCGCGATCCGCACGATGCGGGTCGCGCCCTTCGGCGTCGCTGGGTCGGGATCGGGGTCTGGACGGGCCTGGATCGGGGTCGGGGTCGGTCTCGGGATCTCTCGGCGGGATCTCTCGACGGGATCGGTCGGTCGGATGGTCGGCCCGGCCTCAGACGCGGCCGGCGGCCAGCGCCGCGGCGAGCTCGCGCTGTGAGCTGCGGGAGCGGACAGCGCCGCCGCCGCACGCGGGCACGAGCTCCTGGTGGGCCGCGGCGCGGGCCCGCGCGTCGGCGGTGGTGACGCGCACGGCATCCAGGGTCTGCAGGTATCCCGCGGGGCGGGCGGCGCCGACGCGGTGCAGCCGGACGCGGGGCCGGCCGTGGGCGCCACCGAGCAGGCCGAAGACGGGGGTCATGAGGCTCATCAGATCTCCTGGGTGGTCTTCGCCGCGGCGGAGGTGCCCGCCGTGTTGCTGCCCTGCTGGTCACTGCCCTGCTGCGTGCTGCTGTCCTGCCCGGGGTCGACGCCCTGCTGACCCGTCCCGGGCGCCTGCGACGGGCCCTGCCCGCTCGGGTCGAACTGCCCGAGCTGTGACTGCGGGTCGAACTGCTGCTGGCCGAACTGC
>JAVTVZ010000035.1:0-2520 GCA_032229625.1 Dermatophilaceae bacterium | reverse complement strand
CGGGTCGAACTGCCCGAGCTGTGACTGCGGGTCGAACTGCTGCTGGCCGAACTGCCGCGGCCCCATGCCCTGCCCCATGCCGGGAGGCATCTGACCGCCCATGCGCCCCTGTCGCATGCCGCTCTCGGCGCCGGTGCCGGTGGGCACGGCGGCCGCGGCGCCGACGGTGCCGGCGGTGGCGACGCTGATCGCCAGGGCCGCGACGATGGCGGTCTTCTTGCCGCTCCAGCGCGGCGGGCGCATCGCCGGTGAGGTGATGGCGACGCTCGGCTCGTCCCCGGTGGGCACGTAGGTCGGCTCGGTCGACGCGTTCTGCTGCATGGGTGCTCTCCTTCGCGGGTCCGCTGCGGACCGTGTGGTGCCCGGCCCCGCGCTGACGGCGGGTGTCGGACGGGGTAGCCGGTGTGGCCGGTGTCGCTGACGTCTTCGACTGTCCGCCCGCTGCCTATGTCTTCGCTGTGCGCGCCGTAGCGGGCCGCTGAGCATCCCCCGGACCCCGCCCACCGAGGCGCTGACCTGCAGCGACGTGGCGCCACGCGGGGCGGGAGCGAGCGGATACCGGGCGTTTCTTTACCCATTCCTTGCAGGGCGCGTCGACATTCGGCGTTGGAACGACCCGGATGTGCTGCGTATCGTCAGCGGCATGATTGAGATACCAATCATGCGCGCGGAGCGCTCGACGGACCGCCGACCGCTCGGGCTGGCGCTGCAGGGCGGCGGCTCGCACGGCGCCTTCACGTGGGGTGTCCTGGACCGGCTGCTCGAGGCCGACTGCTTCGACATCGAGGCGGTGACCGGCACGAGCGCCGGCGCCGTCAACGCCGTGGCGCTGGCCGGCGGCCTCGCCGCGGGCGGCACCGACGGGGCCCGCGACACGCTCGCCGCGGTCTGGGGCGAGGTCGGCTCGCAGCTACCGATGGACCTCATGCTCACGGGCAGCGACGAGCGGCCGGGCCTCAACCTCGCCGCGAAGGCGGCGCTGTCGATGTCGCTCATGATGTCGCCGAGCCAGCTCAACCCGATGGGCATCGACCCGCTGCGGGCGATCCTGACCAAGCACATCGACGTGGAGCGGCTGCGCACCGACCGCAGCGCGCCTGCCGTGCACCTGGCCGCGACGGACGCCGGCAACGGGCGGCTGCGGCTCTTCACCAACGACGACCTGAGCATCGACGCGATCCTGGCGTCGGCGTGTCTGCCGAGCGTCCACTCGAGCGTCGAGATCGACGGGCGCCCCTACTGGGACGGCGGCTACAGCGCCAATCCCCCGCTGCAGCCGCTCATCGCCGACGGGCGCCGCGATGCCCTCCTCGTGCTCATCGTGCCCACGGACCGCGAGGGCATCCCGCAGCGGCGGGCCGACATCAAGGCGCGGGAGGACGAATTCGCCTTCACCACCGCCTTCCTGCGCGAGTGCGAGATGCTCGCGAGCGCGACGGACCGGGCGCGCACGAGCCGCTGGCCGTTCCGCGGCGACCTGGAGAAGTCGCTGCGGCGGATGCGCTGGCACCTCATCGACGCCGGCCCGCGCATCGCGACGCTCGACCCGCAGACGCGGGTCATCACGCACCTGCCCTTCCTGAAGTCGCTGCGTGACAGCGGCCGGGAGTATGCCGGCGACTGGCTGGCGAGCAGCGGCACGTCCGTCGGGGTGCGCTCGACGATCGACCTGCGGGACTTCACGGCCGCGGCCTGAGGCGCCCGCCCGCGCTCGCCGGGCCGGTGCGCCGCAGGCTCGAGCCCGAGCCGAGCCCGAGCCGAGCCCGAGTCGAGCCCGAGTCGAGTACGGAGTCGAGCCCTCACAGGCCCCACACAGGCGGCGCAAAGCCTCGACCGTGTCATCGCGAGGTTCACTAGGGGACATGACGACTTCTTCTTCGACCACCCCCGGCAAGGCCCCGGCGCTGACCCGACCGGACGGCTCGCCGGTGCGGGTGCTCGTCGTCGACGACGAGGCGAACCTCTCGGAGCTGCTCGGGATGGCGCTGCGCTACGAGGGCTGGGAGGTGCGCTGCGCCGCGACGGGTCTGACGGCGGTGCGCACGGCCAAGGAGTTCAAGCCGGACGCGGTCGTGCTCGACATGATGCTGCCCGACTTCGACGGCCTGGAGGTGCTGCGCCGGATGCGCGCGGAGGACCCGGCGATCCCCGTGCTCTTCCTCACCGCCAAGGATGCGGTCGAGGACCGGGTCGCGGGTCTGACCGCGGGGGGCGACGACTACGTCACCAAGCCCTTCAGCCTCGAGGAGATCGTCGCCCGGGTGCGTGCCCTCATGCGGCGCACTGCGGTCGTCGCCGACGAGTCCGACCACGTGCTCGTCGTCGGCGACCTCACGCTCGACGAGGATTCGCACGAGGTGGCCCGCGGCGGTGAGGCGATCAACCTGACGGCGACGGAGTTCGAGCTGCTGCGCTATCTCATGCGCAACCCCAAGCGGGTGCTGAGCAAGGCGCAGATCCTGGATCGGGTGTGGAACTACGACTTCGGCGGCCAGGCCAACGTCGTCGAGCTCTACATCT
>JAVTVZ010000034.1:13363-15964 GCA_032229625.1 Dermatophilaceae bacterium | reverse complement strand
CGCGGCGGACGCGGCGGACGCGGCGGACGCGGCGGACGCGCGCGTGGCCTACGCCGGGCCGTCGGCGCCCGGGGGCACCGCGCAGGGGGAGAAGAGCGCGTCGACGCCGGGGATGCGCGCGCGGTAGCCGGCGAGCAGCTCGCGGGCGGTGCTCACCGAATCCACGAGCGGGTGCAGCGCGAAGGCCGCGATCGCGACCCGCTCGTCGCGCTCGCGGGCGGCGCGGATCGTCAGCTCCTCGACGTGCTTGACCTGCTGCATCAGCCCGAGCATGTGCCCGTCCAGCGGCGCGGCCGCCAGGGGCGTGATGCCGGAGGCGTCGACGCTGCACGGGATCTCGACGACGGCGTCGGGGGGCATGCCGGGCACGGCGCCGCCGCCGCGCACGTCGAGGATCATCGTCGCGGGCGTGCCGCGGGTCAGGGCGGTCATGAGGGCCAGGGCGACCCCCTCGTAGCCGCCGCCCTCGAGGTCCGCGGCGTCGCGGTCCTCGTCCTGCCCGCGCGCCTCGCGCATGTAGCTGGCGTCGCGCTCGGCCCGCACGGCCCGCCACGTCGCGAGCGCGGTGTCCGGCTCGGCGGCCACGGCGGCGTAGAACGCGTCCTGCTGTTCCAGCAGGAATTCGCCTCGGGTCGTGGCCGATCCGCGGATCGCGGCGACCGCTTCGCGGGTCCGGTAGAAGTAGTAGAGGTATTCGTTGGGCAGCGCCCCGAGGGTCTGGATCCAGTCGGCGCCGAAGAGGCGCCCCTCCTCGATGGTCGCCAGGGCGCCCGGGTCGGCGAGCAGCTGCGGCAGCACGTCGTCGCCGCCGGCGCGCAGCCCCCGCAGCCAGCCGAGGTGGTTGAGCCCGACGTATTCGGGCCGGGTGCGCGACGGCTCGCGGTCCAGGGCGCGGGCGGCGCGGCGGGCCAGGCCGATCGGGGAGTCGCAGATGCCGACGACGCGGTCGCCGAGCACGCCCTGCATGGCCTGGGTGATCATGCCGGCGGGGTTGGTGAAGTTGATGACCCACGCGCCGGGCGCGAGCCGGCGGACCCGCTCGGCGATGTCGACGGCGACCGGCACCGTCCGCAGCCCGTAGGCGATGCCGCCGGGCCCGATCGTCTCCTGGCCCAGGACGCCGAGGTCGAGGGCGACCCGCTCGTCGCAGGTGCGCCCGGGCAGGCCACCGACGCGGATCGCGCCGAAGACGATGTCGGCGCCCTCGAGCGCGGAGTCGAGGTCGGTGCTGACCCGCACCCGCGGGGCCCGCGGCGCCCGCTCGGCCTGCGCGGCGAGCACCGCCGCGATCGCGCGCAGCCGCGAGTCGTCGGTGTCGTGGAGCACGACATCGGTGACCGGGGAGTCGCCCGGCCCGCCCCCCAGGAGCGCGCCGTAGACCAGCGGCACCCGGAAGCCGCCCCCACCCAGGATCGTCAGCCGCATACCTCGATCCTGCCCGATGCCGCCCCCCGCGCGCCGCTCAACTGGCTGCGCGCCGCGCCGCCGATGCGCGACCGCGCCGCTCACGGGGGCGCACAATCGAGGTCACGCACCATCGACCGCGCCGACCGCGCCGACTGGGAGGACCGATGAGCAGCCGGCTGCCCGAGCAGGAGAGCCCGCCCAGCGCCGCCGCGCTCCCGGCGGAGCGCTTCGACCCGCTGGCGCATCTGCGAACGCCGACTTCGCCGGAGTTCGACGTCTTCCTGCAGGGCATGGTCTTCCTCGACATCATCTTCACCGGCCTGCCGCACCTGCCGCGGGCCGGTCAGGAGATCTGGGCCGACGGGATGGGGTCGAGCCCCGGCGGCATCGCCAACCTCGCGGTCGCGGCCTCGCGGCTGGGGCTGCGCACCAGCCTGGGCGCGGCGTTCAGCGGCGACGACTACGGCGAATTCTGTTGGCGCACCTTGGAGCAGCAGGAGCACGTCGACCTGTCGGCGAGCCGGCGCTATCCCGACTGGCACTCCCCGGTCACCGTGTCGGTCGCCGTCGACGACGACCGCACGATGGTCACCCACGGCCACCCGGAGCCGGAGCACCCGGACGTCTTCGTCGGCCGGCCGCCACGGGCGCGGGCGGTGCTGCTCGACCTCGATCCGGAGGTGCCGCTGCTGGCGCCGCAGCCCGACGACGCCTCGCCGGGCGGCGGCTGGGTCGCCCAGGCCCACGCCGACGGGGCGCTGATCTTCGCCGACATCGGCTGGGACCCCACGGGCCGCTGGGACCGCGAGGTGTTGCGTCAGCTCGAGCACTGCCATGCGTTCCTGCCCAACGCGGCCGAGGCCATGGGCTACACGCACACCCGCACCGCCCGCGAGGCCCTGTGGGTGCTGGCCGATCTCGTGCCGCTCGCGGTGGTGACCCAGGGCCCGGACGGGGCGATCGCCTACGACAGCTCGACCGGCGAGGAGGCCGTCGTGCCCGCGCTGCGCGTCGAGGCGATCGACGCGACGGGCGCCGGCGACGTCTTCGGCGCGGCCCTGACGCTCGGCACGCTCGCGGGCTGGCCGCTGGCCGACCGGCTCGCCTTCTCCGCGCTGTGCTCGTCGCTGGCCGTGCAGCAGGTCGGCGGGTCGCTCGCCGCGCCCGGCTGGGGCGACATCGCCGACTGGTGGG
>JAVTVZ010000034.1:0-13263 GCA_032229625.1 Dermatophilaceae bacterium | reverse complement strand
CAGGTCGGCGGGTCGCTCGCCGCGCCCGGCTGGGGCGACATCGCCGACTGGTGGGCCCGCACCCGCGCCTGCCCTGACCAGGGCTCCTACCACCGCTCGATGCGCCGGCGCTATGCCTTCCTCGACGACATCGTGCCCGCCGTGCCCGACAGCGCCGTCCGCCGCGCCCGCGCCACGATCGCCCGCCTCTCCGACGCCTGAGCCTCGCGGGCACCCGCGGCGCGCCACAGCGGGTCAGGATGGAGTCATGACGCAGCGCGCGCAGACCGACCCGACCCCGCTGACCGCCCGCCCGCCGGGTGACACCGACACCGATGTGCCCTCCGCCGAGGCGATGGGCCTGCCCGTCGTCGACATCGTGCCCGCCTACGCGGACCGATCCGAGCATTTCGCCCGGTATGCCGAGTTGCGCGGCAGCGGCGCCGTCGAGGTGCCGCCGCATCTGCTCGGGCGGCGCGAGCGGCGGCTGCACGTGCGCAACACGCTGCTGGAGGATCACGCCGTGCGCCTGCACGACTCCCCCGAGGCCGTCGAGGGCAAGTTCGCGATCCTCGCGGCGTCGGCGTTCTCCTTCTTCCGCGGCACCGCGCTGCTGTATTACCGCGACCACGCGGGCGTGGACGGCCATCTGCCGCAGGTGTTCTCGATCGGTGACGTGCACCCGGAGAATTTCGGCGTCATGCCCGGCGCCGACGGGCGACCGTTCTTCGCCGCGAACGACTTCGACGAGGCGTGGGTCGCGCCGTTCACCTACGACGTGCACCGGGGGGCGGTCGGCTTCGCGATGGCGGCCGCGGCGGCCGGGTCCAAGCGCAAGGAGCAGCGTCGCCTCGTGGCCCTCTGGGCCGGCGCGTATGTCGAGGCGCTCGAGGGCTTCGCCGCCGACGACAGCGAGGCCAGCCACCGCGTCACCGCCGACACCGCGCCGCCGGTGCTCGCGCCGGCCTTCGCCAAGGCCGCCCGCGACCGCGGCGACTTCCTCGCCAAGCGAGTCGACGTCGCGGCCCGACGCTTCGTGGCCCAGGACCGGATCGAGCCGCGCAGCGACCTCGTCGACCTGCTCACCCCCGTCGTCGCCGACTACGCCGCGACGCTCGGGCCGACCACCGGGCCGCCGCGGCCGGAGGGCTTCTTCACGGTGCGCGACGTCGCGCTGCGGCACGGCGCCGGCACCGCCAGCCAGGGCCTGGGCCGCTTCTGGGTGCTGCTCGAGGGGTGGGGGCCGGACGCGCCGGTGATCATCGAGGCCAAGCTCGCGCGGCGCTCGGCGCTCTACGGTCTGGTGCCCGCGCACGACTTCGCCGCGAAGACCTCGGCGGAGCGGATCGCCTACGCGCACCACGAGTTCCTCGCCGACGGCGACCCGCTCTACGGCGCCGCGACGATCGCCGGCGACAGCTACCTCGTGCGCGAGCGCAGCCCGCAGAAGGTCAACATCGACGTCGCGGCCTTCGACGCCGAGCAGCTGCGCGACTACACGGTGGTGTGCGCGCAGGCGGTGGCGCAGCTGCATGCGCGGTCGGACTTCTACTCCGGGGTCGGCGCCGACGCTCGCGAGGCCGAGCAGCGCATCCTGGCCGCGGTCCGCACCGATGTCTTCGTCAGCGACGTCCACGAATTCGTCGACGAGGCGCTCGCGCGGGTCCACGCCGACCACGAGCTCTTCCGCGACGACCTCGCGCGCGGAGCCTTCGCGGTCTGAGCCGGATCGGCGCGGACCGCGGCTTAGACTCAGCCACCCGCCGGATCGCAAAGGAGCCGTCCATGTCGCCCGCCGCGTCTGCCGCCGCACCAGCTGCCGATCACCCTGCCGATCGACCTGCCGAGCGAGCTGCCGAGCGACCTGCCGCGCACCGTCGGCGGCGCGGCCGCCGCGTCGGGCTCGTCGCGCTGCTGTGCGCGCCGCTGCTCGGCCTGGCCGCGTGCGCCCCGTCGGGCACGTCGGGCACGTCGGGCTCCTCCGGCGCGGGCGAGAGCCCCGGCGGCCCGGCGACCGCGACGCGGCAGATCGTCACGGACCCCGGGGCGATGGGCCAGGTGACGCTGCGGGTGTGGGACCAGGAGGTGCGCGGCGGCGGCAACGCCCAGCTGACGCAGCTGACGAAGCAGTTCCAGACCCGCTACCCCAACATCACGATCGAGCGCAACAGCCGCTCGTTCGACGACCTCGTCAAGACGCTGCGGCTCGCGCTGTCCGGCGCGGACGCCCCCGATGTCGTGCAGGCCAACAACACCCGCTCGCAGATGGGCGAATTCGTCAAGGCCCAGCAGATCATCGGCCTCGACGACTACATGCGGGCCTACGGCTGGGACAAGCGCTACAGCGAGTCGGTGCGCTCGGTCGCGTCCTACTCCCCCGACGGCACGACCTTCGGCTCCGGCACCCTGTACGGGTTGCCGCAGGTCGGGGAGGTCGTCGGCGTGTTCGTCAACACCACGAAGCTCGCCGCGCTCGGCCTGGAGACTCCCGCGACGTGGGCCGACGTCGAGCAGGCGCTGGCGACGGCCAAGGCCACGGGCGAGACCCCGCTCATGCTCGGCAACCTCGACAAGTGGCCCGCCGCCCACGTCTTCGGGGTCATCCAGGGCCGCACCACGCCGCCGGATCAGATCCGGGCGCTCGGTTTCGGCAACGCCGGGGCCTCGTGGACGACCCCGGACAACACCAAGGCCGCGCAGACGCTGCGGGACTGGGTCGACAAGGGCTACCTCAACGACGGCTTCAACGGGCTGGGCTACGACCCGGCGTGGCAGCAGTTCGGCAAGGGCACCGGCGTCTTCCTCATCGGCGGCACGTGGCTGCAGGCCGATCTGCGGGCCGCGCTCGGCGACGACGTGTCGTTCCTGCTGCCGCCGCCGGCGCAGGCCGGGGGCGTGTCGTATACGACGGGCGCGTCGGGGCAGCCGTTCGCGATCACCGCGACCGCGAAGCACCCGGACGCCGCGGCCGCCTACATCAACTTCGTCACCAGCCCCGAGGCGATGTCCGTCATCGCGGAGACCGAGAACCTCCCGGTCGTCGACACCGCGGCCCAGAAGGCCCCGAACGCCCTGGCGCAGCAAGTGTTCTCGGCGTTCGGCACGGTGACGAAGGACGACGCGCTGCTGCCCTACCTCGACTGGGCGACCCCGACGATGGCCGACACCCTCGGCGCGGCCCTGCAGGACCTCATGGCCAAGAAGACCTCGCCGGAGCAGTTCCTGACGACCCTGCAGACGGACTACGCCGACTTCACCGGCCAGGGCTGAGGCCGATGCCCGGGTCCGGCGCGACGCCCCGCGGCGCTCGGCGGCGCACCGGGCCACCCGGGGAGCCGCGGCGTGTCGCCTACCTGTACCTGCTGCCGGCCCTGGCCGTGTATGCGGTGTTTCTGCTCGTGCCGATCGGGCGGGCCGTCAACATCTCCCTCTTCGACTGGGACGGGCTGGGCGCCGGCCGCTGGGTCGGCCTGGCCAACTACGCGCGGGTCGTCTCCGATCCGCGGCTGCGCGACGCCTTCGGGCACGCGCTGGTGCTCATCGTCTTCTTCGCGGTGATCCCGCTGGTCGTGGGGCTGGCGCTGGCGTCGGTGCTGCATCGCGGGCGGGTGCGGGGGCTGTCGTTCTTCCGCACCGCGGTCTTCGCGCCGCAGGTCGTCGCGATGGTCGTCGTCGGCGTCGCGTGGCGACGCATCCTCGCGCCCGACGGGGTGCTCAACGCGGCGCTGGAGGTCGTCGGGCTCGGCGCGCTCGCGCGGCCCTGGCTCGGCGACTACGCGTGGGCGCTGCCGTCGGTCGGGCTCGTCGGCACGTGGTTCGAGACGGGGCTGGTCACCGTCCTCCTGCTCGCCGGGATGGGCGCCATCCCCACCGAGTTGTACGAGGCGGCGCGCCTCGACGGAGCGGGCCCGGTGCGGGAGTTCTTCGCGGTGACGCTGCCGGGGGTGCGCGCGCAGGTCGGGATCGCGCTGACGTTGACGGTCATCGCGGCGCTGAAGACGTTCGACCTCGTCTACATCATGACCAAGGGCGGGCCGGGGCGGCAGACGACCGTGCCGTCGTACGAGGTGTATCACCAGGCCTTCGAGCTGGGGCGCGTCGGCGCGGCGTCGGCCCTGGGGGTGTGCCTCACGCTCGTGATCTTCGCGATCTCGCTGCTCATCACGGCCATCGCCGACCGGGAGCAGACGTGAGGGCGGTGGTGACGCGATGAGGATCTCCCGCGCCGAGCGCGTCGGGCACTACGTGCTCCTCGCGGTCTTCGCCGCGTTCGCGCTCTTCCCGCTCGTCACCGTCGTCGTCGCGGCGCTGGGCAGCGAGCGCGACGCGCCCGGCGGCCTGGCCAATCTCGCCGCCGCGTGGGAAGTGGGCCGCTTCGGGGACTTTCTGCGCAACTCCCTGGCGGTCTCGGGTTTCGTCGTCGTCGTCGCGACGACGCTGTCGATCCTCGCGGGCTATGCCTTCGGGGCGATGCGCTTCCCCGGGCAGCGCGTGCTCTTCGCGCTCGTCCTGCTGGGGATCATGGCGCCGACCGAGGTCATCGTCGTGCCGCTCTACTACGACCTGCGCAGCGTGGGGCTGACCGACACCTTCTGGGCCGTGACGATGCCGCAGGTCGCGCAGTCGGTGGCGTTCGGCACGTTCTGGCTGCGGGCGACCTTCCGCGGGTCGCACCGCGCGCTCGTCGAGGCAGCGCGGCTCGACGGCGCCGGGCATTGGCGCACGCTGTGGCAGGTGCTCGTGCCGACCGCGCGCGGGTCGATCGTCACGCTCGTCGTGCTGCTCTTCCTGTGGACGTGGAACGAATTCCTCATCCCGCTGGTCATGCTGCCCTCGAACGAGTCGCTGCGGACCGCCCCGCTGGGGCTCGGCTTCTTCCAGGGCCAATACACCCAGGGTTTCGCGCTGCTCGCCGCGGGCGCCGTCATCGTCGCGGCGCCCGTCGTGCTCGCCTACCTCGTGCTGCAGCGCCAGGTCATCTCCGGGATGCTCGAGGGCGCGACCAAGGAGTGAGCGGCCGTCAGCGCCTCGACGGACGTCGCGTGGCGCAAGCTCGGCGCATGGCCAGGTCCTTGTGGGACAGGGCGGGGCGCTCGACGCCGTGCCAGGAGGCGAGCGCCACGAGTGCGGTCAGCCCGAGCGCCAGCACGACATAGCCGACCGGCGTCAGCGCCGTCGCCCCCGCCAGCACGAGCAGCGTCTCGACGGGCCAGTGGTAGACGTACAGGCCGTAGGACAGGTCGGCTCGGGGTCGCCACCGCAGCCACGGGGTCCGCACCATCGCGACGAGACACAGGTAGGCGAACGCGACACCTCCCCCGACGGCGCGGTAGTCGAGGCCGACGGCCAGGGACAGGGCGAGCGAGACGAGCGCGACGACGACCCAGCGGCGCCGCACACTGATGTGCCGCGCATACAGCAGCCCGATCATCCCGAGGCCGAACATGAGGAAGAACCGCAGGAAGAGCTCCCCCCGCAGCGGCAGCAGCCCGGCCTGTTGGCCCGCGATGGCCGCGAGGGCGGTGAGTGTGCCGGCCACGACGAGCCAGGGCCGGCGGCGCAGCACGCCGAGACCGCCGAGGACCGCGACCCCGACGTAGCACAGCGCCTCGTAGAAGAGGGTCCACAGGGCGCCGTTGACGACCTGGGGCTGATGCGTCTGTGTCGGCAGGCCGGCGACGGCGAAGTCGCTGATGGCCAGGCCGAGGTTCGCCGTGACGTAGGACCAGGCCTGCGGGTAGACCGAGCCGGCCGGCCGACCTTCCAGGACCGCGATGGCGGGCGCGACGATCGCCGCGGTGACGACCAGGGCGACCCAGAAGCCGGGCAGGATGCGCAGGGCGCGATGCCAGGCGTAGCGGCCCACGGAGTGCAGCTGCAGGTAGCTGCGCGCGACGAGGAAGCCGGACAGCACGAAGAACGCGTCGACGGCCAGGCTCCCGACCTCGGTGACGCCGAGCATCGGCTGCCTGCCGTAGCCGATCGCGCCTGCATGGGCGACGGCGACGGTGCCGGCCAGGATGAGGCGCAGCAGGTCGAGACTGTTGGAACGCGGCTCGAAGGCGCTCGCCAGCGTGGGTGCCGCCGCCGGTGCCCCCGCCGCCGACGCCGGGCGGCGTGGGGGCGTGCCGACGCCCTGGGTGGGCGTCGCATCGGCCACTGCCGGCGCCTGCACCAGCGCTGTGCTTCCCGTCATCACGTGACCCCCTGTGCCCGTCGACGAGCGGATCCCGGCTCCCCTAGCCGGGTCACGATCCGCACTGAATCTGACGTTGCGTCAGGTTCGAATCTAACGCTGGGGGAGGTTTGAGGCAACCGAGCGGTGCCGCGAGGCGCAGGGGTGGACGCTGCCGCGCAGCCGCTGGCCGGCAGAGGACGCCGATGCAGCGATGACGATGGCGGTGGCGATGGCGGTGGCGCTGGCGGTGGCGCTGACGGTGGCGCTGACGCGCAGCGCCATTCAGCCGATGAGTCGCAGCGCGAGGGTGAGGCCGACGCCGGCGAGCATCGCGCCGATGACGCCGATGACCGTGGACCAGGCGGTGAGCAGCAGCGCCTGGGTGGCCGGCTGGGGGCGGGTGTGGGTGCGGGGGTTGCGGCCGCGCAGGTAGGTGCGCCAGGCCGCGACGACGACCCACAGGGCGATCACCAGCAGCACCACGCCGATGAGGCTGAGGACCGCAGGCACGAGCAGGATCATGCGATCCGGCATACATCCTCCTGCGCTCGCGTCCGACCGGCCCGCCCGAGATTATCGCCGACGCCTCGCCCTCCGTCGCGGACTTTCGTCGGACGGCGCCGATCTGCCACGACGCCGCCGGCGATCACACAGGTCAGCGTGCGGTTGTGCCCCTGCAGGCGTCTTGTGGCACAAGGGACTTCGGGCCGACCGCGCGCGCCGGTCGGGTCGAGGTGACACGGGCGAAGCGACACGCGCGGGGCCGTCGAGCGCGGGCCCCCCGGTGTCCTACGCGTGATCCCGGCGAGGTGCTCCCGGCGCGCCATCGGCATCGGGTCCGGCCCATTCGGCGGCCTGCTCGCGGGCGGCGGCGCGGCCCCCGGCCATGAGCCGCCCGATCTCGGTGCGGTCGATGTCGGGGCTCACCTGCGCGACGATGTGACCGTCGTGGATGACGGCGACGCGGTCGGACAGAGAGAGCACCTCGTCGAGTTCGGCGGAGACGAGCAGCACGGCGGCGCCGGCGTCGCGGGCGGCGACGATCTGACGGTGGATGAATTCGATGGAGCCGACGTCGACGCCGCGGGTCGGCTGCGCGGCGACGAGCAACCGCGGGCGGGCGGACAGCTCGCGGGCGACGACGATCTTCTGCTTGTTGCCCCCGGACAGCGACCCGGCGGTGCTGGCGATGCCGGCGGAGCGGATGTCGTAGTCGGTGCGCAGCGCAGTGGCGTTGGCGTCGACGGCCGCCCGATCCCGCACCCCGCGGCGCGCGAACCTCGGCTCGGCGAAGCGGTTGAGCACCAGGTTGTCGGCGATGGACAGCCCGGCGACGAGGCCGTGCTTCTCGCGGTCCTCGGGGACGTGCCCGACGCCCGCCGCGTGGACCTCGCCCGCGGTCAGTCGGGTGACGTCGACGGCGACGCTCCCGCGCTCGTTCCCATGCTCGCCACCATGCGCACTCCCGCGTTCGCCGGCTTGCTCGCTCGCATGCTCGCGCCCGTGCTCGTTCCCGCCGTGCAGCGTGATGCTGCCGGCGGCGGGGCGGCGCATCCCGGCGACGGCCTCGACGAGTTCACGCTGGCCGTTGCCCTCGACGCCGGCGACGCCGAGGATCTCCCCGGCCCGCACGGTCAGGTCGAGCCCGTCGACGGCGCGCTGGCCGCGGTCGTCGAGCACCGCGAGGCCCGCGACGTCGAGCACGACCTCGCCGGCCTGGGCGCGGTCCTTCTCGACGCGCAGCACGACGTCGCGCCCGACCATGAGCCGGGCGAGCTCGGCCTCGTCGGTGTCGGCGGCGCGCACCTGACCGGCGACGCCCCCGCCCCGCAGCACGTAGGCGCGATCGGCGGCGACCATGACCTCGCGCAGCTTGTGGGTGATGAAGAGGATCGACGTGCCGGCGTCGGCGAGCTCGCGCACCACGCGCAGCAGTGCGTCGGTCTCCTGCGGGGTGAGCACGGCGGTCGGCTCGTCGAGGATGAGCAACTCGACGTCGCGGGAGAGGGCTTTGAGGATCTCGACGCGCTGCTGGGAGCCGACGGGCAGGTCCTCGACGCGGGCGTCGGGGTCGACGGCCAGCCCGTAGCGGGCCGACAGCTCCGTGACGCGGGCGCGGGCGGTGGCCAGGTCGACGCGTCCGCGGCGGCGCGGCTCATGGCCGAGGATGACGTTCTCCGTGACGGTCATGACGGGGACGAGTTGGAAGTGCTGGTGGACCATGCCGATGCCGCGGGCGATGGCGTCGGAGGGGTCGCGGAGCGGCTCGTCGGAGCCGCACACGCGGATCGTGCCGGCGTCGGGGCGCAGCAGCCCGAAGATCTGCTTGACGAGGGTCGACTTGCCGGCGCCGTTCTCACCGAGCAGGGCGACGACCTCGCCGCGGTCGACGTGCAGGGTGATGTCGGTGTTGGCGCGCACGGGCCCGAAGGCCTTGCTGACGCCGTCGAGTTCGAGCAGGCGCTCGCTCACGCGTCCCCCTTGGCGTACGGCTGTCCGACGGCCCCCGGCGGCCTGACCTTGCCGGCGGCGACGGCGAGCACGACGAGCGTCAGCACGTAGGGCAGCAGGTTGACGAACTGCGCGGGGATCGCGACGACGTCGCTCGCCTGCAGCTGCGCGGCGGTGCCGGACATGAGCCCGAAGAACAGCGCGGCGGCCAGCGCCCGCAGTGGATACCACGCCCCGAAGATCATGATGGCCAGGGCGAGGAAGCCGCGGCCGGCGGTGAAGCCGCGCTCGAACGTGCTGGAGGCCTCCATCGCCAGGTAGGCGCCCGCCGCCCCGGCGAGGCCGCCGGCGATCGTCACGTTGAGCAGGCGCATCGCGATGACGTCGATACCGGCGGTGTCCGCGGCGTGCGGGTGCTCGCCGATCGCGCGGGTCCGCAGCCCCCAGCGGGTGTAGAAGAGCCCGTAATGCACGGCGACGGCCGCCACGATCGCGAGCAGCGCGAACGGCCCGCCGGTGAAGAAGACCGGCCCGAGCAGCGGGATCGACGACAGCAGCGGCACCTCGAAGGTCGGCATGACCCGCGGCAGCGTGTGCCCCTGCCGGTAGTAGAAGGACGTCAGGCCGGTCGCGACGATGTTGAGCACGACGCCGGCGATGATCTGGTCCATCTGCCAGCGCACGGTCGTCCACGCGAGGAACGCCCCGGCGAGCAGCCCCGTCCCGACGCCGGCGAGGGCCCCGACGAGCAGCGACCCGGAGAGCGCGGCGGCGAAGAACGCGACGAACGCGGCCCCGAGCATCTGCCCCTCGATGCCGATGTTGACGACGCCGGAGCGCTCGCCGAGCACGCCGACGAGGGCGGCGAGCACGAGCGGCACCGCGTAGCTCCACGAGAAGCCCAGCAGCGACTGGGTGAGCTGGCCGTCGACGACATACGCGATGTAGGCGAGCACGAGGACGACGGCGGCCCAGGTCAGCCAGCGGCGCCGCGCCGCGCGGGCGCTGCTCGCGGCGGGGGTCCGCGTCGCCGGGTCGGTCCGGGTGCTCATCACGCCCCCCAGCCGCTGGTGACGGCCACGCCCGAGCGGGCGCGGCGGCCCACGACGAGGCGGGCGATGATCGGCAGCGACACGAGCAGCAGGGTCACGGCGAGGAGCACGTCGACGACCTCGGGCTGGATACCGGTGTTGAACTGCAGCGACGCCGCCCCCGAGCGCAGCACCCCGACGAGCAGCGCCGCGGGGATCGTCGCCAGCGGGTTGGCGCGGGCCAGGAGGGCGATCGTGATGCCGTCGAAGCCGAGGCCGGCGCTGGAGCCGGACTCGTAGTGGCCGACGACGCCGAGGGTCTCGATGGCGCCGCCGAGCCCGGCGAGGCCGCCGGACAGGGCCATCGCGCCGACGACGACCCACGAGATGGGGATGCCCGCGTAGTGCGCCGCCGCCCGGTTGGCGCCGACGATGTCGAAGCGGAAGCCGAGCGTCGTGCGGCGCAGCATCCACGCGACGGCCAGCGCGAGCGCGACCGCGAGGAGGAAGCCGACGGGCACGACCCCGAGGTCGTGCAGCCGCGCCGCCGGGTCGATGCTCGCGGACCGCGGGATGACCTGCCCGGGCGCCTTGAGCGGCCCGGACACGAGGTAGTCGATGATGCCGGCGGCGATCGAATTCAGCATGATCGTCGAGATCACCTCGTGCACACCGCGGGTCGCCTTGAGCAGGCCCGCGATGCCGGCCCACAGGGCGCCGGCGGCGATGCCCGCGATCACGGCCGCCGACACGATGAGCGGGCCGGGCGCGCCGGCCATCCGCACCCCGACATACGCCGCGGCGATCGCGCCCCACAGCAGCTGCCCCTGCGCGCCGATGTTGAAGAGGCCGACGCGCAGCGCGACCGCGACGGCCAGGCCGGACAGCACGAGCGGGGTCGTCTTCTGCAGGGTGCGCAGCAGCCCGTCGGGCGTGAGCAGCGCGGAGCCGAAGAGCGTGCGATACGCATACCAGGGGTTGACGCCCTGGAGGCGGATGAGCGCGGCCCCGATCGCGAAGGCGAGGACCAGCGCGACGACCGGCACGACGACGCCCTGGTAGCGGGCCAGGACGTCGCGCACACTGCGCCGGGCGGGTCGGTCGGGTCGGTCGGGTCGGGCGGTCGCCGGGGGGTCCTCCGGCGGGGCCTGCGTCATCCGTCGTTCTCGCCCGGTCAGCTGAGCGTGACGCCGGTCTTGACGGTGCCGTCGGTCAGGCCCTTGACGACGCCCGCGACCTTGGTGCGCACGTCGGCGGGCACGGCGGACTCCAGGTCGTGGTAGGGCGCGATGCCCGTCTCGCCCTCGAACGGGCCGCCCTTGAAGCTGCCGTCCTTGGCCTGCGTGATGAGGTCGGCGGTGCCCTTGGACAGGTTCTTCGTCGCCGACGTCACGAGGCACGGGTGGGCCTCGGGCACGGTGAGCCACTGGTCGGTGTCGACGCCGACGCAGAAGGTCGACTTGCCCGCGCCGGAGGCCTTGGCGACCTCGCCGAGCGCGCCGTTGCCGGTCTTGCCGCCCGCGCCGAAGACGATGTCGATGCCCTGGGAGAGCTGCTGCTTGGCGGTGTTCGCGCCCCAGACCGGGTCGGAGAAGGCGTTGTCGCCCGCGGGGTGGTAGACGGTCGCGATGCTGACCTTGGGGTTGGACGCCTTGGCGCCGGCCTCGAAGCCCTTCGCGAACTTCTCCACCGGCGGGATCTTCATGCCCAGGACCTGGCCCAGCTTGTTGCTGGTGGTCAGCAGCCCCGACAGGTAGCCCGCCGCGTAGCCCGCCTGATCCTCGGGGAAGACGAGCGCCGCGACGTTGGCCATCGTCTTCTCGTGGGACTGGTCGACGCCGATGAACTTCGTCGCCGGTGCCGCCGCCGCGGCCGTCGCGGTCGCCTCGGCCATGAGGTAGCCGACGGTGACGACGACGTCGTACTTGGCGTCGGTGAACTGCTTGATGTTGCTGCCGTAGTCCTTGAGGTCCGTCGTCTCGATGTACTTCGTCTGCGCGCCGGTGCTCTGGGCCGCGGCCTGCACGCCCTCCCAGGCCGACTGGTTGAAGGACTTGTCGTCGACCTTGCCCATGTCGGTGACCAGGCCGACGCAGAAGACCTCCGCGCTGCTGCAGTCACCGGCCGGGGCCGCGGTGCCGCCGCCGCTGCCGGTCTGACCGGTGCTGCCACCGCAGGCGGTGAGGGTGAGTCCGGCGGCGGTCGCCAGGGCCACGGCCATCGTGCGGGTCGGCTTCATCGTCGATCTCCTCGTGCGCGACCGGGCGCTGCGCCCGGTGGTTCGGGTCGTGCTGACATGCGGGTCTGCCGGTGCGCGGCCGTGCCGGCGTCGGGTGCGTGCGCTGCGTACGTGCGTGTGCGTGCGCGCCCGACCAGCGACGTCACCTGCCGCGCGTGACCCGGCAGAGTTACCTGTGCAGTCTTCGTCGCGACCCGCTGTGCCCGCAAGGGTCCACTTCAGATGAGTCCAGATCGTGTCGAAGCCCACAGGCGCCTGTGCCCAGCGGCGCGCCGGCGTGTCGTCGGCGCCGGGCCGGGCGCCGGGGGCGGGCGTCGCGGGCGGGCGTCGGGCCGGGCGTCGCGGGCGGGCGCGTCGGGCCGGGCGTCGGGCGGGCGTCGCGGGCGGGCGGCGCGGGCGGGCGTCGGGGCGCCCGCAGTGCCGTCCGCGGTGCCGGCCGCACCATCTACCCTCGGTGGATGCCTCAGAGCGTGCGGGTCGATGCGTGGTTGTGGGCGGTGCGGGTCTACAAGAGCCGGTCGCTCGCGACGGCCGGGTGCAAGGCCGGGCACGTGCACGTCGACGGGGCGCGCGCGAAGCCGTCGACGCTCGTGCGCGTCGGGTCGCACGTCGTCGTCCGCGGCGGCCCGCGGGAGCGCATCCTGACGGTGCGTCAGACCCTGACCAAACGCGTCGGCGCGCCCGTCGCTGCGGAGGCCATGCTGGACGAGTCCCCGCCGCCCCCGCCGCGCGCGGAGCGTCCCGCCCCGGTCGCCCTGCGCGAGCGCGGCGCCGGACGCCCCACGAAGCGCGAGCGCCGCGACCTCGACCGCCTCCGCGGGCGCTGACCCGCGAAGCCCGTCGTCACGCGCCCCCGAGGCGCACCGCCGCTGAGGCTCACCGCCCCTGAGGCTCACGGTCGCGCTCCCAGCTCGGGGTCGCGACGACAACCGCAACCCCGAGCGCAAAGCGCAACCCCGAGCGCAGGGGGGTGTCTCGCACCAGGACACGCACGCCCCCACCCGCTCACCGTCGCGCTCCCAGCCCGGGGTCGCGACAACAACCGCGACCGCGAGCACAGCGCGCATCCCCGAGGGCACTGGGGGTCTCGCACCAGGAACCCACGCCCCCCATCCGCTCACCGTCGCGCTCCCAGCCCGGGGCCGCGACAACAACCGCGACTGCGAGCACAGAGGACTGCGAGCACAGAGCGCATCCCCGAGGGCCCTGGGCTCGCGCTCGACGCCCGGGGCAGCGCGCGCTTGTGCTGCGGGGCTCGCGGCCGGCAGGTCAGAAGGGCGGGTGCGCTGCGCGGTAGGCCGCGTGGTCGGCGCGGGTCCGGGCGTGGGCATCGCGCTCGCCGGCGAGATCCGCGCGCAGTCGTCGCAGTGCCCGGTCGCGGCGCT
>JAVTVZ010000033.1:1774-16055 GCA_032229625.1 Dermatophilaceae bacterium | reverse complement strand
GGGTCGCGGGAGTGCGACCTCACCACTGTGACGGGCGGGCGGGACCGACTTCGACGCTCGCCCCCGACCTTCTTGCCCGCAGCCGTGCCCGAAGCCCTGTCCGCTGCCGTGCCCGCAGCCCTGTCCGCCGCCTCGTGTCCGCGCGGCCGGTCGCCGAAGCCGCCTGAGGGGCCGGCCAAGGCGCCTCCAGGGGCGGGGGTCCGAAGGGCCCGCGGCGCCCTTGGGCCGATGAACTAGCCTGGCGAGCGTGTGGCGCACCGCGATGAAACCGAAGTGGTTGGGTCTGCTGGCCCTGGTCGTCGTGGTGCTCGTGTCCTTCGCCGAGCTGGGCCTGTGGCAGCTCAACGTCGCCCGCGACGAGGGGCACGAGGAGGCGGCGGCGCAGGCCCGCGCGAAGCCGCCGGTGGAGCTCACCTCCCAGCTCGCGCCCCACACGCAGATGTCCGGCGACCTCGCCGGCCGCACCGTCACCGTGACCGGCACGTATGACGCGCAGCGCACGCTCGTCGTCGCGGGTCGACGACTGGGGGAGGCGACGGGCTACTGGATCGTCACGCCGCTGGTCGTCGACGACCCCTCGGGCAGCGCCGATGACGCCGGTCGCCTCGCGATCGTCCGCGGCTTCACCACCGACCCGGCCGCCGCGGCGGCACCCGCCGCCGGCACCGTGTCGCTCGCCGGCATCCTCGCCCCCGGCGAGGCCGCGCCCGACAAGCCCGTCGCGTTGCCGCCCGGGCAGGTCGCGAGCGTCGACCTCGCGGCGCTGGTCAACCAGTGGCCCGGCGAGCTGTACAACGCGATGCTCTTCCCGACGCAGCAGACCCCGCCCGCGACGGACGGCCTGACCGTGATCCCGCCCCCCGACTTCGTCAGCGGCGAGCTCAACTGGCGCAACCTCGCCTACGCGCTGCAGTGGTGGATCTTCGCGCTCTTCGCCCTCTACATGTGGTGGCGCATGGTGCGCGAGGAGCACGAGCGGCTGCGCCACGCCGAGACCGCCCTCACCGACGGCACCCGCGACGATCCGACCCCCGAGTCGAGCCCAGAGTCGAGCCCACAGTCGAGCCCCACCCCGTCCGTAGGAGGACCCTCATGAGCGCCCCGCAGCCCGTCATGCGCGCGGATCTGCCCGACGACTTCGACGCCGCCCGCGTCGCCAAGGCGCTGCCCTTCTTCCGCGTCATGGCGTTCGTCGTCGGCGCGGGCCTGCTCGTCCTCGTCCTGGAGATGGTGCTGAAATACGCCTTCAACAACGACATCCTCGCCTGGTGGGCGATGCCGCACGGCTTCCTCTACATGATCTATCTCGCGGCGACCGTCAACCTCGGGATGCCGGCGCGATGGTCGCCGGCCACGCTCGTCGGCGTCATGCTCGCCGGCTGCGTGCCCTTCCTGTCGTTCTGGGTCGAGCACAAGATGTATGGGCGCACCAAGACCGAGCTGGCGATCGCGCAGGGGTACCGCTGACGGTCGGGGTGTCAGCGGCGGCCTCGCTTGTAGACTCGCGCAGGTGACCGACCCGCACGCCACGCCCGTCCTCGTCGTCGACTTCGGCGCCCAATACGCCCAGCTCATCGCGCGCCGCGTGCGCGAGGCCAACGTCTACAGCGAGGTCGTGCCGCACACGACGTCCGTGGCCGACATCCTCGCCCGCGAGCCCGGAGCCGTGATCCTCTCCGGCGGCCCGTCGTCGGTCTACTCCGACGGGGCCCCGGAGCTCGACGCGGAGCTGCTGCACGCGGGCGTGCCGGTCTTCGGCATGTGTTACGGATTCCAGGCGATGGCCCAGGCCCTCGGCGGCGAGGTCGAGCGCACGGGCCTGCGCGAATACGGCGCGACGCCCGCGACGGTGCGCGACACCACCTCGACGCTCTTCCACGGCCAGCCTGCCGACCAGTCGGTGTGGATGTCGCACGGCGACTCCGTCGCCCGGGCCCCGGAGGGCATGGCGGTCACGGCGAGCACGACGAACGCGCCGGTCGCGGCCTTCGAGGACGACGAGCGCCGGCTCTACGGCGTGCAGTGGCACCCCGAGGTCATGCACTCGACCTTCGGCCAGCGGGTCCTGGAGAACTTCCTGCGGGCCGCCGGGCTGCCCGGCGACTGGACCCCGGCGAGCATCGTCACCGAGCAAGTCGACCGGATTCGCGCGCAGGTCGGCTCCGGCCGGGTCATCTGCGGGCTCTCCGGCGGCGTCGACTCCTCCGTCGCGGCGGCGCTCGTGCAGCGCGCCGTCGGCGACCAGCTGACCTGCGTCTTCGTCGACCACGGGCTGCTGCGGCAGGGGGAGGCGCAGCAGGTCGAGGAGGACTTCGTCGCGGCGACCGGCGTCGACCTCGTCACCGTCGACGCCTCCGGGCGCTTCCTCGAGGCGCTCGCCGGGGTCAGCGACCCCGAGACCAAGCGCAAGATCATCGGCCGCGAGTTCATCCGCGCCTTCGAGCAGGCCGCCCGCGACATCGTCGGCAGCGCCGGCGCCGACGGGCACCCCGTCGAGTTCCTCGTCCAGGGCACCCTCTACCCCGACGTCGTCGAGTCCGGCGGCGGCAGCGGCACGGCCAACATCAAGAGCCACCACAACGTCGGCGGCCTGCCCGAGGACCTGCAGTTCACGCTCGTGGAGCCGCTGCGCGACCTCTTCAAGGACGAGGTGCGTCAGGTCGGCCTCGAGCTCGGCGTCCCCGAGGCCATCGTGTGGCGCCAGCCCTTCCCCGGGCCCGGCCTGGGCATCCGCATCATCGGCGAGGTCACCGGCGACCGGCTGGAGACCCTGCGGGCCGCCGACGCGATCGCCCGCGCCGAGCTCACCGAGGCCGGCCTCGACCGCGACATCTGGCAGTGCCCGGTCGTGCTGCTCGCCGACGTCCGCTCCGTCGGGGTGCAGGGCGACGGGCGCACTTACGGGCACCCCGTCGTGCTGCGACCCGTGAGCAGCGAGGACGCGATGACCGCCGACTGGACCCGCGTGCCGTACGACGTGCTCGCCAAGATCTCGACGCGCATCACCAACGAGGTCCCCGAGGTCAACCGCGTCGTCCTCGACGTCACCTCCAAGCCGCCGGGCACCATCGAGTGGGAGTGACGCGGTCAGGACTTTGCGCCCTGGTCGTCTGCGCCATTCAGGATTACGTCAACCCCGGAAATCTCGCCACATGAGCTTTGGGGTATCACCTCTCGGCCGCTGACGCCCTGAACGTCCTGCGCTCATATCGTTGAAATGTCAACAATGAGACGCGGCGATCAGGGAGGTTCGGATGGAGCGGAACACGACGGAGATGGCGCCTTCGGGCGCGACCGGCACAGCGGCAGGCTCCGGCGGGCGCACGATCTACCAGGAGGACATCGTCCGATCCGGCCCGGCGCGCTACGCGCTCGCCTTCGGGCGGATCTGCCTGGGGTGGTATTTCCTCTGGGCCTTCCTCGACAAGCTGTTCGGGCTCGGATATGCCACTCCGACCGAGCGCTCCTGGCTCAACGGCGGCACACCTGCCCAGGGATTCATGGCGAACGCCGAGGGCCCGTTCGCGGGGATCTTCCACGGGATGGGGCAGACCTTCGGGGCGTTCAGCGATTGGCTCTTCATGGCCGGTCTGCTCGGCCTGGGTGTCGCCCTCATCACGGGCTGCGGTCTGCGGATCGCGGCGGTGACCGGTGGCGTGCTCCTGGGGTGCATGTGGCTGGCGACATACCCGACCGCCGGCGACTCGAACCCGTTCATGACGAGCCACTGGATCGAGCTGGCCGTCCTCCTGTCCGCCGCCACGACGCTCGCCGGGGACACGCTCGGCCTGGGGCGCTGGTGGGGCCGCACGGTCGGCAACAGCTGGCTGCGCTGACGGCCGTCGAGGCGCTGGGATGTCGTGGCGCCGGCACGTCGAGCGCTGACGTGACGAGGCCGCCCTCGCGATCATCGCGGGGGCGGCCTCGTCGTGCCTCAGTGCTGAGGCCTCGATGCTGGTGCTGTCAGTGCCAGTGCCGTCAGTGCCAGTGCCGTCAGTGCTCGAGGATGTCCGAGCTGGCGCCCGCGCCGGTGAGCGAGCGGACCTCCATCTCGGCCTGCTTGGCGGGGTTCTCCGAGCCCTTGCTCAGCACGCTGCCGAGCCAGCCGAGGAAGAACGCCAGCGGGATCGAGATGATGCCCGGGTTCTCCAGCGGGAAATACGAGAAGTCGATGTTCGGGTTCGTGATCATCGACGTGCTCAGGCCCGTGATGGGGTCGGCCGGCTTGCCGGAGACGACGGGGCTGAAGATGATGAGCACGAGCGAGGAGATGAGACCACCCCACATGCTCCACACCGCGCCCTTGGTGGTGAATCCCTTCCAGAACAGGCTGTAGAGGATCGTCGGCAGGTTCGCGCTCGCCGCGACCGCGAAGGCCAGCGCGACGAGGAAGGCGATGTTCTGCCCGTAGGCGGCGATGCCACCGACGATGGCGATCGCGCCACCGACGAGAGCGGCCCAGCGGGCGACCTTGACCTCTTCCTCCGGCGTGGCCTGACCCTTGCGGAAGACCTGCGCATAGAGGTCGTGCGCGAAGGTCGCACTCGAGGCGATCGTCAGGCCCGCGACCACCGCGAGGATCGTCGCGAACGCGATCCCGGAGATGACGCCCAGGAGGATCGATCCGCCCACCTCGTAGGCGAGCAGTGGCGCCGCGGAATTCGCCGCGCCAGGGGCGGCCTTGATGGCCTCGGGACCGACGAGCGCGGCGGCGCCGAAGCCCACGACCAGCGTCAGCAGGTAGAAGCCGCCGATGAGCCAGATCGCCCATTCGACGGACTTGCGGGCCTGCTGGGCGGTGGGCACGGTGTAGAAGCGGATGAGCACGTGCGGCAGACCGGCGGTGCCGAGCACGAGCGCCATCGACAGCGAGATGAAGTCGATCTTCGTCAGCGTCGACTTGCCGTATTTCAGGCCCGGGTCGAGCAGCTTGGCGCCGTCGGGGGAGCGGTCGACCGCGGCCTGCAGCAACCCGGAGAAGTTGAAGCCGTACATGCCCAGCACCCACACCGTGATGATCGCCGTCGCGCCGATGAGCAGCACGGCCTTGATCATCTGCACCCACGTGGTGCCCTTCATGCCGCCGATCATGACGTAGCCGATCATGACGACGCCGACGACGACGATGACCAGGTATTGCGCCCACCGCTGGCTCAGGCCGAGCAGCAGGGCGACGAGGCCGCCGGCGCCGGCCATCTGCGCGAGCAGGTAGAAGAACGACACGGCCAGCGACGACGTCGCCGAGGCGACGCGCACGGGGCGCTCCTGCAGCCGGAAGGACAGCACGTCGGCCATCGTGAAGCGGCCCGTGTTGCGCATGAGCTCGGCGACGAGCAGCAGCGCGACGAGCCACGCGACGAGGAAGCCGATGGAGTAGAGGAAGCCGTCGTACCCCTGGAGGGCGATGGCGCCGGCGATGCCGAGGAACGACGCGGCCGACAGATAGTCACCGGCGATCGCGAGGCCGTTCTGACGGCCCGAGAAGGAGGCGCCACCGGTGTAATACTCGGCGGCGGTCTTCTTGCCCGCGGCGACCTTGATGACGATCGTCAACGTGATGAGCACGAAGAGCACGAACACCGTGATGTTCAGGATGGGATTGCCGACGTTGATCGCGGCGGCTGCCGGGACGGCGGCGGGGGACAGAGCGCTCATGCGGCGTCACCGGTTCCTTCCACACGGGCGCGGATCGCCTGGGCCCGCGGGTCGAACACCTTGTTGGCCCAACGCACATACATGATCGTGATGCCGAAGGTCGTGACGAACTGCAGCAGCCCGAAGATGAGGCCGACATTCACGAGGCCGATCACCTTGATCGACATGAAGCCCGGCGCGAAGGCCGCGAGGAAGACGTACAGGAAATACCAGATGACGAAGAATGCCGTCGCGGGGAAGACGAAGCCGCGGAATTTGCGCCGCAGATCCTGGAAGTCCTCACTGGCCTGGACCTGCTGGTAGACGGTCTGTCCCCCCACATCGGGGGGAGTGGAACCGGCGTGCGGCGGACTACCGGACACGGGTCACCTCCATTGGTGTCGTGAAGCGTGGGACGCGCGTCGTCATCCCTGGTCATGTCTGGACAGGTCCTGGACGAGCCGACGCGGGACGGGCGTCTCGCAGCGAGCCCGCGCAGGGGTGCGAACACCTTGCCTGGTCACCTGGGCCATTGTCAGCGGTTCGGGCCGGAGCGGCGAGTGACGTGGCCGAATCGTTGCCGCTGCGTGTGGTTACGCTGCGCGGATGGCCGACCCCCGCGATCCCCTCCGGCGGCCCGACGCGCCGCCCGACGAGTCACCCGTCCCCGCGCCCGCGCCCGGCTCCACCGGCGCGTCCATCGCCACGCCCATCGCCACGCCCTTCGTGACGCCCGCGCGGGCGTCGACGGGCGCGCCGGACGACCCGCTGGCGGTCGTCGCCGCATGGCCGGTCGTCGTGCAGGCCTGCGAGCGCGCCCGCGAGGCGTGCACGCGGCTGCGCTTCCACGAGGGGCTGCGCCGCCGCATCCCCGAGGCCGCCGCGGAGTCGCGGGTGCGGGGCGCCTGGGCCAGCGCCGCCCTCGACGGCGCACGGGTGCCCGTCGACGTCGTGCGGGACCTCATGACCGGCGCCGCGCGCTGGCCCGAGCCGAGCGACGCGACCTGGGACCGGGTGCGCGGCGCGGTCCAGGCCACGACCGAGGCCGAGCACGTCGCGGCGTCCCTGGGCAGCCGCGACAGTGCGCCCGCGCGGGCCCTGGCGCGCCTGCACCTGGCCGCCGCGGCGCCGCTGCTCGGCGAGCCGGGCCCGGGCGGCCGGTCGGGCGTCGACCTACCGACCGACCTGCCCAGCGACCTGCCCACCGACCTGCCCACCGATCTGCTCGGTCGACCGCGCACCGCCGCCGACGCCGGGCTCGCGCGCACCGAGTTCGCGACGCTGCCGCCGCCCCCGGTCGACGTGACCGCCCGGCTCGAGGGCATCGTCGCGGTGCTGCGTGCGCCGCAGGCCCCGGCCCTGCTGGTCGCCGCGCTCGTGCACGCCGAACTCGCGCTCGTGCGGCCCTTCGTCGGCGGCAACGCGCGCGTCGCCCGGGCCGCCGAGCGCGCGATCGTGCGGGCCCGCGGTCTCGACCCGACCGGTGTCGCTGTGCCCGAGGTCGGCCACGCCGAGATCGGCCCCACCGGATATCTCGGGGCGCTCGAGGCCTACGCGACGGGCACGCGACCCGGCATCGAGGCGTGGGTCGAGCACTGTGGCCAGGCGATGCTGCGCGCCGCCGCCCACGGCGAGGTCATCGCCGACGCCGTGCGCGCCGGCCGCCTCGACGGGTCGACCACGCGCTAGCCCGCCCGCCACCCGTGCGGGCGGCCGCCGGCCGGCGACGCTCCGAGATGGCGGACGCTCAGAGGTAGCGGACGCTCAGAGGTAGCGGCCGAACCGCAGGCGCACGGCCTCGCGGCTGGGGTGATGGTCGCCGTTCTTGACCTTGATCGCATCGGCGATCTGCTGGAAGGACAACCCCCGCCGGTAGGCCGATCGCACGGCCTGCTTGAGGCGCGCGTCGTTGCCCGTGATGCGCGACTGCTCGTCGATCGCGGTGAGTCGGCGCTGGATCTGCCGGACGGTGGCCCGCGGGACGTGGCGGGACTCGCGCTGGGCGAGCCAGCTCTCGATCTCCTGCGCACACCACAGGTTGCGCCGCCCCCACTTGCGGGCGGACGGCGCGGGGAGCTGGTCGCGGCTGGCCATGCCGCGGATCGTCGAGGCGGGGATGGCGCGCTTGCCGGTGACCTTCGCCAGGGCGGAGGCGATCATCTCCGCAGTCATGTAGCCGTCGGGAGGCAGCGCCACCGGATCGGCGGGCAGGGTCATCGGATCGGCGGGCGCAGCCATCGGGTCGCGCAGGGTGTCGGACGCTGTGGCTCTGGATGTGGCTCTGGATGTGGCCCCGGACGAGGTCCCGCTCGCGCCGGTGACGCCGGTCTCCCGGGTCTCGTCCGCCTGCATCGCCTGTGCCACACCGCCCCCTGACCGCCCCCTACCGACCTGGCACACCCTAGGCACGCGCACAAGGGCCCACAAGGGACCACAGGAGCACGCCCGTGGTTGCGGCCGGCGGCCGGACATCCGTCTCGCCGCCCTGTCCGCTCGCCGGCGCCGGGTCGTCGGCTCAGGCGCCGGGCCTGTCGTCGGCTCAGGCGCCAGGCCTGCCGTCGGGTCAGGCGCCGGGGTCTGGCGTCGGGCGGGGCCGGCGGCGCGGGCCCTGCTCTCGCGGATCCACCGTCCGCCCACCCCGACCGGCGAGTCGCCGATGTGAAGTGTGTCACAGCTTATCGGGGTCATGTGCTTATCACAGTCGGCCCCTGCCGTGGTGCTGCGACCTCGCGGACAATCGCGTATATACGTAATGCCGCGGCCGTCCCGCGATCGACGACGCCCTGACTGTGACAATCGATACAATTGTCTTGATCGCTTGTCCAACAACGGAATTCGATCGCCCACATCGCGACCGGCGGTCTGCGGACCACGGATTTCGCGTCCGACGCCCGGAGTCGACCCCGACCCGCGAGGCCAGGACCGGACCCCCGGGAGGCCGCGATCGCGCCGTGGGCGGCCTCGTCGGACCCCTCCGGTGAGGCTCAAGTTTTCTTGACACCGGCAGCGTTGTGTGCGGAGACTTCGAACCGGATCGCAACTGGCCATGAACGAATGGGGGACGTTGATGAAGGCCATGACGGAGGGCGCTGGTATCGCAGCTGTGCCCGGCACCGTGATCACGCCGGCTGGGGGGCTGACGATGACCGCGCTGAAGGAGAAGGTCCGCCGACCGTCGCGTCTGCTCGACCAGCGCGCGGCCTGCCGGTCGCCGCAGGTCGCGGTGGGGGCGAACGAGTGGACACCCGAATACGAAGAGGAGCAGGTGCCCGCGCGGCTGCGCAGCGTCTGCGCCGAATGCCCCGTCTGGCAGGACTGCCTCTCGGAGGCCCTGCGGATGAACGACATCGGCTATCGCGCCTCGATGACGACCCGCCAGCGGCGGCACTACTTCGCCGAGATCGTCGCCTCCGTGCGGCCGGTCGCGCACAAGGTGACGGTGGCCTCGCGCGCCCGCAGCGTCGGGGACGCCGATCGCACCCCGACGCACGCCGTCGGCGACGGGTCGCTGAACTCCTACCGTCGCGGCTGCCGCTGCGACGAGTGCCGCGGCCACAACGCCGCCGCCCGCCGCCGCGAGCGCGCCCGGGCCTCCTGATCCACCGACGCTGCGCCGGTCGTGGGCCTGCCGCCCGGACCGGCGCAGCGTCGTCCCGGTCCTCGCGGTCCCGCTGTCGTCGCGCAGCCTCGGCAGTGGCCCGGATCCCCGCGATCCCGGCCGCGTCACCAGCAGTCACCGGCAGCCACAGGCAGTCACCGGCAACACCGACCCCGACCACACCATCGACACCGAGGTGAGTTGAACCGGCCATGAGCGCTTCGCAAACCGACGACGGCCCCTCCGTGACCGGGGCGCACTCCGCCCCTGGTCCTTCCGGGGCCTCCAGTGCCTCCAGGGGTCAGGGCTCCGACCGTCCGGCAGCACGATCAGGGGGCGGGTCGACCTCGGCCGCCGACCGGCGCGACGCCCAGTCGCGGCCCGCGGTGCCGCCGAGCCCCTACAGCAAGAGCGCTCCCGCAGCTCCCGCCGCCGCGCAGGCCACGAAGACTCAGGTCGCCACGGCGCACGCCGGCACCACGCAGACCGGCACACCGCAGACCGGCACACCGCAGACCGCCGCGACGCAGGTCGACGCAGCGGCCGAGCCACCCGCTTCCGCGTCGAGCACGCCGCTCGCTGCTGAGCCGGCGACCGGAGCGGACTGGGCCGGTGGGTCGGCGGTCACGCCGATGCCGCGGCGACGGGTGCGCGACCTGGACGGCTCGGGGCAGTCGTCGGTGCCGCCGTCGACGACGGGACGCATGAGTGACCCCGACTGGGACGGACCGGAGGACCCGCCGATGATCCGCACCCGCGAGCAGCGCCCCCGGATAGGGTGGCGTGCGCTCGGTTATGACGTGACCCGCGGTCACTGGAATCCGGGCATGTCGGAGAAGGAACGCCGGATCCGCGAGCGGGAGCGCCAGATCGCCCGGCAGCTGCGGGGCAAGCACGTCACGGCGTTCTTCTGCCTCAAGGGCGGCATCAGCAAGACGTCGACGACCGCGGCGACGTCGATCGCGATGGCCAACCTGCGCCCCGATCCCGTCTTTGCGATCGACGCCAACCCCGACGCGGGCGACCTCGCCGAGCGGCTCGTCGGGCGCAGCCACGCCGGGATCACCGAGCTGTCCCGGCGCGTCGAGACGATCGGCAGCCTCGACGACCTGTCCCGCTACACGCTCACCGCGGGCCGGCTGACGATGCTGCCCGGCGAGCCCAACCCCGAGCTGGGCGACTCGCTGAGCGCCCTGGACTTCCGCCGGATCATGGGGGTCGTCCAGCGCTACTACAACGTCGTGCAGGTCGACTGCGGCACCGGTGTCACGCACCCGCTCATGCGGGGCATCCTCGAATTCGCCGACACCGTCGTCATCCCCGCCTCGTGGTCGATCACCGGCGCGAAGCGGGCCGCGGAGTCGATCGAGTGGCTGGCGAGCCACGGCTTCGCGCACCTGGCGAACACCTGCATCGTCGTGCTCACCGCGAAGGACCTGGTCAGCCGCAGCGTCGACAAGGACGCCGTGCGGGCGCACCTCGCGCAGGCCGCCGACCTCATCGTCGTGCCGTCGGACCCGCACGTCGCCGACGGCTCGCTCATCGACTGGGAGCAGCTCGGGCCGCGCACGCGCGAGGCCTACCTCGACATCGCGGCCGCCATCACGCGCCGCTTCCCCGAGGGTGGCTGGCCGAGCATCGAGGCGCGCGAGACCCGCGAGACCTCCGAGACCCGCGAGACCCGCGAGACCCGCGAGACCTCCGAGTAGATCGGCGCGCGTAGGGTGCTCGCGTCGCCGTCGGTCGCGGTGCCGACGCGATGACACCGCCGACGCGATGACACCACGACGCACTGACACCACGACGCACTGACACCACCACGCGGTGACACGACGACGCGGTGACCCGGTGACGCAGTGACGCAGTGACGCGGTGACGCGGCCGCCTGGGAGCGCCGCGGCGACGGCCTGCGACCGAAGCGCCGGGGCACGACGAGCGAGCACATCCCGGGGAGGAGACCCGACATGACAGCCGACGGCCCGCAGGGTGCGGCGCTCGGGCGCGTCCGCGAGCCCCGCGGCGCGCAGGCCCTGCCCGGTGAGCTCAAACCCCTGGAGTGGCAGGCGGACCGCGGCCCGATCACCGACGCCGAGGCGCTCGGTGTGCTGCGGCGACGTCGTCGCGTGGACCTCGCGGGGCGCGCGCGGACCCGGACGCGCCGCACGCCGGTGCCGGGGGAGCTGCCCGAGGAGTCGGCGCCGCGGCAGCCGACGATGTTTCGGCTGCCGCCGCGGCTCATGGCCCGCGCCCACGCCCGCGCCGAGCTCGAGGGGGTGCCGCTGACGACGATCGTCGAGGAGCTGCTCACCGACTACGCCTCGGGCAGCCCGCAGCCCCCGGACGCGGTGCACGCCCGGTTGCGCAGCCGCGGCCTGCGCTGGCAGCGCCGCTGAGGGCGCGGCGCCCCGTGCACGGCCGACCGGCAGGCGCGCAGACGCGTCGGCCGGCATGCGGGCTGACCGGCCGACGCGCCGGCATGCCGGCGAACTGAGGGCGCGACCGCTACCCCTGCCCGCCCTCGTGCTGTGCAGGCTTCGTGCTCAATCGGCCTCGTGCAGCAGCCGCGCGGCGTCGGTCGTCGCGGCGACGAAGGTCTCCTCGTCGACCGGGCCGTCGCCGGTGCCGATCATGACCAGCGCCTCGCGGCGCCCACCGGGCTGCGGGGCCGGCGCGAGGAAGCTCAGCGCGATGACCCCGGCGTCCGAGCCGCCCTTGAAGGCCTGGTCGCGCCAGCCCTCGACCTGGATACCGCCGTTGGCGGTGAGGATCTGCCGCAGCGGCTGCCCGGCGGGGGTGGCGGCGAGCGCGTCGAGGTGCAGGTGGGCCTTGACGACCTCCTCCGGGGTGGCGAACCACTCGATGCCGTCGCGCCAGTGCGTGCTCGCCGGGTCGATCCGCTCCGGGCCCGGCCCCGGCATCGGGACGGCCGCGAGGAGCCTGCGCCGGGTCGCCTCGTCCGCCTCGCGCCACCCGGCGCGGGCGGCCTTGGCCTGCGCGGAGTCGCCGTAGCCGACCCAGAAGAGCTGCTTGGGCGTGAGGAAGGGCGTGATGCCGCGGGGGTGGGTGTGCCCGGCGCGCCTCGCGGCGGCCAGGATCGCCGGCTCCCCGACGGTGCGCATGAGCAGGTCCGTGGCGGTGTTGTCGGAGATGCGGATCATGAGGGTCGCGGCCTCACGCACGCTGATCTTCGTGCCGTCCGGCTTGTCCTGCAGGGTGCCCGACGGCAGGGTCTTGTCGGCCGCCGTGAGGGTCAGCGGCGTGTCCCAGGTCAGCGATCCGGCCCGCACCTGGTCGGCGACCGCGGCGAGCACATACAGCTTGAACATCGAGCCGAGCGGCCGCAGCCCCTGGTCGCCGCTGCGGTGCACGACGTGCAGGGCGCCGTCGGCCGCGACCGTCGCGGCGAGGATCGACGTCTGCGGCGCGGCCCGGGTCGCGCGGGCCTGCACACCGGCCCAGTCGGTCGCGGCCTCGCCCTGGGCGCCCTCCTTGAGCAGCGCGCCGTCGATGCGGCCCGCGTCGTCGACGGTCATCGTCAGTCGGTATCGGCGGCCCTGAGCGACGAGGGTCGCCGCGCCGGCCGAGCCGTCGGACTGCGCCGCCTCGACGACCCACGGCGCCTGCGCGCGCAACTGCCCGAGCATGACGAGCCACTGCGCCGGCGGCACCTCCGCGAGGAACTGCGCCGAGAATCGCCCCGATACGTCCGACTCCACGGTGTCCGTATTCATCTGCCCCACCATCCAGCGCAGCTGCCGGCCGACCGCGTCGCCGGGCAGCGTCGCCGTCGCCGTCGGCGTGACCGCCGGGGCGGCAGCAGAGGACGTCGCGGAGGAGGGCGCCGAGCCGGCGTCGGACCCGGCCGCGCCCGTCGTGGCGCCCGACCCGGCGCCGGCGCCCGCGCAGCCGCAGAGCGCCAGCGTGATCGCCAGCGGGCCCGCGAGCGCCCACCGCGCCCGACGCCCGGACCGCTCGGTTCGCCCGGCCCGGCGCGCGGTGCGCTCGCGCGCGGCAGTGGTGGTGCTGGTGGCAGTGGTGCTGGTGGCGGCGGTGGTGCTGGTGGCGGGGGCGCCGGGCTCGTCGGACGGGCTGGTGGGGCGGGGAGCGCGCAGCATCCGCCCACCCTACGAGCCGGGTCGGACGTGGGCAGTGTCGCACGCTGAACAGGAGGGACGATCGGCTCTGCCCGATTACGCTTGTGTAGTGGACAGCCCCGATCCCCTCGTGTCGAGCATGCGACAGGCGGTGCAGGCGGCGCCGAGCGACATCCCGCTGCGCCGGCACCTCGCGTCGCTGCTCGCGGAGCACGGCGTGCTCGACGAGGCCATCCAGCATGCCGCCGCGGCCCTGCATGCCGGACCCACGGACGAGCTCTCCCGCGATCTCATGCGCGAGCTGCTCACCCAGACCGCCCCGGCGGCGGTGTCCGGCACGACGAGCCCGGCCGGGCTGCCCCAGGCGGGTCTGCCCCCGGCGGTGCCGCCGGGCCCGAGCCACCCGAGTCATCCAGGGCTGCCGGTCGCGGCCGGTCGGCCCGTCGAGGACGACCCCGCAGCTCGCCCGGGGGTCGGGCGGATCGTCGCGGCGCCGCATCCGGGCAGCTCCCCGGCGCGTCGGCCCGTCGCGCGCGCCTACGGCACGGTCGGTCCCGCGCGCCGCCCCGGCGCGCCGCCGCCCGACGCGGCCGGACCCGAGGCCGCCGCGTCTCGCGCCGCGCGGGCCGGATATCCCGTCGGCGGCGCGGCCACGGATCCCGGCGCCGACACCGTCGACGTCGCGGGCCTCGGCCCGGCCGGCGCGATCCTGCAGGCACAAGAGGCGGTCGCCGAGCGCGTCGCCCGCATCGCGGCGGAGACCGAGGCGTCGCGCCTCGGCCTGCGGGACATCGCATTCCGCGAGGGCGTCGCCGGTGAGGGCACCGTGGGGGAGGGCGCCGTCGGGGGCGCTGCCGTCGGGGGCACTGTTGGCGGGGGCACTGCCAGCGGGGGCACTGCCGGCGGGAGCACTGTCGGCGGGAGCACTGCCGGCGACGATGTCGCCGCCCGCGCC
>JAVTVZ010000033.1:0-1674 GCA_032229625.1 Dermatophilaceae bacterium | reverse complement strand
CGGCGGGAGCACTGTCGGCGGGAGCACTGCCGGCGACGATGTCGCCGCCCGCGCCCTCGGGCCGCTCGACGCGCGCCCCACCCCGGCCGCCACGTCACCGACCGATCTGCTCGGCCGGACCCGGCCGGCCGGCGCCGCGCCGCCCGCCGATCCGGACGCGACCTTCGTGCCCGACCTGCGCTGGGCACTGGCCGGCGGCTCGGACACGCCACCGCACCCCGACCGCGCGACCACGACGGGCCCGACCCGCGAGGCGGGCGACCCCGGACCGGGTCCCCGCGACGCCACACCGGCCACGTCACCGGCCACGTCACCGGGCATGTCACCGGCCGCGGGCACCGGCGCCGCGGCCGCCGATCCGTCGCCGGCCGACCCGCCGCCCGCCGGCGAGCTGCCCGCCGGCACGCGACGCCGTGCCCAGGGCGGTCTGCCGTGGGACGTCGAGCAGGTCTCGGTGACGCTGGCCGACGTCGGCGGCATGGGCACCGCCAAGGAGCGACTCGAGGCCGTGATGCTCGCACCCGTGCGCTTCCCGCAGCTTCGCCGCCTCTACCGGCAGAGCCTCACCGGTGGCGTGCTCATCTACGGCCCCCCGGGGTGCGGCAAGTCGTTCCTGGCCCGGGCCGTCGCCGGCGAACTCGGTGCCCGGTATGTCGAGGTGCGGGTCCGCGACATCGTCGAGCCCGCCACCGACACCGACTCCGGTGACCTGCGCGCGATCCTTCAGGTCGCCCACGAGGTCGCCCACGAGCAGGCGCCGGTGCTCGTCGTGCTCGACGACATCGAGGTGCTCAGCCGGCGCCGCGACACCAACGAGCACGCGGCCCGCGCGATCGAGCGGATCATCGAGGAGCTCGACTCCGGCGACCTGCTCAATTCCGGGGTCCACCTCATCGCGACGACGTGCGCTCCGTGGGACGTGCACACCGCGCTGCGGCGCGAGGGCCGGCTGAGCCGGTCGCTCTTCGTCTCCCCGCCCGACCAGGCGGCCCGCGAGAGCATCCTGCGACACGAGCTGGCGCGGGTCGGCGGCTCCGGGGTCGACGCCCACGGCGCCCCGAGCAGCGCGGGGGTCGATCTGCCGCTCACCGAGGTGTCGCTGCGCACCGAGGGCTATTCGTGCACGGACCTGGAGTGGCTGTGCGCGCTCGCCGCGTCGGCGGCGGCCAAGACCGGGCAGCCGCTGAGCGAGGCGCATCTGCGCGCGATCGTGCGGCGCATCCCGCCCTCGACGCCGGACTGGCTGCGTGAGGCGGCGGTCATCGCGCGCGACGACCCCTACGACGGCATGTACAGCAGCCTGCGCGAATACCTGCGGGCCCGCCGACTCGCCTGATCGGGTGCGGCGCCCTGCCGGGGGCGTCCGTCAGTCCTGACTCGGGTCATCGCCTCGCGCTGGGTCGCTCCGAGCTGCGGGGATGTGGCGCTGTCGTGCGTGATGTGGGCACTCAGAGGGCGGGTGGGCAGGGTGGGTGTCCTGGGCCCGCCGGGTGCGGACGGCCTGGAGCTGCCGCGGTCCGGATTTGGGTGAGTCGCTGCTCGGTGCTCGGTGCTCGGTGCTCGGTGGCCGGTGGGGCGCCGGCCGTAGGCGCCGGCCCCGGATGTCTGTCGTCGCTCGGGCGCTGACGTCGGGGCACTTTCTGCCAGGTGGGGGCGCGTGTGGTCACGTGGTGT
>JAVTVZ010000032.1:0-16211 GCA_032229625.1 Dermatophilaceae bacterium | reverse complement strand
GAAGTGCACCTTCTTCAGCAGCTCCTTGTCGGTGACGGCCGACCAGTCGTAGGTGAGGGTCACGTCCGTGGAGTCCGGGCCCTGCGGCGTCAGCTCCCACACCCACTGCCACCCGGGCGGCTCGGTGCCGGCGGGCGCGGTCCGCCACGCGAGCAGTTTGTTGGCGTCGTAGCCGACGACGTGGTTGTCGGTCTGGTAATCCCCGCCCATGTGGTCGCCGGTCATGTTCATCGTGAAGACCTGCCCGACGGCGGTGATCCGGTCGGTCTTGTGGTCGGAGACGATGAATCCGGAGCCGTCGAGCTCGGCGTGACGCTCCGGGTTGGAGAGCACGTCGAAGAGGTCGGCGGCGGAGGCGTCGATGGTCCGGGAGACACTGATCTGCTTGTCCTGGCTCATGATTCCCACCCTGGCCCCTCTCCGTCCGGTGTGCCAGTCGGCTCGGGTGATCCCGGCCGCGCCGAGCCGAGCAGGCGGCGGGTCAGCGCGTTGCGGGTGTCGAGCAGGTCGTCCAGCGCCGCGTCCAGGTCGTCGGCGCTCACGGTCGGGGCAGACGGGCCGGTGGCTGCGGCCGGGCCCGAACCGTCGGCGGCTGCAGCCGCGTCAGGGGAGTCGGCTGCGTCAGCTGCCCTAGCCGCGTCAGGGGAGTCGGCCGCGCCCGAGCTCGCAGCACTCTCGGCGAGCGTGCCTGCCCCGACCCGTTCGAGTGCGAAGAGCGCGGAGCGGCGGGCCAGCTCCTTGAGGAACGACGCCGTGACGCCTTCGGAGCGCTCCAACGCCGCCTCGATCCGCTCGGCGGGAGCGTCGAGGCGCAGGCCCGCGACATACAGCTCGAAGAGTCGGCGGCGCGCCGACAGGTCGGGCAGGTCGATCTCGATGGCCTGGTCGACGCGGCCCGGGCGGGCCGCGAGAGCCGGTTCGAGCAGGTCGGCGCGGTTGGTCGTCAGCAGGAAGCACACGTCGGCGTCGCCGTCGAGCCCGTCCATCTCGTTGAGCAGCTCGAAGAGCAGCGGGTGCTCACCGGGGTGCATGCCGCGGTCCTCGGCGATGAGGTCGACGTCCTCGACGACGACGAGCGAGGGCTGCAGGGTGCGCGCCACCGAGCAGGCCAGGCCGATGAGCCCCAGGGCCCGGCCGCTGACGAGCAGCACCGTCGTGTCCGGCAGCGTCGAGGCGAGATACCGCACCGTGTGGGTCTTGCCGGACCCCGGCGGCCCGTAGAGGAGCAGCCCCCGCTTGAGGTGCTGCCCGCCGGCGAGCAGCGCGTCCCGATGCCGGGCGACGCCGACGACCTGCCGCTCGATCGCCGGCAGCACACCGTCGGCGAGCACCAGCTCGTCGCGCGTCAGCGTCGGGCGACGCTCGAACTTCAGCAGCCCCTCGCCGAAGCCGAAGGGGTCCTGCCCCAGCGACAGCACGTGCCCGCGGTAGGCGTTGTGGCGCGCCGACAGCTCCCGCAGTTGCGCGCTGACGCGGGCCCCCAGCTGCGGGTCGGTCGAGGCGATCTCGACCAGGCAGTGCTCGACGCCGCGGCGCGGGTCGGCCAGGCGGCTGAAGAGCACGAGCCGGGTCGCGCCGTCGGTGACCAGGTGGATCGCGGCCGAGGCGCACGGATACATCTCGTCGGGGCCGCAGGCCAGGTTGACCCGGCCGACGGCGACAGGCGTCGGCGCGGGCATGCCGAAGGGATTCGCGCCGGAGGCGATCTCGGCGAGGCCGATGTCGATGCTGCCGGGCACGCCGTAGCTGCGGGAGGTGCGGCCCGGCTCGGCGAGCCACGCCTCGACGGCGCGGGCCATGTTGACGCCCTCGAAGCGATCCCACCGCTGCGTCGCGACGTCGACCTCCTCGCGGGCGTCGGCGCCGAGATGGCCGGCGACGAGGGAGTGCAGGGTCGGCAGCTCCGAGACCCGCGCGGCGCGCACGGCGGCGTCGAGCCCGCGCCGCGCCAGGCGCCCGATGTCGGCGAGCTCCGCGCGGCGCTGGGGATCCGGGTCGCGCTGTGGATCCGCACCGCGCTGCGCGTGCGAGGACTGCCCGGGGTCCTCGCCCGGGGAGTAGGTCGCGCCCGACATGGGCGCTACGGCGAACCATCCGACCTCGGGCATGCGGCACTGCCTTCCCCTGGAGCGAGCAGGACCTGCGCCGACGGCGTCGGGTCGGCCTGCCCGTGGACGACCCCGCGGAGGCGACCTGGTCGCCGCCCGCCACGGGCCGTCATCGGCCCCGACGTGCGGGCGTCCCTGTGGCGCCCGAGGTCGCTGCGGCGTCACTGCCGATGCTAGATCGCCGACGGACCACGGGCCCGCCCGAGCGCACCGACCATCGGGCCGGCTGCGCCGACTGCGCCGACTGCGCCGACTGCGCCGACTGGGACGGCTGCGCCGACTGGGACGGCTGCGCCGACTGCTCCGACTGGGTCGGCTGCGCCGGCTGGGCCGACTGTCCCGAGCCCCGACGCGTCGCGGCGGGCTCCCCTCGCCGCGCGCCGCCCGGTGAATCCCGCCAGGGCGCAGGAGGATAGGAATTGACCGCGACGACCCCCTCAGCGGCGCCCTCCGGCGGGCGATGTGACCACTCGATGGGGCCCTCGCTGCGGGGGCCTCGACACGTGGGGGCGGGGCTCCGCGCGGACACACCGAAGGGCGGACCTGCTCGAGGCGGCCATCTGTCGACTCGGGGCCGGATCCGACCGATCGAGTTGCGGCGACGGAGGGTGCCATGGCGATTGCAGGGGGCCGGATGCGGCGATGGGCGTGGCGCGACGGCGAGCGCGCCCCATCGGCCCGAGCCGACGCCGCGCGCCCATCGGCCCGAGCCCTCGACGCGACCCCGCTGCCGTCCACCGCCGGCGCCCGCGCCCTGCGACCACTGACCGTGCTGGCGCTCGTCGGCGCGCTGCTGCCCCTCGGACCGGCCGCGGCGAGCCACGCCGCGCCCCTCGACGCGCCCCTCGACGCGCCCCTCGCTCAGCCCCTCGCGGCGGCTCCGGCGACGCAGACCCCCTCGGAGGCCCCCTCGGCCGGGTCCTCGCCGTCGTTGCCGACCGCACAGGATTCTGTGACATCCGTGCCCAGCGCAGCCGGTGAGCAGGCCGCGGCGACCGGCGACGTCATCGTGCGCTTCACCAGCGGCAGTGCCGCGGCGACCTCGAGCGCGGCCCGCGACCGAGCGCTCGACGCCGCCGCGCGCGCCGCGAGCGTGGCAGGCCCGACCTCGACGGGCAGTGACGCCGGCGGCCACCTCGAGCTCGACGCCGACCGCGTCCTCGGCACAGGCGCGACGCTCGTCACCGGCGCCGACCCGGCCGAAGCGGCCGACGTCGCCCGCGCCCTGCAGGCCCGCGCCGACGTCGCCTACGCCGAGCCGGACGTGCGGCTGCGGCCGTCTCTCGCCCCGGACGACCCCCTCTACGCCGACTACCAGTGGGACCTGTCGTCGCCGACCGTCGGCATCGGTGTCGAGCGCGCCTGGGCGACGACGCAGGGTGCCGGCGTCACGGTCGCGGTCGTCGACTCCGGGATCGTCGCGCACCCCGACCTGGCCGGTCGGGTGCTGCCGGGATACGACTTCATCAGCGACGCCCGCACCGCCCGCGACGGTGACGGCCGCGACGCCGACCCGAGCGACCGGGGCGACTGGACGACCGACGGCGACTGCGGAGGTGACGAGCGTGGCGCGGCGAGCACCTGGCACGGCACCCACATCGCCGGCACCATCGCGGCCGTCGCCGGCAACCGCATCGGCATCGCCGGCATCGCGCCGCGCGCCTCGATCCTGCCCGTGCGGGCCATCGGCCGCTGCGGCGGCAAGCTCTCGGACATCGCCGACGGCCTGACCTGGGCCTCCGGAGGTGCGGTGCGCGGGGCCCCGAAGAACACCCGGCCGGCCCGCGTCGTCAACGTCTCCCTCGGCGGCGTCATGGCCTGCCCGACGACCCTGCAGTCGGCGATCGACGGGGCGCGCAGCCGCGGCGCCGTCGTCGTCACGGCCGCCGGCAACTCCGGCATCGACGCCGCCCGCGAGGCCCCCGGCAACTGCTCCGGCGTCATCAACGTCGCCGCGACGACCGGCTCCGGCGGCCGCGCGACCTACTCCAACAACGGCTCGGCCGTCACGCTGTCGGCGCCGGGCGGGCAGGGCGCCCGCGACGGCATCCTGTCGACGATCGACCGCGGCCCGCAGGGGCCGCAGGGTCCCGACTACGGGTTCATGGTCGGCACGTCGATGGCCGCGCCGCACGTCAGCGCCGTCGCGGCGCTCATGCTCTCGGCCGACCCGACCCTCACCCCGGCCCAGGTGCGCTCGCTGCTCGTGGCGACCGCGCGGCCCTTCCCGCAGTCGTGCGCCGGCTGCGGCGCCGGCCTCCTGGACGCCGGCGCCGCCGTCGCCCGGGTGCGCGCCGCCGTCGCCGCGCGCACCGCCAAGACCGGCAGCACGACGACCGGCAGCACGACGACCGGCACGACGACGACCGGCACGACGACGGACGGCACGACGACGGACGGCCCCGGCGGCACGACCGCGGTCACCCCGACGGCGCTCGCCGCGCCGGTGCCGGCCACGCGCCCCCTGCCGGCGCGGATCACGACCGACCCGACCCCCGCCGCCGAGCCGGCCTGGAGCGCCCCGCGGCACGCGCCGACGACCGTGCGGTATGCCGTGCAGTCCCGACCCATCACCGTCGTGTCCGGTCGGCGTAGCTACGGGGCCTGGACGACGGTCACCGCCGCGACGGCCGCGACCACGATCCGGCTCCTGGGCGCGCCGGGCAGCGTCCATCAGTTCCGGGTGCGGGCCTTCGCGCCGGGCGCCACGACCAGCCCGTGGTCGGCGCCCGCGACCGTCGCCATCCCGGCCGACGTGACGTCCCGCTCGGCGACGTGGCGCGGCGCGTGGGTGACGACCGCGCAGTCCGGCGCCCTCGGCGGGTCCGTGCTGCGCACTCGGGCGCGCGGTGCCTCCGCGACGCTGCCCACGACCTACACCTCCGGCGTCGCGATCGTCGCGCCCGTCGGTCCCGACGGCGGCACCTTCGACGTCTATGTCGACGGCCGCCGCGCCCAGCGCGTCACGACGACGGCCCGGCGAGCGGCGACGGCGACCACGGTCGCGGTCGTGCGCGTCCCCTACGGCCGACACAGCGTGCGACTCGTCCGCGTCAGCGGCACGGTCGCCCTCGACGGCATCGCCCACCTGCGATGAGGCGGTGGTGGGGGCTCCGGGGGGTCCTCCACCACCGCCGTCCGTCCGAGCCCGCGGCGCTGCCCCCTGTGACGGCGGGTGCCTGGCCGGCCCGGGAGTGTCAGCCCAGGATCGGCACGCGGGCGCGGACCGCGGCGACGACGTCGGGGTCGATGCGGCCCAGGAGCATGCCCTCGTGGGCATCGAGGCGGCCGCGGACGCCACCGAGCGGATCGACGAGCGCGCTACGCCCGATGCCGAGCGGGTCCGCCCCCTGCGGCGGCACCCACGGCTGGTCGCAGGCGAGCAGCCACGCCTGGGCATCCATCGCGCGTGCCCGCACGAGCAGATCCCACTGCTCGGCCTTGCCGGGCGCCTCACCCCACGACGCGGGCAGGACGACCAGCTGCGCCCCGGCCCGCCCCAACGCGGTGAACTGCTCCGCGAACCGCACGTCGTAGCAGGTCGCCAGGCCCACGCAGACCCCGTCGACCGTCGCCGTCACGAGGTCCTGGCCGGGCCGGACGGTGTCGGATTCCCGCGACCCGAAGGCGTCGTAGAGGTGGATCTTGCGGTAGGTCGCCTCGCCGTCCGGGCCGGTGAGCAGCAGGGTGTTGTAGACGCGACCGTCGCCCGACGGCTCGAAGAGCCCGGCGACGACGGCGACGCCGTGGGCGCGTGCGGCGTCGCGCAGTCCGGTGGCGAACGCCCCGTCGAGTGGCTCGGCGACGTCGGCCAGCGGCGTGCCGAAGCGCGCCATCATCGCCTCCGGCAGCGCGACGAGCCGCGCGCCTGCGGTGGCCGCGCGGGCGATGGCGGCGCAGGCGATCTCGAGGTTCGCCGCGGGGTCGCTGCCCGCGCCGACCTGGCAGGCCGCGACCGTCAGCGCCGCGCGGTCGCTGCGCGCGGCAGCGGCCGAGGTCGACTCGGGAGAGGACTGAGCGGACGACTGAGCGGACGGCGCAGGGGACGACGCGGCGGAGGCCTGCGGGGACGTCGCGGCGGCATCGGTGGAGTCCGGGTCGGCGGAGGTCATGGACCCAGCCTGCCATTCGCCCGCGCCCGCGCAGACCCGCTCAGGCCTACCCGCGCCCGCTCGGGCCCACTCGCGCCCGCTCGGGCCGGTAGACCCTGCTCAGGCCGCGGCTGTCCCGGCCGATCCGGCCGATCCGGCCCATGGCCGGCTGTCTGCGGTCGGCATGGTCACGCGCCGGTCCCGGCGGACGGCACCGGCGGCGCGGCCAGGCCCATCGCGTGGGCGCAGCGGGTGATCTGCGCCGACGTCAGCCCGGCGGTCGCGAAGGGATGCAGCACCCGCTGGCGCCCGACGGGGCGCATCGGGGCGCGCCCGGCACCGTCGCTCGTCTCGCTGTAGGCGATCGAGTCGACCGGCAGGCCCGACAGGTCACGCGCGCGGGAGCCGTGCGGCGCCCACGTGTGCAGGAGCTCCAGCCCGAGTGAGGCGGCGACGAGCTGAGCCAGCGCGTCGTGCTCCGGGGCGGGCGGCTGCACGGGGTCGTGCAGCAGCCAGACCCGCTCGGGTCCCAGCGCCCGCGCGGCGATCGACAGCAGCAGCGTCGACGGGGGATCGGCGGCGTAGGCGACCGCGAGCCGCCCCGCGCCGATGAGGCACGCCTGCACGAGACCGACGGTCGCCGCGTGGTCGGCGTCGACCGGCCGATCCTCCAGCCGCGGATGCGCCCAGGCGCCCCGGGCCGGATCGGGGTGGGGGCAGGGCCGCTGTGCCCGACCGCCGGGGGGCCCGCAGGCCGACCCGGCGGCCTGCCCCGGGGTCGATCGCCACTGCCAGCTCATGGCCCCAGTGTCAGGCCAAGACCCCCGAACCGTCTCGTCCGACACCCGCCGGAAAGATACGAGATCCCTTGTGGGTGTAGGTCAATCGTCCGTATGGCCGAGGAGTTGGCACGGAGTTGTTCACGGGGTTGGTCACGGGGTTGGTCACGGGGTTGGTCACGGAGTTGCTCACGGAGTTGATCACGGTGGCGGTCACGTGGACGAGCGTGGGGTCGCGCCGCGTCGCCCCTCAGCCCAGCGCCCGCTGAAACGCCGCGAGCGCGGCCTCGCCGAAGAGCACGAACCGCACGAGCGCGATCCCGTCCGCGCTCGATCGCACAGAATCCACGGCGATCCGGGAGACCTGCTCGACGTCCCACCCGTAGACGCCCGCGCTCACCGCCGGGAAGGCCACCGAGGTCGCGCCCACCTCGCGCGCGACGTCGAGGCTGCGGGTGAAGCACGACGCCAGGAGTGCGGGGTCGGTCTGGCCGGCGTGCCGGTTGGGCCCGACCGTGTGGATCACCCAGCGGGCCGGCAGGTCGTAGCCGGGGGTCGCGACCGCCTCGCCGACGGCCAGCCCCTCGCGCAGCTCCCCGCGTCGCAGCCGGCGACACTGCGCGAGCAGCTGCGGCCCGGCGGCCCGATGGATCGCGCCGTCGACGCCGCCGCCCCCGAGCAGGCTCGTGTTGGCCGCGTTGACGATCGCGTCGAGGGTCTGCGTCGTGATGTCCCCGGCGACGGCCTCGTAGGTGGTGTCCATGCCCGCCATCCTCGCCGAGCCCGCGCGCCCGCGCGCGCCCGCGCAGGATCGTCGGCATCCGTCGGCATCCGTCGGCATCCGTCAGGCGCTGTCGCGGGATCGGGCCTCGTGGCAGATCGGGGCCGGTCGGTGGGGTGTCGCCGGGCCACGGCCGGGGTAAGTTCGGGCGCAAGACCGGCCGGACGTGCGGGCGCGAAGGCCCCCCGGCCACGGCAGAGAGGCACAACATGGCAGCACTCGGTGTCATCTTCATCGCCGCCGCCGCCGTCGTCGGTGGGGCCGCCTTCTGGGTCGCCTCGTCCAGCGGCGCGACAGCGATGACCGTCGAGCTCTTCAACAACCAGCTGACCCTGACCCCGCTGGCGATGTTCCTCAGCGGCGCGGTCATGGTCTTCTTCCTCCTCGTCGGCCTGTGGATGCTCGCCTCGTCGGGCCGCCGCCGGGCCCGGCGCACCAAGGAGCGGCGCGAGCTGGAGAAGCAGGCGCGCGAGCAGGAGCGCGAACTCGCGCAGACCCGGGCGCGGCTGGCGGCCGACGACCGCACGCACCGGCCCGAGGCGAGCCGCGCGCGGCCCGAGTCGAGCCCGGCGACTCGCACGCAGCCGGCGGCGACCGGCGCCGGCGCGACCGGCACCAGCACGACCGGCACGAGCAGCACCAGCACGAGCAGCACCGGCACGAGCGGCAGCAGCGGCCCGGTGCCGACCCGGTCGGGCGACGACGCGGCGTCCAGCGCCCCGGGTCCCCGGCCCGACGGCACCTACGGCGAGGGCGGCGCGACCAAGAGCTGACCTGCGCTCACTGCGAACGACCGAGCGACCCGGCGACCGACTGCGGTGGCCGGGTCGCTTCCTGTCCGGGCTCAGAGGCGGCTCAGGGGCGGCTCAGAGCCGGCCCAGCGGCGGCCCAGAGGCGGCTCAGAGGCGGCCCAGCGGCGGCCCAGAGGCGGCTCATAGTTGCCGGGAGGCGGCCGGGCGGGGCGAGCGTCGCGAGCTTGGCCCCCTCGGTTTCCCCCGGGAGGCGGCCCTGCAATGCCAGGGTGGGGGGCGGTGATACCGTCCGCTGGCACCGGAGAATCCCGTGTCAATTCATGGAAAGGATCAGGCAAGCGATGAAGCTGTCTCCCCAGTCCGAAGCCGTGGTCAAGGCGACCGCGGCCGTCGTGGCCGAGCACGCCGAGCAGATCACGAAGACCTTCTATCCCGACATGTTCGCCGCGCACCCGGAGCTCATGCGCGTCTTCAACAAGGCCAACCAGGCGGTCGGGGAGCAGCCCAAGGCGCTGGCGGCGTCCGTCGTCGCCTATGCGGTCAATCTCATCGATCCTGACGCCCCGGATTTCGAGCCGATCATGCAGCGCATCGCACACAAGCATGTGTCGTTGGGTATCGGGGCGCAGGAATACACGATCGTCGGGCACCACCTGCTCAAGGCGGTCGGCACGGTCCTCGGCGACGCCGTCACCCCCGAGATCGCGGCCGCGTGGGACGAGGTCTACTGGCTCTTCGGCACGGCGCTCATCGCGCAGGAGGCCCGGCTCTATGCCCTCGCCGGCACCGACCCCGACCACCCGTGGCGCCGGTATGCCGTGGTCGGTCGGCACGAGGAGACGGCCGACGTCTTCTCGCTCGACCTGCGCCCCCTCGAAGGCGACCTGCCGACGCACCGCACGGGGCAGTACGTCGCGATCGCGGTCGATCTGCCCAATGGCGAGCGGCAGCCGCGGCAGTACACGATCAGCAACGGCGGCGGCGCCGACACGATCCAGGTGACGATCCGGCGCGTGCACGGTGCCGACGGCGTGCCGGACGGCCAGGTCTCGACGTGGCTGCACGAGCACGCGCAGATCGGCACGCAGCTGGACGTCTCGCAGCCGGCCGGTGACGTCGTGCTCGACGAGTCCGACGCGCCGCTCGTGCTCGTCTCCGCCGGCATCGGGGTGACGCCGATGGCCGCGATCCTGGAGGACATCACGGTGCGCCAGCCGCGTCGGGAGGTGCTCGTGCTGCACGCCGACACCGCCCATGAGAACCAGGCGCTCTATGCCTCCATGCGCAAGCGGATCGAGTTCCTCGACAACGCGAGCAGTCAGGTGTGGTACGAGACGGGCGCCGAGGGCGCTCCGACGCTGCGCCCGGCCCGCCCGGGCCGCATGGACCTGGCCGACATCGACGTGCCCCCGGGCGCGAAGGTCTTCATGTGCGGCCCGCTGCCCTTCATGCGCGGGGTCCGCCGCCAGCTCCTCGACAAGGGCGTCAGCAGCGAGAACATCGGCTACGAGGTGTTCGGCCCCGACCTGTGGGCGCAGAACCCCGACGCCGCCGCCTGAGCCGCGATCGAGCCCCGCATCGCACACGAGCGTGTGTGGTTCGGGGCTCTTCCGTGCCGCCCTCTCGCCGTCTGCCGGACCCGGCCCGCCGCCGCTGGGTGGCCGGGCGCCGACCGGTGGTCCGAGGCGCCTGGCCCGTCTCCGCACGCGCCGCACGCGCCGCTCGGCCCGCCTGCCCGTGGACCGCGGCACCGCCGAGGGCGGTCCGAGGGATGGTCCGCTGTTGACGCCGACCGGCCGGGCGCCCACGATTTCGTGGCGATCCGCGCCCGACGTCGCGCCTGCGGACGTGACCGCCCGTCACCCCCGCCCTTCGAAAGGCCTCGCCCATGCCCACTGTCCGCACCCTCGGCGCGCTCACCGCGAGCCTGTGCCTCCTGGCTCCCGCCGCGACGGCCGCCGCCCCCGCGCCGAGGCACACCGAGGCCGTGACCACGCAGGCTGTGACCACCGAGGCCGTGACCACCGCTGCGATCGCGCCCGGCCTGCCCGTGCCCGCGGCCCGGTCGCTCACCGAGCCCGTGCTGCGCGACCGGGCGATGCAGGTCCTCGCCACGGCCGAGAACGGCACGCTCGACTGGCGCGCGCAATACGGCTACATCGAGTACAACGTCGAGAGCGGCCGGGGGCTGAACCGCGGCTACACCGGCGGCCTCGTCGGCTTCACCTCCCGCACCCACGACATGTATGCCGTCGTCCGCGCCTACGTGCGGGCCAAGCCCCGGGGCAACCGCCTCGCGCGTTACCTGCCCGCCCTGCGCGCCGTCGACGGCACCAGCTCGGCGCGCGGGCTGCGCAGCGGTTTCCTGCGCGCGTGGCGGGCCAGTGCGGCGGACCCCGTCTTCCGCCGCGTGCAGGACCGCGCGGTGCAGTCGATGTATCTCGGCCCGGCGGTGCGGCAGGCCCGGGCCGACGGGCTGGGCGAGCTGGGGCAGTTCATCTATTTCGACGCGATCGTCATGCACGGCGCGGGGCCGGGGTCGCGCAGCTTCCAGGGCATCCGCGCCGCGGCGAACCGCGTGGCGCGCACCCCGGCGCGGGGCGGCAACCAGCGCCGATACCTCGACGCCTTCCTCGACCGGCGCGTCGCCGCGATGCGCGCGGAGTATGTCGACGCCGACGTCTCCCGCGTCGAGACCGCGCAGCGGCGCTTCCTGCGCGCCGGCAACCTCGCGCTGCGCCCGCCGCTGCGCTTCTCGGTCTACGGCACGAGCTACACGATCTCGCGCTGAGCCGCCCGATCCGGACCGATGGGCCCGCGGGGACCGGCCGGGTCCGGACCCGGCGGGTCGACCCCCGGTCCGGGCCGTCGTCGTGGCGCCCCGGCGGGCGTCAGGTCGCCGACGGCGGCTCCTGCCAGGCGGCGGTGAGCTCGGCGGCAGCGGCGCGCGGATCGGGCGTGCCGCAGATCGCGCTGATGACCGCGGCCCCGGCCAGACCCGCGGCCCGCAGGTCGGGTAGGTCGGCGGCCTTGACGCCGCCGATCGCGACGCACGGCCACGGGCTGGCCGCGGCGAGGTCGCGCAGGTGCGCCAGGCCCCGCACGGGCGCGTGGTCGCGCTTGCTGTCGGTGGCGCGCAACGGCCCGATGCCCAGGTGGTCGATCGTGCCCGGCGGCAGCGCGCGGGCGGCCGCGAGCTGCGCCGCGTCGTGCACGGACAGGCCGAGGATCGCCTCCGGTCCCAGGAGCTCGCGGGCCCGGACGGGGTGCAGGTCGCCCTGCCCGACATGGGCCCCCTGGGCGCCGATCGCGGCGACGAGGTGCACCCGGTCGTTGACGATGAGCGGCACACGCGTCGGTGCGAGCGCGGCGACGAGCGCCCGGCCCAGGGTGACGATCTCGTCGTCGCCGGCGTCGGGATCGCGCAGCTGCACCATCGTCACGCCACCGGCGACGGCCTCGAGCACGGTCGGCACGAGCCCCCGCTGCGCCGTCAGCGCGGCGTCGGTGACGAGGTAGAGCCGCAGGTCGGCCGCGGTCACGAGAGCCGCACCCGCTCGGCGAGCGCCGCGCCGCTCAGCCCGGCGAGGCCGTCGAGCAGCGCCACCGCGAAGCTGCCCGGTCCCGCGGTCGTCGCCGCCGCGGGCTCGGCGGCGACGGTCAGCAGCGCGGTCGCCGCGGCTGCTGCGACGAGGGCGTCGTCGCAGACACCGGCGAAGCCCGCCATGAGCGCCCCGAGGCTGCAGCCGACGCCGGTGACGCGCGTGAGCCACACGTGCCCGTTGGCCAGCCGCAGCTCGCGCTCGCCGTCGGTGAGCAGGTCGACCTCGCCGCTGATCGCGACGACGCAGCCGTGCGCTCGGGCCAGGGTCAGTGCCGCCTGGCGGGCCGACTCGGGGGAGTCCGTCGCGTCGACGCCGCGGCCGCCCGCCCCGCCGGCCAGCCCGGCGATCTCCGAGGCGTTGCCGCGGATGATCGCGGGTGACCCGGCGGCGAGCAGCTCGCGGCCCACGTCGGTGCGCCACGGCAGCCCGCCCGCGGCGACCGGGTCGAGCACCCAGGGGGTGCGGGCGCCGATCGCGCCGGAGACCGCCGCCCGCATCCCCGCGACCGTGTCCTCCTGCGGGGTGCCGAGGTTGACGAGCACCCCGTCGGCGACGCCGGCGAAGAGCCCCGCCTCCTGGGGGTTGTCGACCATCGCGGGGGCCGCCCCGGCGGCGAGCAGGACGTTGGCCGTCCAGTTGGTCACGACGACGTTGGTCAGGCACTGCACGAGCGGCCCGCGTGAGCGCAGCGCGTCCAGTGCCGCGGCGAGGTCGCTGCCGCTCGGCAGCGGGCGGGTGCCGCCGGATGCGGCGTGGTCAGGGGTCATGGCGGATCGTCCCTCTCGCGGTCGGCGCGGGCCCTGGCCGTCCGCCGGGGTCGCGTCCCACCATGCTCCCCGAGAACGCTCCCCCTACACGCGCCCCATGAACGCTCCCCGTACACGCGCCCCGAGGTCGTCGTGCGGCCGTTCGAGGGCGTCGCCCCGCTGGGTCCCCTCGATCCCGGGTGCAGGCTCGACAATGGACCGACGCCGCCCCGGGGATCTCCTCGCGCATCCAGGGTTGAGCGGAATAGACTCAACTATGAGTCGGTTGCCTCAGACAGGACACAGTCAGACCGACACCTCATCCGAGGGATCGACCCGCACGAAGGAGCACCACCACCGACATGAACCTCCAGCTGACGACCAAGGCTCAAGAGGCCTTCTCGGCGGCCACGCGCAACGCCGCGGCCGCCGGCAACCCCCACATCGAGCCCGCGCACCTGCTGCTCGCGCTCACCGACCAGCCCGACACGACGACGGGCCCGCTGCTGGACGCCTCCGGCAGCTCGATGCTCGCCGCCCGCCGCGCCGCGGAGGCCGAGCTCGCGAAGCTGCCCTCGGCCAGCGGCGACTCGATGACGACCCCGTCGCTGTCGCGCTCCGCGCTGACGGTCCTGGAGCAGGCCCGCCAGATCATGGAGTCGATGGGTGACACCTATGTCTCCACCGACCACCTGCTGCTCGCGCTCGCGCGCACGGGCCACTTCGGGCTCGACGCCGACGCGATCGACACGCTCATCCCGCAGCTGCGCGGCGGCGGCAAGGTCACGAGTGAAAACCCGGAGGACCAGTTCAACGCCCTCGCCAAGTACGGCACGGATCTGACGCTGGCCGCCCGCGAGGGTCGTCTCGACCCGGTCATCGGCCGCGACTCCGAGATCCGCCGCGTCGTGCAGGTGCTCTCGCGCCGCACGAAGAACAACCCGGTGCTCATCGGCGAGCCCGGCGTCGGCAAGACCGCCGTCGTCGAGGGCCTGGCCCAGCGCATCGTCGCCGGTGACGTGCCCGAGTCGCTGCGCGACAAGCGCCTCATCGCCCTCGATCTGGGCGCGATGGTCGCCGGCGCGAAGTATCGCGGCGAGTTCGAGGAGCGCCTCAAGGCGGTCCTGACGGAGATCACCGAGTCCGACGGCAAGGTCGTCACCTTCATCGACGAGCTGCACACGATCGTCGGCGCCGGCGCGACCGGCGAGGGCTCGATGGACGCCGGCAACATGATCAAGCCGCTCCTGGCCCGCGGTGAGCTGCGCCTCGTCGGCGCGACGACCCTCGACGAATACCGCAAGTTCATCGAGAAGGACGCCGCGCTGGAGCGCCGCTTCCAGCAGGTGTATGTCGGTGAGCCGAGCGTCGAGGACACGATCGCGATCCTGCGCGGCCTCAAGGAGCGCTACGAGGCGCACCACAAGGTCGCCATCGCCGACTCCGCGCTGGTCGCGGCGGCGACGCTGAGCAACCGCTACATCCAGAACCGCCAGCTGCCCGACAAGGCCATCGACCTCGTCGACGAGGCCGCGAGCCGGCTGCGCATGGAGATCGACTCCAGCCCCGTCGAGATCGACGCGCTGCGCCGCCAGGTCGACCGCCTCAAGATGGAGGAGCTGCACCTGGAGCGCGAGACCGACGACGCCTCGCGGGAGCGCCTGGCCCGGCTGCGCAAGGACCTCGCGGACCGCACAGAAGAGTTGGCGGGTCTGACCGCGCGCTGGGAGGCCGAGAAGGCTGGGCTCAACCGCGTCGGTGACCTCAAGGCCAAGCTCGACGAGCTGCGCAGCCAGGCCGAGCGCCTGCAGCGCGAGGGCGACTTCGCCGAGGCCTCGCGGCTGCTCTACGGCGAGATCCCCGCGCTGGAGAAGGACATCGCGGCGGCCTCGGCCAGCGAGGAGAGCCTGGCCGACGCCGGCGACCTCATGGTCAAGGACGAGGTCGGCGCCGACGACATCGCCGACGTCATCTCCAGCTGGACCGGCATCCCCGCCGGGCGACTGCTCGAGGGCGAGACCGAGAAGCTCCTGCACATGGAGGACTACCTCGGCACGCGCCTCATCGGTCAGCGCGAGGCCGTGCGGGCCGTCTCGGATGCGGTGCGCCGCAGCCGCGCCGGCATCGCCGACCCCGACCGGCCGACCGGCTCGTTCCTCTTCCTCGGCCCCACCGGCGTCGGCAAGACCGAGCTCGCGAAGTCGCTCGCGGACTTCCTCTTCGACGACGAGCGGGCGATGGTCCGCATCGACATGAGCGAATACAGCGAGCGGCACGCGGTCGCCCGGCTCATCGGCGCGCCTCCCGGCTACGTCGGCTACGACGAGGGCGGCCAGCTCACCGAGGCCGTGCGGCGTCGCCCGTATTCGGTGGTGCTGCTCGACGAGGTCGAGAAGGCGCACCCGGAGACGTTCGACATCTTGCTGCAGGTGCTCGACGACGGGCGCCTGACCGACGGGCAGGGTCGCACGGTCGACTTCCGCAACGTCATCCTCGTGATGACGTCCAACCTCGGCAGCCAGTACCTCATCGATCCGACGATGACCGCCGAGGGCAAGACCGAGGCCGTCCTGTCGGCGGTGCGCACGGCGTTCAAGCCGGAGTTCCTCAACCGGCTCGACGAGACGGTGATCTTCGAGCCGCTGAGCGAGGCCGAGCTCGCGCAGATCGTCGAGCTCGCGGTCGCGGCCCTCTCGCGGCGCCTGGCGGACCGGCGGATCACGCTGTCGGTGACGCAGCCGGCCCGCGACTGGCTCGCGAGGATCGGTTATGACCCGGCCTACGGCGCGCGGCCGCTGCGTCGGCTCGTGCAGCGCGAGATCGGCGACCGGCTCGCGACGGCGCTGCTGTCGGGGCAGATCCGCGACGGGCAGCACGCGACGGTCTACCTCGCCGCGTCGGGCGACCACCTGACGTTGGAGGAGCCGACCCTCGACGTGACGCTCGAGTCCGTCTCCGATGACGGACGCGACCTCGACCAGGATGTGGACGCGGCCGGGAACGATCGGCGGGCGTTGACCGACGGCGAATGACGTTGCGACACCAGGGCGCTCCCGACCGGGGGCGCCCTGGTCGCGTCTGCGGGGCCGGCGGCGGGCGCAGCCCCGGGTAACGCCGGGTCCCGGGCGGCGATGTCCCCAGCGGTCGACGCGCCCCGGGGGGAAGCAGTGTCTGGGCAGCGCGCGACCGCCCGCTCCGCCCGCTGTCGCCGCGCCGCCCGCGCGCGACCTCCTCGAAGGTGCTCTCGCATGCCTCGTCCCGATCGACCCCGCCCGCGCGCTCTGGGGGAGCGCGCCCGACGAGCCGCCGCCGCCACGAGCGGCGCAGTCGCCACAGGATTGTGTGCGGT
>JAVTVZ010000031.1:0-16413 GCA_032229625.1 Dermatophilaceae bacterium | reverse complement strand
GCCGGGCTGAGCACCTCGATCTCGCCGGCGACGACGTCGATCTGCCCGGTCGGCAGGGTGGGGTTGACATCCTTGGGGTCGCGCGGGGCCACCTCGCCGACGACCTTGACGCAGTATTCGTTGCGCAGCTCGTGCGCGGCGCCGGTGAGGACCTCGTCACGGGCGACGACCTGGACGATGCCCGAGGCGTCGCGCAGGTCGATGAAGGCCACCCCGCCGTGATCGCGCCGACGCGCGACCCATCCGGTCAAGGTCACGCTCTGGCCGGTGTCGGTGGCACGCAGGGTGCCGGCGTCGTGCGTACGGAGCACAGCTATTCCTTTCTCTGCCCCCGCATAGACGGTGCGGGGCGCGCGATGGTCGGGGGCGCCGGACGCGGCTCGAGGCCGTCGGCACCCCTCCCATCGTAGGCAGACGGCCTCCCAGGACCGCGCACCCGTCGTCCCGGTGGCGGCCGGTGGCGGCCGGTGGCGGCCGGTGGCGTCACCGACGCACGTCCGACCAGCTCTTTATGCGGTCGATTCCGTGGAAACGCGGTTAAGTACGGCCGTCACCTCATAAAGTCTGTGTCCATCGCGCGCCGAACCCAGGCGCCCGGCAGACACAGGGGTCGCCACCGATGAACGCACTCGACTTTCCGCTCTGGCTGCGGGCCAACCACCTGATCAACTTCTTCCTCATCGGACTGTTGATCCGATCGGGGTGGCAGGTCATCGCCACGCATCCCCGCCTCTACTGGAAGAACGACTGCGGCCCGGGCACCGAGTGGCTCAAGTTCACGCGGCGCGTCGTGCCTGCGCAGGAGGGCGCGTTCATGGCGCGCGACGACGAATCCTCCTTGCCGAGCTGGCTCGCTCTGCCGGGCGGCAAGAACATCGGACTCGGCCGCCACTGGCACGGCATGGTCTCGATGCTCTGGGTCCTCAACGGCGTCATCTATGTGACGCTGCTCTTCGCGACCGGCTACTGGCGGCGGATTGTGCCGACGTCGTGGAGCGTCTTCGGCGAGGCGTGGGAGTCGCTGAAGATCTACGCCGGCTTCGGGGTGCCCAGCATCGAGCACTTCCAGCCCTACGACGCCCTCCAACAGCTCACCTACTTCACCGTCGTCTTCATCGCCGCGCCGTTGATGATGGCGACCGGCCCGGTGATGTCACCGGCCGTCATCGGGCGCTTCCCCTGGTATCCCAAGATCTTCGGCGGGCGGCAGGCGGCGCGCTCGATCCACTTCCTCGGAATGGCGTTCCTGACCTTCTTCGTCGTCATGCACGTCGCGCTCGTCCTGCTCGTGCACCGCGACCACAACGTCACCCACATGGTGTTCGGGGTCTACGACCCGGCCCGGGTCGCCCAGGCGACGACGATCCTGCTCCTGGTCACCGCCCTGGTCGTGGCCGCGTGGGTGGCGATCAGCTACCTGAGCCTGGTGGACATCCGCAAGACCCAGAAGCTGCTCTTCGCGATCAACGAGCCGGTGCGCCGCCTGACGGTCAATCGGATGCGTTCGCGCACGCGTCGTCTCGGCACGTATACCGAGGCGGACATCTCCCCCTATCACTGGAGCAACGGCCGGCACCCCACGCAGGAGGAGTCGCCCGAATGGCACGCCCTGGCCCAGGACGACTTCCGTGACTTCGTGCTGACGATCGACGGCGACACCCCCGTGCGGGTGACGTTCGATGAGCTCAAGGCACTGCCGCAGCAGAGCCAGATCGCCATGCACACCTGCATGCAGGGATGGACCGGCATCGCCAAATGGCGCGGCCCCAAGGTCATGGACGTCATGGCGCTCGCCGGGCCGGTGCCCGACGACGCCCGCTACCTGCTCGTCACGTCGTTCGGTCTCGCGCAGAAGATGCACGACGGACGCACCCTCGAGCCGTATTACTCGTGCATCCCCATCGAGGACTGCCGCGAGGACGAGTCCATCTTCGCGTGGGAGATGAACGACAAGCCGCTGCCGCACACCTTCGGCGCCCCCTTGCGGCTGCGGGTCGAGTCGATCCACGGCTACAAGATGGTCAAGTATGTGCGCAGCCTCGAATGGGTCGACGACTACACCAAGTACGGGGACGGCATGGGCGGCACCCGTGAGGACTCCGGCTATCAGGTCATCAACGCCCGCATCTGAGCCGCGCCGGCATCCGCCGGCACCCGACCTCTGCGACCCGCCCGTCCCGCGCGACCCAGGAGCCCCGTGATGACAACGCCCTCCCCCGCCGTTCCGCCGTCCGACGGGGGGATCCTGACTCCGGCGCAGATGGCGCAGGCGGCCGAGGACGCAGCCTTCGCCAAGGCGACCAGCAGGCCCCTGAAGTCGTTCCTGCTCGGCCTCACCGCCGGCGGCTACATCGCCCTCGGGTTCGTCTTCTTCGTCACCAGCCAGGTGGGGGCGGCCGATCTGCCCTGGGGTGTCGCGCGGGTCATGGGCGGCATCGTCTTCTCCACGGGGCTGGCGCTGGTGGTCCTCACCGGTGCGGAGCTGTTCACGTCCTCGACGCTGACCCTGACGGCTCGGGCCAGCGGCCGCATCACCTGGCTGCAGCTGCTGCGCAACTGGCTCGTCGTCTACATCGCGAACTTCCTCGGGGCCCTGACCGTCGTCGCGCTGGTCTTCGTCGGCGGCACCTGGCATTCGGCCAAGGGCGGCTGGGGCGTCGTCGTGCTCGACGTGACGGCGACCAAGCTGAGCAAGAGCTTCCTCGAGGCCTTCGTGCTGGGCATCCTGTGCAATCTGCTCGTCTGCCTGGCCGTCTGGGCGGCCTATTCGGGCCGGAGCACGACCGACAAGGTAGTCGCGGTGACCATGCCGATCGCGCTGTTCGTCGCGAGCGGCTTCGAGCACTCCGTGGCCAACATGTTCATGATCCCGCTGGGCATCCTGCTCAAGGAGCACGCGGGTGCGCAGTTCTGGGCCCAGACAGGCCTCGATCCGGCGAACTACGCGAGCCTGACGTGGTCGAGCTTCTACCTCGACAATCTCCTGCCGGTCACGCTCGGCAACATCGTCGGCGGCGGCGTGATGATCGGCGTCCTGTATTGGACGATCTTCCACTTCATGGGGTCCGCCTCGAGCCCGGCACGCAAGGGCTAGAGCGCCGAGGGCGGCCGGCGAGACCGGCCCTTGTGTGCATCCGGGCGACAGGTGCACTGGCCGATGCCGTGCTTCCGTGCTCTACTGACGCGCCGGCGCCTCGCGATCCGGCTGCCGCGTGAGCACGCGGGGCGCCCTCGGGCCGGCCCCGGCGGTGCCATCGGCAGCACGTCGACGATGTGACGTCCATCATGTTCGAGTGAGGAAGCACCCACAGCGGCTCGGGATGTCGAGCATCGCTGCGTTAACCTGGCGGGTACGCGTTCGGCGGGTTACCTCACGGTAACCTGCGGACTGTCCGGCTAAGCCCCTCGCCCGAAGGAGAACCGGCGTGCCCCAGGCCCCTCGATACGACCAGACCCGCACGATGGAGGTCTGCGGCCACCCGCTGCGGGTACGTGACGCCGGTCCACGCGATCGCCACGCGCTGCTGATCTTCAACGGTTCGGCCGCGAATCTGCTGGTCCTGGACCCGCTCATCAACATCCTCGCCCAGCACCGGCGGGTCATCGCCTTCGATCAGCCCGGCATGGGGCGCACCCCGTCGGTCTACCCGACGTTGAGCGTGCCGACCCTGGCCCGGCTCGGCGCGCAGTGCGCCCAGACGCTCGGCGTCACCACCCTCGACGTGCTCGGCTACAGCTTCGGCGGCGCGATGGCCCAGCAGATGGCCCTGACCCGGCCCGACCTCGTGCGTCGCGTCGTGCTCGTGGCGGCCGTCTACGGTGCCGGCGGCATCCCCAGCGACCCGTATTCCTCGCTGACGGTCCTGGCGCACCAGACGCCGGCGCAGCAGTTCTGTCGCGACGAGGCCCGCCGCGCCTACGGCGGAGTCGTGGCGCGCGACGACGAGGCGCTGACCGCCTACGAGCGGGCCATCGACGCCGCCCCGCCGGACCCGCTGTCGATCCTCGGTCAGGCGATCGCGGCGAGCACCTGGACGGGCCTGCCGTGGTTGTGGGCGATCCGCCAGCCGACGCTCGTGCTCTCCGGCGACGAGGACCGCGTGGTCCCGATCTACAACGCCCGGCTCATCGCCTCGATGCTGCCCAAGGCGCGGCTGGACATCGTCCCCCGCGCGGGCCACCTGCTGCTCATGGATCAGGCGGCCGACGTCGCCGAGCGCATCGAGGGCTTCCTGGCCCCCGGCGCGGCCGAGCCGAGCCGGGCGCCCCGGGCGAAGAGTTCGACGAGTTCTCGGGCCGCGGGCGCTCGGGCTGCGGTGACGGATCTGCGTCGCTACCGGGCGCGTGCCGCGTCGGTGCCGGAGCAGGCCAAGAGCTCGTAGCCCCGACGGCGCAGGCCACGGGCGCGCCTCACCCGAGCGACGACACCTCGGCACCCTCGGTGCCGAGGTGTCGCGCTGTTCAGGCCACACCGGGCTCGCCACCCCGAAAGCCGCTGAGGGTCACTCCTCGATGTCACTCCTCGATGTCACCGTCGACGTACACCCACCGTCGCCCCCGGCGGGCGAAGCGCCCCCGCTCGACGTAGCCGCCCTCGCGGCCGTGCGCGCGCGAGGACACGCGGTAGCGCACGACGCCGGTCTCGTCGTCGGCGCCGCCGGCCTCGGCGTCGAGCACCCGCAGCCCCGTCAGCTGCCGGGCCGGGTCGAGGCGCAGCGCCGCGGGTCGTGTCGCGGGGTGCCAGGTCCGCAGCAGGTAGTCGGTGTCGCCGACCGCGTAGGCGCTGTAGCGGCTGCGCATGAGGTCGGTCGCGGTCGTCGCGTGTGCCTCGCGGGCGTGCAGGCGCCGGCAGCACCGGCCGTAGGTCGCGCCGCTGCCACAGGGGCACGCGGACGCCGCGGACACCTGCGCGGCCGACGCCCGGGCCGCAGACCCCCCGGCGCGGCCGGGGCCCGACGCACCCGCACCCGCACCGAAGGCCGATCCCGCGCCCGGCGAGGCGCCCATCAGCGGCTCATGTGCTGCGGGTGCTGCGGCCACGGCGTGTCGGCCGGCCGCAGCGTCGACCAGTCGCGGGCCCGTGCCGCGTCGACGGCCAGCACGCCGATGACGGCGGCGGCGTTGTTGATCCGCCCGGACAGGGCGGCCGCGACGGCGTCCTCGAGGTCGACCCAGTGGGTCGGCATGTCGAGTTCCTCGGCGTCCCGCTCGTGGCGCTGCGCGACGGGCAGCGGACGCAGGTCGCGGGCGAGGTAGATGCGCAGCGCCTCGTTCATCCCGCCGGGCGAGGCGTAGAAGTCGGCGACGACGTGCCAGGTCTCGGCGGCCAGGTCGACCTCCTCGCCGAGTTCGCGCGCCGCGGCCCGCCACGGGTCCTCGCCGGCGACGTCGAGCAGCCCGGCGGGCAGCTCCCATTCGCGGGTGCCGACGGGGTGGCGGTACTGGTTGATCAGGAGCAGCTGCGCCCGGCCGCCGACCTCCCGGTAGGGCGCGGCGACGACGGCGCCGGGGTGCTCGAGATACTCCCGCTGCACGACACCGGCCGCGCCGAGGTCGACGGTGTCTCGGTGCACGTCCCACACCATGCCGCGGTAGCGGACCTCGCGCTGCGACACCGGCCGCGGGTCGGGTCGGTCGTGCAGCCCGTCGGCGGGCAGCGTCGCGGCGCCCATCCCGACGCCCGGGTCGTCGGTGGGCGTGTGGGCGCTCACGCCCCGGCCTCGATGAAGCTGTCGTCGTGCGTCGGCTCCTGCGAGCGGTCGACCTCGACGAGACGCCCGGCGCGTTGGCGGTCCAGCGCCGCCTCGACGAGCCCGGCGAAGAGCGGGTGGGCGCGGTTGGGCCGCGAGAGGAATTCCGGGTGGGCCTGCGTCGAGACGTAGTAGGGGTGCACGTCGCGCGGCAGCTCGACGAACTCCACGAGCGCCCCGTCAGGGCTGGTCCCGGAGAAGACGAGGCCGGCGGCGCTGAGCTGCTCGCGGTAGGCGTTGTTCACCTCGTACCGGTGCCGGTGCCGCTCGCTGACGGAGGTGCGCCCGTAGGTCCCGGCGACGACCGAGCCGCGCGTCAGCTTCGCCGGGTAGGCGCCGAGCCGCATCGTGCCGCCGAGGTCGCCGGCGCCGTCGACGAAGTTCTTCTGCTCGGCCATCGTCGCGACGACCGGCTGCCCGGAGTGCGGGTCGAACTCCGAGGAGCTGGCCTCGGTCAGGCCCGCCACCTCGCGGGCGTATTCGATGACCATGCACTGCAGCCCCAGGCAGATGCCCAGCGTCGGCACCTGATGGGTGCGCGCCCACGTGAGCGCCCCGAGCTTGCCCTCGATGCCGCGCACGCCGAAGCCGCCCGGCACGAGCACCGCGTCGACGCCACCGAGCGCCTCCGCGGCGCCTTCGGGCGTCGCGCACTCGTCGGAGGCGACCCAGCGGATCCGCACCTTCGCGTCGTGGTGGAAGCCACCGGCCCGCATCGCCTCGGTCACCGACAGATACGCGTCCGGCAGGTCGATGTACTTGCCGACGAGCGCGATCTCGACCTCGTGGGCGGGGTCGTGCACGCGCCGCAGCAGCCGGTCCCAGCTGGTCCAGTCGACGTCGCGGAAGCTGAGCCCGAGCCGGCGCACGACGTAGGCGTCGAGTCCCTGGCCGTGGAGCACCTTGGGGATGTCGTAGATCGAGGGTGCGTCGGGGCACGCGACGGTGCCCTCGACGTCGACGTCGCAGGCCAGCGCGATCTTGCGCTTCATGCTGTCGGGGATCTCGCGGTCGGCGCGCAGCACGATCGCGTCGGGCTGGATGCCGACCTGGCGCAACGCCGCGACGGAGTGCTGGGTCGGCTTGGTCTTCAGCTCGCCGCTGGGGGCGAGGTAGGGCACGAGCGACACGTGCAGGAAGAAGCAGTTGTCGCGGCCCAGGTCGTGACGCACCTGCCGGGCGGCCTCGAGGAAGGGCAGCGACTCGATGTCGCCGACGGTGCCGCCGATCTCGGTGATGATGACGTCGGGCGCTTCGCCGCGCTGCGGCGGGAGGGCCTGCTCGCGCATCCGCTCCTTGATCTCGTTGGTGATGTGCGGGATGACCTGCACGGTGTCGCCGAGGTATTCGCCGCGCCGCTCCTTGGCGATGACCCGGTTGTACACCTGCCCCGTCGTCACGTTGGCCTGGGCGGACAGCGGCACATCCAGGAAGCGCTCGTAGTGGCCGATGTCGAGGTCCGTCTCGGCGCCGTCGTCCGTCACGAACACCTCACCGTGCTGGAACGGGTTCATGGTGCCGGGGTCGACGTTGAGATACGGGTCGAGTTTTTGCATCGTCACGCGCAGGCCACGTGCGCGCAGGAGAAGGCCGAGGCTCGATGCCGTCAGGCCTTTGCCGAGGGAGGAGGCCACGCCTCCGGTCACGAAGATGTGCTTGGTGTCCACCACGGGCTTCGACTCTATCATCCGGGCCCTGTGGGGCCGTCTGCCGAGGAATCTGCGCAGCTCACGAGCCCGGCGGGGGACATCACAGGCGCGGGAGACACCGACGCGCCTACGTCACCGGGTCGCTGGTTCGCGACCGGCTCCGTGCCCGCGCGCCGGCCGGCCGGCGGGTCCGCGCGCGAGTCGGCCCCGGCGCCGGGAGCCGCCGCTGCGCCGCGTCGGCCAGCAGCGCGGAGGCGTGCTCGCGGGCGACGGGGGTGTCGGTGCCGGCCATCATCCGCGCCAGCTCCGCGAGCCGCTCCTCCCCCTCGACGGCGCACACGCCGCTGGCGGTGACGTGACCGTCGTCGGCCTTGTGCACGACCAGGTGCCGGTCGGCGAAGGCGGCGACCTGCGGCAGGTGCGTGACGACGACGACCTGCGCGGAGCGGGACAACGCGGCGAGGCGCTGCCCGATGGCGAGCGCAGCCCGGCCGCCGACGCCGGCGTCGACCTCGTCGAAGACGAAGGTGGAGACGGCCGCGGCGGGCCACGCCGGGCCGGCGGGCGGCTCGGTCGCCTCCGGCGCCTCACCGGCGTCCCCCTGCTGCTGCGCGAGGGCCGCGGCCCGCCCGGCCTGGGCGATGACGACCTCGAGCGCCAGCATGACGCGGCTCAACTCGCCGCCGGAGGCGGCCTTGGCGACGCTGCGTGGCGGGCTTCCGGGGTTGGCGGCGAGCGCGATCTCGACGGTGTCGGCGCCGTGCGGGCCGGGCCGCTGGGTCGCCTCGACGAGCACCCGGACCCGAGCCGAGGCCATCGCCAGCTGCGCGAGCTCTGCGGTGACCTCGGCGCCGAGCCGATCGGCGGCGTCCCGTCGGGCGGCGGTCAGCTCGTCGGCGCGGGTCCGCAAGCGGGCGCGCGACTGCGTGAGGAGCTCGTGCAGCTCCTCGGCGCGGTCCTGGGCGCCGTCGAGCTCGGCGACGCGCGCGGCGGCGGTCTCACCCCAGGCGAGCAGGTCGGCGGTCGTGGGGCCGTGCCGCCGCAGCAGCGCCCCCAGCGCGGCTCGGCGCTGCTGCACGACCGCGTGACGAGCCGGGTCGGCCTCCAATCCCGCCACGTAGGCGGCGAATTCACCGCCGATGTCGTCGAGCGCGTAGGCGATCTCGGCGACCCGGCGCTCCAGCGCGGCGAGCTGCGGGTCGTGCGCCGCGACGGCGCCCAGCGCGGCCCGCGCCGCCGAGACCGCCGCCACGGCACCGTCCGCCGACGACAGGTCCGCGAGGTCGTCCTGTCCCGTCAGGCTCTCGTGCGCGGTCGCGGCGGCCACCCGCAGCGACTCGGTGTGGCCGAGACGCTCGTCCTCGGCGGCGAGGGCGTCCTCCTCCCCGGCGTGGGGCGCGAGCCGCTCCAGCTCGGTCAGGCCGCGCCGCAGCACCTCGAGCTCGACCTCCCGATCGCGCTCCGCCTCGATGATGCGCGCGAGCTCGCGGGTCAGCTCCGCGCACCGCGCATACTCCACCTCGTAGGCGGTCCGCGGCCCGAGCACGTCGGCCCCGCCGAATTCGTCCAACAGCGCTCGATGCTCCTCCGGGCGGCGCAGCCGCCACTGGTCGGCCTGCCCGTGCACGGCGACGAGCAGCTCCCCGACCTCGGCCAACACCCCCACGGGCGCGGCGCGGCCGCCGACGTGGGCGCGGGAGCGGCCGTGGGCGCTCAGGGTGCGCACGAGCACGATCTCGTCGTCGGCGTCGCCTCCGGCCCCCGCGACCCGGATACGCGCGGGGTGCGCGGCGACGGGATCCAGGAGCCCCTCGACGACGGCGGCGCTCGCCCCGGTGCGCACGACGCCGGAGTCGCCGCGTGCCCCCAGGAGCAGCCCCAGGCCGGTGACGACCATGGTCTTGCCCGCTCCGGTCTCGCCGGTCAGCACGTTCAGGCCCGGGGACAGCTCGAGCACGGCGTCGTCGATGACGCCGAGATCGCGCAGACGCAGCTGGGCCAGCATGGGACAACCCTACGAGCGACCACCGACAAGCAGCGGGCACCTCCCGTCGCGCCGCGTGTCCCGCGTGTCCCGCGTGTCCCGCGTGTCCCGCGTGTCGACGTGTCGAGCGGCCCGCTCGACGCTCAGCGCAGGTCGCGGTCGAGTTCGGCGTCGCTGGGCGCCTCGTGCACCCGGCTGCCGCGCCACCCGCCGACGGGCAGGTTGAACTTCGCGACGAGCCGGTCGGCGAAGGGCGAGCGGCTCAGCCGTGCCAGGCGCACCGGGTTGCTCCCGCGGCGCACGTCGACGCGGGTGCCCAGCGGCAGGTCCACGGGTCGGGCGCCGTCGCACCACATGACGCCGCGGCCGGAGTCCTGGCTGAGCAGTTCGATGGCGACCCGGCTCGTCGGACCGACGACCATCGCGCGGGCGAAGAGCGCGTGCGCCGAGATCGGCACGACGAGCATGGCCTCGACATTGGGCCACACGATGGGGCCGCCGGCGCTGAAGGCGTAGGCGGTGGAGCCGGTGGGTGTCGCCGCGATGATCCCGTCGCAGCCCCACGTCGACAGGGGCCGGCCGTCGATCTCCAGCACGAGTTGCAGCATCCGCTCGCGTGCGGCCTTCTCGACGGTGACCTCGTTGAGGGCCCAGCTGCGCGCGACGAGCTGCTCGCCGCGGCGTGCCTCGACGTCGAGGGTCATGCGCTCGTCGATGGAGTAGTCCCGCGAGACGATGTGGTCGACGACCTGCACGAGGTCCTCGCGTTCGGCCTCGGCGAGGAAGCCGACGTGGCCGAAGTTGACGCCGAGCAGCGGCACCCCGGAGTCGCGGCTGAATTCGGCGCCGCGCAGGATCGTGCCGTCGCCGCCGAGGACACACACGAGTTCACAGCCGCGGGCCGGGTCGTCGGTGGGCGCGACCCGCAGGTGGGAGCCGTGCAGGTCCAGGTGCACGGCGTCCCCGGCGGGCACGAGCGCCTCGATGCCGTGGCTGCGCAGACGGGCCGCGAGGAAGACGCTCAGATGCTGCAGGTCCGCGCGCACGGCGTGCGAGACGAGCAGTACACGACGCGTCATCGAGGTCCTCCTGGTCACTGCGTGCCACGGTTGCTGCGTGCCATGGTCGCTGCCGGCCACGGTCGCTGCCTGGTGCAGAGGCCGGCGCCCGGCGCTTCCCCTGCATGGTTGTTCGCCTGCCTGGTTGTTCGCCTGCATGGATCTTCCCCTGCATGGTGCAGCACACCGCGTGCTGCGGTGCGCTGCGGGCCGATATCGCCGCGTCGGGTCGCGTGAGGCGGTGTCACCGGGAAGCGCGGTGGGCACCGCCGGGGCGGCCCGACGCGGCGAGGGCTGTGACGAGGCGCTGGGCAGCGGCCCCGGACAGGCCCTCGACCGGCCGGTTCGTGAACCAGCCTAGATACTCCCGGTTGCCGTGTTGTCCCAGGACCGGACTGTCGATGAGCGCGACCGTCGCCCAGCCGTGGGCGGCGGCCGTGGCGAGCACCCCGGCCAGCGCCTCGCGGCGCCGCGCCGCGCCGGTGACGACCCCATGCTTGTCGAGCCCGCCGCGCCCCACCTCGAACTGCGGCTTGATGAGCAGCACGACGTCGCCGTCAGGGGCCAGCAGCGGGGCGAGGTGGCCGATGACCAGGCGCAACGAGATGAAGCTGAGGTCGCCGACGACGATGCCGAAGGGGCCGTGGGGCCCGGTGAGCAGCGCGGGGTCGACGTGCCGGATGTTCGTGCCCGGCAGGTCGGTGACGCGGGGGTCGGCAGCGAGGGTGTCGACGAGCTGGCCGTGCCCGACGTCGAGGGCGACGACGTGCGCGGCGCCGCGCTCGAGGAGCACCTGGGTGAAGCCGCCGGTCGAGGCCCCGACGTCGAGGCAGCGCTGCCCCGTGGCGTCCAGCACGAGCGAACGCGCGGCGTGTCGAGTCGGTCGGGGCCGGCTCGCGGCCGACTCGCCGACGGCCCGGGACGACTCGCCGATGGCATGTCCGACGGCCTCGAGCGCTTGGCCGATGGCCCCGGGCGCTTGGCCGACGGCTCCGGGCGCTTGGCCGATGGCTTCGGACGCCTCGCCGAAGGCCTCGAAGGCGGCGTCGAGCTTGCGCGCGGCCCGCCCGACCCACCGCGTCTCCTGCGGCGCGTCGACGTCGATGCGCGCGTCGCCCGGCACCCGGGCCGAGGCCTTGGCGGCGAGCCGCCCGTCGACCCGGACCGCACCCGCCTGGATCAACTCCCGGGCTTGGGCTCGCGAGCGTGCCATGCGCAGGCCCACGAGCAGCGCGTCGAGCCGTCCCGGCACCGAGTGACCGGCCTCGTGCTCCGCGGGAGCGGCCTCGTGCTCCGCGGGAGCGCCCTCGCGCTCGGGGCGATCGGCCTCGTGCTCCGGGCGCGTCACCACGGCGGCGCGGCCGGAGCCGATGTCACTGGGGGCCGGTCTCGTCGAGGCGTTCCTGGAGCTGCTCGTAGGCGGCCTCGCCGGCCTCGAGCACCTCCTGGGTGTCTCCCGGGTCGGCGTCGTGCAGTCGCTGCACGGCCTCGTCGAGTCCGTCCGAGCCGCCGGTGGGGGCGCCCGCGGACTCCTCGTGCGCGGTCTCGCGGCGCACCTGCGGGTCGACGTCGGGGTCGACATCGGCGTCGCCGTCGGACTGCTCCTCGGCGACCTCGACCTCGTCCTGCTCGAGATCCTGCGTGGCCGGGGTGTCCGTCACGCCGAGCTCGGCGTCGGGGCGGTCGGTCGGTTCGTCGGTCATGAGCCCTCCATCCATCGCGTCGTCCGGTCCCACTGGGCATCGTCGATGCCGGCCGGTGAGCCGCCGGCGTCCGCCACGGCCCAGCAGGCGGCCACGACGGCCCGCAGTCGCGCGTCCGGGCCGCCGTCACCGTCGGTCTCGATCCTGCCGTCCCGCACGCGTGCGCGCACGCCGTCGCAGACGGACCAGCCGTCGCCGCCGTCGGTGGCCTCGACATACGGCCGGTGCAGGGCACGCAGGTCCATGGCGAGGTACCGGGGCCGTTCCGCGGGCCCGGCGAGCGCCACGGCCCGGGGGCTGCTCACGCCGGTCGCGACGTAGAGCCCGTCCATCCCGGTGTTCACGGCGCCGGCGAGGTCGGTGTCGAGCCGGTCGCCGACCGCGAGGGTCCGCTCGATCGGGGTGCCGAGCACGGCGGCCGCGAGCTGGTAGAGCGGCGGTTCGGGCTTGCCGACGACGACCGGGTCGACGTCGACCGCGGCGCGCACGACGGCGACGAGCGACCCGTTGCCGGGGGCCAGCCCGCGGTGCGTCGGCAGCGTGGTGTCGGCGTTGGTCGCCACCCACCGGGCGCCACGTTGCACGGCGAACGCGGCCTCCGCGAAGTCTTCCCACGTCACATCCCGACCGAGCCCCTGCAGGACCGCCTGGGCGTCGGCCACGGCGGGGTCGCCGGTGCGCACGGGCTTGAGCCCGACTTCGCGCAGCGCCAGGGTGACGCCCTCACCGCCGACCGCGAGCACGCTCGCTCCGGCGGGCAGCTGCGAGGCGAGCACATGCGCGCCGGCCTGCGAGCTCGTCACGACATCCGCGGGGGTGAGCGTCAGCCCGAGCGAGCCGAGCTGGTCGGAGACCTCCCGCGGGGGTCGAGAGGCGTTGTTCGTCGCGTAGACGATGCGCATCCCGAGCGTGCGTGCCCCGTCGAGCGCCTCGATGGCGTGCGGCACCGCGTCCTTGCCCTTGTAGACCACCCCGTCGAGATCGCACACGATCCCTTCGTAGCTCGAGGCGAGCGTCGTCATGCCGTCCTCCCGTCCTCGGGGCCCGCGCCCCGCCCGTCGTCCTGCGCCGTCGGCTCCTGCGCGACGGCAGCCACTTCCGGCGCGACGGCAGCCTCGGCCGCCCGCGCGCCGTCGTCCCCGGCCTCCTCGCCGCGCCCGTCGCCGTGCTCGGCCTCGTTCCCGGCCGTCTCGGCGGCTTCGGCGTCGGGTGCCTCGTCACCGTCGCGCGGCCGGCTCCGGTCCTCGGCCGCGGCGTCGCCCGGGCCGTCGTCCGCCGCGGCGTCGTGCTCGGCCGATGCGCCCTCGTCCGACGGTCCGGACGACGGGTCGTCCGTCGCGTCGTCGGTCTCGTCCGACGGCGCGTCGGCCGGCGTCGAGTGGTCGCTGCCGGCCACCGGGACCGCCCCAGACGGCCGCCCGTGGGCCTGGCTCTGCTCCTGTGACCGGAAGAGGTCCTGCGAGCGGTAGTGGACCGGCACCTCGGCACTGGGGAGGTCTTCTCGGGCCACGTCACCGGGCGATCGCCGACCGCCCGCGACGTCCGAGTCACCGACGTCGTGTCGACGGCCGGCTCCGTCGTGATGGCCGCGCGACTGATCGTCGCGCCGGTCCTCGCCCTGGTGGTGACCCGAATCGTCCTGATCGTGTGGTCCGTGACCGTCGCGGCCACGATCCTCGACGCTGTCCCCGTCCCGTCCGTCCTCGTGCTCCTCGTCCGCGTCCTCGTCCGACCCCTCGAGCAGGTCGATCGTGACGACCCCGTCGATCTCGTCGAGACGCTCGGCGGCGTCGGTGTCGAGCGCGTCGTCCGCCTCGACCGCGTGCGCGAACCACGTCCGTGCCTCGTCCTCGCGGCCCGCCGCGGCGAGGGCCTCGCCGTAGGCGTAGAAGAGCCGCGCCGACCAGGGCGCGCGTCGCGTGGGGTCCAGCTCCGGTCCGCGCAGGGCGAGCACCGCGGCGTCGGCCTGCCCGAGGTCGCGCCGGATCCCGGAGACGACGATGTCGAGCTCGATGCGTTCGGCGGGCGTCAGCCCCCGCGCGTCGGGACCGGAGGCCAGCTCGAGCGCACGCTCGGTGCGGCCCAGTCCGCGCTCGCTGTCGACGATGAGGGCGAGCAGCCCGGTCGCGCCGAGCCGCCGCGCCGTCCGGAATTCCGCCAGCGCCAGCTGGAAGTCCCCGACGCGGTAGGCGACCATGCCGCGCGCCTCGCGCACCGCGGCCACCCGTCCGGCCCGTCGCACGGCCGTCACGGCGTGTTCCTGTGCCAGCTCCAGGTCGACGTCGAGAAGTCGCGCCACCATCACCAGGTGCCCGGCGACCGAGGTCGCGTTGTCCTTGCTCAGCGTCGTGAGCTGCTGCCGCGCTGCGCGGTCCAGATCCGCGAAGCGCACGTCGTCGTCGATGAGCGGCTCCGGGCGCCGCGGCTCCCGGTCGTCGTGGCGCGGCGGTCGCGGATCGCGCCGACGATCGTCCCCGCGGCCGTCCTCGAAACGACCTCCGCCGCCAGAGCGCCGGTCGTCGCCACCGCCGTAGCCGCGCGCCGCGCCACCGCGGCGATCGTCACCGCGCCAATGGTCCCCACGACTGTCGCCACCGCGATACCCGCCGTCGCTGCGACCTCGGAAGCCGCCGCCGCGCCGGTCGTCACCACGATTGCCGCCACCACGATTGTCGCCACCGCGATAGTCGCCGTCGCTGCGACCTCGGTAGCCGCCGCTGCGCCGGTCATCACCGCCTCCGCGGTCGTCCCAGCCTCCGGAGGAGCCGCCGCGAGGCGCGCCACGACGGTCATCGCGACGCCCATCACGGCCCCGGTCGTCACGTCCGCGGTCGTCACGTCCGCGGTCGTCACGTCCGCGGTCGTCCCGCCCACGCGCATCACGCCCACGCTCGTCGCGGCCGCGATACCCCTCGCCGCCGCGATCGTCCCGGCGGTCGCGGTCCCGGCGGTCATCGAAGGGCCGGGCGCCGCCGGCGCGGTCCCCGTCACCTCGGCCGTCGCTCGGACGACCCCCGTCGCTGCGCCCACGCTCACCCCGGTAGCCACCGCCGCTGCGATAGCCCCCGTCACCGCGATAGCCCCCGTCACCGCGATAGCCCCCGTCACTGCGACCGCGACCGTCACTGCGATAGTCCCCGCCACTGCGGTACCCGCCCGCGTCACCGCGGTAGCCGCCTCCGCTGCGGTAGCCGTCACCACCGCGCCGGCCGCCCTCACGCCGGGTGCCCTGGTCTCGGGAGTCGTGGTCACGGGAGTCGTGGCCTCGGGAGTCCCGGCCTCGGAAGTCGTCTCGCCGCCAGTCGTCCCGGCGGCTGTATCCCTCGCCCCGGAAGCCGTCGCGTCCCTGGCTGCCTCGGCGCTCGTAGCCACCGCTGCGGTCGTCCTCCCGGCGCCCCCGGAAGGGACGGTCGCGGTCGCGGCCGCCGGCCCCGAAGGAGCGGCCTGAGCCGGGCCGACTCGCACCCGTACTCCCGGGCTGACGATCTCGAGAGGACCCAGCGCGCTCGCCGTCGCGGCGTGCGCCGGCGGACCAAGACCCCCCGCGAACGTAGCCACCACGGTCCTCGCGTCGGAAGTCGTCACGTCCACGATCCTCACGGCCACGATCGTCACGACGCGCGGACCCCGTCCGGTCGCCTCCGGACCCGCCGGGAGCACGTCGTCGACCGCCGTCACGCGCGTAGCCGCCACGGTCGTCATCGCGACGCCCATCACCGCTCCGCTCACCGTCGCGACCCTGATCGCTGCGCCGGTCGTCATCGGCGCGGCCGTAGGGACGCCGGTCGTCTCGCTCGGCGCCCCCGCGCCCGTCGTCGCGGCTGCGCCACGCGCCGCGCTCGGCGCCCGAACCGGCCCGGCCAGGGCTGCGCCATTGCCCGGCACCGGAGCGGTCAGTCCCGCCGCCGGTCCCCCGGCGAGGGGCGCCGCGGCGGTCACCGTCGCGTCGCGCCCGTTCGGCGCCCGCACCGGTGTCGTCCCGCCGTCCGCCTCCTGCACCGGCCCGTGACCAGCGCGATCCTGCGCCCTCGTCCGCCACCACTACGCTCCCGTCACCGGTACTGCCCTGACACTCTTCACGTCTCACGCTGCTGACATCCGCCCCGCGGCAGGCGACTCACGTCGCCGTACCCCCGCGGGTCACCCCGCCGGCATGCCGGGTCCGCGGCACAAGCTCCCAGCAGCATACTGACCACCCCCCGCACGTAGCGGGTCCGGGCATGGCGAAGGGCCCGGAACCGACCGAAGTCGATTCCGGGCCCTTCACAC
>JAVTVZ010000030.1:5153-16433 GCA_032229625.1 Dermatophilaceae bacterium | reverse complement strand
GCGAACGTCTCGCCGAAATACCCGAGTTCGACAGCGGCGCTGTGCTTGACCAGCCCCAACAGGTTCGTGCCCGTCGGAGTGCGCGGGGTGCGCGCCTGCCGCTCGCCGACACCGTCGAGCTTGTCGAGCAGGGCGGCCCGCTGCGCTCGCAGCATCGCGTGCCACTGCGCCTTCAGGTCGCTGGCCGTGGCGCCCGCGCCGCCGCTCACCGGCGCGGCCCTTCGGCTTCGAGCACGCCGCCGAGCTCCCACAGGTCCAGGTCGACGCGGTAGTCGGGCCCCAGCTCGTCCTGCATGTCGGCGGCCAGCTCCCCCGCGAACGCCGCATGGTCGCGCGCCGCGCGCCGATCGCCCCAGCCCGTCACCGGGTCCATGTGATCGGCGAAGTGGGCGGCCCACCCCTCCAACTTGGCGTTGAGCTCGGCGGAGAAGCTGCCGACCCCCGAATCCGTCACGAAATCACCCTCGACGGGGAAGGCGCGACCCGAGGAATTCGCGAGGCGCACGACGAGAGCCGGGCGACGATCCGCCGCCTCGATGGGCTCGACCCCGGCCCGCCCGAGATGCGCGAGCTGCAGGGTGACCGCGACCGGCCCCGCGTGATCCTTCACGCGCCGCGCCAGCCAGTGCCCGAGCGCCTCGTAATCACCGATCCGCGCCCGCGGCGACCAACCCGTCGCGTCGTCCCACTCGGCCCGCCACTGATCCGACCAGTCCCGCAGCCGGTCCGCGACGTCCGCCGGCAGCCCGAGATCCTCCGGCTCGGCCGGACTGCCGTCGAGGCGCAGCGGGCTCTCCCGGCCGCTCTCCGTCGTCAGCCAGATGCCCGTCATCTCCTGCGTCGACACCGGCGACGTGTCGATGTCGCACTCCCACGGCGCGTCCTGCGGCGCCGCGCCGCCGTCCGCCGCCCACCCCTCGCCCGCGTAGGCAGCGTCCTCCGGCTCCGAGTCCCACTCCACCGCGCCGTCGCCGACCGAGGCACTGTCGCCGTCGGCGCCAGAGACATCGGCGGTCGAGGCTGCCGCCAAAAAGCTCTCCGGGATCCCGTCGTCGAGGTCCTCGTCGAGATCCCCGCGGCGGTCCCCCTGCGCGAGGTCCGTGCGCAGGCCCGCGTCGATCACATCGTCACCCGGCCACGACGTCTGCGGGCTCGACGTCTGCGGGCTCGGCGCCTGCGCGGGCGACGGCCCCCGCGGGCGGGTGTCGCGCACGTCGATGAGGTCGTCGTCCCCGCCATACCGCTCAGGAGACTGCTCGGACCGGACCCGGGCCGGCTCGTCGGCCGCGCGCTCGTCGGCCGCGCGCTCGTCGGCCGCTCGCTCGTCGGTCGCCGAGCGGGCGGGCGCATCGCCCCGTGTGCCGGAGCCTTCGTCGCGCCGGGCTCCGGAGCCGGCGGATCCGTCGGGCGGCGCGGGCTCCTCGTCGAAGTCGACGAAGAGATCGTCGTAGCCTTCGGTGACCGTGTGCGTCGACCCGGCGTCGCCGACGGCGTCAGGCCGGGGCGACGGGTCGGGGCGCAGCGGGTCGCCCGCGACGATCTCGTCGAACCAGTCCGGGGGTGGGCACATCGTGACCTCCTTCGGCGTGGGTGCTGCCAGAATGCCCTGTCGAGCCCGGCCGCAGGGGCAACACACCGACTCCAGGGGCACACGTGACCGACACCGGCAGTGATCCGCGACGCGCGATCCCTCGCACCGACACGCTCCTGGCCGCCCCCGAATTCGCCGCCCGGAGCGTCGAACTCGGCGCCGACGCCGTGAAGTCCGCGATCCGCGACGCGCAGCGGCGCGCCCGCGACGGCGACATCGCGCCGGCCGACGTCGCCTCGCAGGCCCTCGCCGCGCTGGACCGGCGCGCCCGCCCGACGACCCTGCGACCCGTGCTCAACGCCACGGGCGTCGTGCTGCATACCAACCTCGGGCGGGCGCCGCTCTCGCCGGCGGCGCGGGCGGCGATGACGCTCGCGGGCGGCTACTGCGACGTCGAATTCGACCTGGCGACGGGGGCGCGGGCGCGCCGCGGTCGAGGCACGCTCGCCGCGCTCGCGCAGCATCTCCCCCCGGACGCGGGCGCCCTCGTCGTCAACAACGGCGCCGCGGCGCTCGCGCTCGTCGTCAGCGCCCTCGCGGTCGCGACCGGACGCCCCGAGGTGGTGCTCTCCCGCGGGGAGTTCGTCGAGATCGGTGACGGCTTCCGCATCCCCGAGCTGCTGGAGTCGGTCGGCGCGCAGATCCGGGAGGTCGGCACGACCAACCGCACACATCTGCGTGACTACGAGGCGGCGATCGGGGCCCGCACCGGCATCGTGCTCAAGGTGCATCCGAGCAACTTCGCGGTCCACGGCTTCACGAGCGCCGTGCCGGTCGCCGACCTCGCTCCGGTATGCCGCGCGGCCGGCACGCCGCTCGTCGTCGACATCGGTAGCGGGTTGCTCGCCCCGGACGCGCTGGTGCCGGACGAGCCCGACGCCGCGACGATGCTCACCGCGGCGGCCGACCTGGTGACCAGTAGTGGCGACAAGCTGCTCGGTGGGCCGCAGGCCGGACTCGTGCTCGGCGATGCCGGACTCGTGGAGCGGGTGCGGCGACACCCGCTCGCCCGCGCCGTGCGGGTCGACAAGACGACCCTCGCCGCGCTCGAGGCGACGCTGCGCGCGCCGACGCCGACCTACGCGGCGCTGCACACCCCGGCGCCCGTGCTGCGTGAGCGCGCCGACGCCCTCGCCGACGCGATCGCCGGCCGCGCCCCGGGTCTGCCGATCGAGGTCGTGGCCGGCGCCGGCGCGGTCGGCGGCGGCGGCGCCCCCGGGCTCGCGCTGCCCGGCTGGGCCGTCGCCCTCCCCGAGGCGCTCGCGGCGCCGCTGCGGCTACCTGCGTCGTCCGATCCCGACCTCACCGACCTGCCCGACCTGCCCGCCGTCGTGGGGCGGCTCGACTCCGGGCGGCTGCTGCTCGACGTGCGCGCGCTCGACCCGGCCGACCTGCGGACGGTGGCCGCCGCCGTCGCCGCCGCCGCGGCGACCATCGCCAGGACCGCGACGAGCGGGCACCCCCCGACCGGCGAGAGGCCCTGAGGCATGCACGTCCTGGCGACCGCCGGCCACGTCGACCACGGCAAGTCGACGCTGGTCACAGCGCTCACCGGCATCGAACCGGACCGGTGGGAGGCCGAGCGACGCCGCGGACTGACGATCGATCTCGGCTACGCGTGGACGACCTTGCCGGGCGGTGCGCAGCTCGCCTTCGTCGACGTGCCGGGGCATCGACGGTTCATCGGCAACATGCTCGCCGGGCTCGGGCCGGTGCCCGGGGTCGTCTTCGTCGTCGCGGCCGATGCGGGGTGGAGCGCCCAGTCCAGCGAGCACCTGCGGGCGGTCGAGGCGTTGGGCATCGACCGCGGCCTGCTCGTCGTCACCCGCGCCGACCTCGCCGACCCCGGTCCGACGCTGGCGGACGCCCGGGCACGGCTCGCGGACGGCCCCCTCGCCGGGGTCGAGGCGCTCGCGGTGAGCGCGGTGACCGGCGCCGGTCTGCCGCAGCTGCGCGACGCGCTCGCGCGGGTCGCCGCGACGATGCCGACGCCCGACCCGGCCGCGCGGGTGCGGCTCTGGATCGACCGATCCTTCGCGGTCTCGGGCGCCGGCACGGTCGTGACGGGCACTCTCGAGGCGGGCACGATCCGCGTCGGCGACGCCCTCGACCTGCTCTCGCCGCGCCCCCAGGACCCTGCCGCGCGGCCGCGCCGGGTCCGGGTCCGTGGGCTGCAATCGCTGGAGCAAAACCGCACACAGATCTGTGGGGTCGCGCGCGTCGCCGTGAACCTGCGCGGCGCCACGGCGGGCGAGATCGCCCGCGGAGACTGCCTCCTCACCCCCGGCGCCTGGCGGACGACGGCCGTCCTCGATGCGCGCGTCGCCCTCGCCGACCGGCCCGATGCCGGCGACACGCCGACACCCGGCGCAGCAGAAGGCGGCGCGGTCAGAAGCGGCGCGGTCGCAGGCGGCGCGGTCGGACGCGGCCCGGTCACCGGCGGCACGGTCGCAGGCGGCACGGTCGGCGGCGGGGCGCGGGACCGGACAGCGCTCGCCGGCCTGCCGAGCCGGGTCACGCTGCACGTGGGCACGGCGTCGCCCGTCGTCCATGTGCGACCGCTGGGGCCGGTCGCGGTGGCGGGCGCCGCCGGCGACACCGAGGCCGGACCGGCCCTCGGGGCGCCGGGCTCGGTCGACCGCGGCACCGCGGCGGTGCGCCTGACGCTGCCGGCGGGCCTGCCTCTCGTCGCGGGCGACCGGGCGATCCTGCGCGACCCGGGCGACGCGTCCGGCGAGGCGATCGTCGGGATCGTCGTCGCCGACGCCGACCCGCCGGCGCTGCGACGGCGCGGCGACGGTGCCCGCCGCGGCGCCGAACTCGCCGCGCGCGCCGACCCGGGGCGACTCGATCTGGCGACGGAGGTCGCCCGGCGCGGCGCGATGCGGGTCGCGCAGGCCCGCGAGTTGGGGCTGGAGGTGCCGGAGCCGTCCGGCGACGACGGCCTCGAGCGCCATGGCGCCTGGCTCGTCGCAGCGTCGACGTGGCAGGCCTGGGCGCAGGATCTGCGCCGCATCGTCACGCAGCGCGCCACGGACGACCCGCTCGACCCGGCCGTCCCCCTGGAGGCCGCGCGCGCCGCGTGCGCCCTCCCCGATCGCGACCTCGTCGCGCCCCTGGCGCAGGCGGCGGGCCTGGAGATCACCCAGGGCCGTGTGCGGTTGCGCGGGCATCGCCCCGACCTCGGACCCGCGGAAGCGGGCCTGGCTCGCCTCGAGGCACGGCTGGCCGACAGTCCGTTCACCGCCCCCGAGGCCGGCGAGCTGACCGACGCCGGGCTCGGGGCCCGGCAGCTCGCCGCGGCCGTCGCGACCGGACGACTGCTGCGGCTGGCCGACTCCGTCTACGTGCTGCCGAGCACACCGGCCCGGGCGATGCGGATCCTCGCCGACCTGCCGCAGCCCTTCACGGTGAGCCAGGCCCGGCAGGCGCTCGCCACGACCCGCCGCGTCGCGATCCCCCTGCTGGAGCACCTCGACGCGCGCGGCTGGACCCGCCGCCTCGACGCCGGCCACCGCGAAGTCGCCCGCTGAGGCGACCGCCGCCCGCGAGCCGCGAGTCCACACTGGACCCCGTGCCCGAGCCCGAGATCGACCCCGACCCCGCGCTCGTCCGCGCGCTCCTGCGGACGGCGCCGCCTCCGTGGCGGGCCCTCGCGCAGTCCCCCGACGCGCCGCGTTTTGTCGCACGCGGATGGGACAACGCGATCTACCGGCTCGACGGGTATGCCGTGCGCCTGCCCGTCCGCTCGCTCGGCGCGCAGCTCGTGGCGAACGAGGCGCGATGGGCCGCGACGCTCGTCGCTCCCCTGGCCGGGTCGGGGGTCCGCGCGCCGGTGCCGGTCCACGTCGGCGAGCCCGCCGCCGGGTATCCGTGGCCCTGGACGATCGTGCCGTGGCTCGAGGGCGAGCTGCTCGATGCCCTGCTGCCCGCGCCCGTCGTCGAGGGGCGCGACGCCGACCTCGACCGGATCGCGGCGGATCTCGCCGACGCGCTCGCGGCGACCCATCGGCCCGCGCCGCCCGACGCGCCGCGCAACCCCTACCGCGGCTGCCCCCTGGCCGACCGGGCGGCCTGCGTCGCGGCGCGCCGCGGGGCGGTGCGGCGGCGCCTCGGCGGGCCGGTGACGGACGCGCTCTCTGCGGTGTTCGACGACGGGGTGGCCGCACCGGCGTGGACGGGCCCGCCGCTGTGGCTGCACGGCGACGTGCACCCGCGCAACCTCCTGCACCGCGGGGGCCGGCTCGTCGGGCTCCTCGACCTCGGCGACCTCGGCGCGGGCGATCCGGCGTGCGACCTGGCCATCGCGTGGACCGGGCTGACCGCGCGGGCCGGAGCCGCCTTCGGTGAGCGCCTCGCGGCGACCCGGCCGCAGGTCTACGACGACGCGATGTGGCGCCGGGCCCGCGCGTGGGCCGTGCTGGTCGTCACGGCGCTCGTCGCCGATGACGCCTCGGCCGGACCGTTCGCCCGGGTCGTCGCACACGCGACGACCGAGCTGATCCGCGACGCCTGAGCGCCGCCCCGCAGCACCGCCACATCGCCCACCAACAGCGCCGCCCTACCGCCCACCAACAGCGCCGTCCGCACGTCGCCGGGGTCGCATCTTCGACCGCGCCGACGTGGTCGGACCGAGCCTGCGGAGGGATTCGCGCGCCGCGCATCGACGCCCCTAGGGTGAGCGAACCCGCAGGTCGCGGGCGTGAGATGACTCTCGACACACCAAGGAGCACCCATGCGTCTGTCCACCCGCAATCAGCTGCGCGGCACGATCGAGTCGGTCGAGCTCGGCGCCGTCATGGCCACCGTGCGGATCCGCCTGGACGGCACCGACCAGGTCGTCACGTCGGCCATCACCAAGGACGCCGCGCAGGACCTCGACCTCGCCGTCGGCATGCAGGCCGTCGCCTTCATCAAGTCCACCGAGGTCACCGTCGGCGTCGAGTGACCCGGCACGACCGCAGCGGCACCACCGAGGCGGCACCACCGAGGCGGTAGCACCGATCCGGCAGGACTGATCGGGCAGGACTGATCGGGCAGCACTGATCCGCAGCATTGATCCGGTGGCCGCGTCAGCGCCCGTGGATCGCGACCTCCTGCGCCTTGACGGTGAGGTAGACGGCGGCGCCGGGCTCGAGGCGCAGCTCGAGCGCCGCCGCGGGCGTGACGTCGACGGCGACGAGGCCCAGCCCCTCGACGCGGGCGTGCAGGTGCACGGCGCCGTCGCCGGCGAGGGCCGGCGCGAGATCCTGCACGACGGCAGGCCAGGCGTTGCGCGGGCTGCCGTGGGGCAGCTGGCCGAAGATCGACACGGCGGCGGGTGAGAAGGTCGCGACCGCGTCGCTGCCCACCGGCGCGTCGCCGACGCCGACGATGCGGCCTCCGTCGGGGCTGCGCACCACCCCACCGGCCTCGGCGCGGCCCGGCACCAGATTGAGCCCCGCGAGCCGCGCGGCGAAGGCGCTGCGCGGCGCCCGCAGGACCGCCGTCGCCTCCCCGACCTCGACGACCCGGCCGTGCTCGATGACGGCGATCCGGTCGGCCAACGACAGCACGTCCAGGAGGTCGTGGGTCACGAGGAGCGTCGTGCGCCCCTCCTGGCGGCAGACGCGGCGCAGCAGTGGCCGCAGCTGCGCGGCGACCCCGACGTCGAGCGCGGAGAGTGGCTCGTCGAGCAGGAGCACGGGCGGTTCGAGCGCGAGCGCCCGCGCCAGCCCGACGCGTTGGGCCTGACCGCCGGAGAGCTGGTCGGGTCGGCGGTCGGCCAGGTCCCCCACGGCGAGGGCGTCGAGCCAGTGCTGCGCGATCCGGCGGGCGGCGCGTCGCCCCGCTCCGGCGCAGCGGGGGCCGAAGGCGACGTTGGCCGCCACGGACAGGTGCGGGAAGAGCAGCGGGTCCTGGGTGAGCACCCCGTAGCCGCGCCGGTGGGCCGGCACGAAGACCCGGCGCTGGGTGTCGACGCACACCTGCTCGCCGACGTCGATGCGGCCCTCGTCGGGGGCCAGGATGCCCGAGACGAGCTGCAGGAGCGTCGACTTGCCCGCGCCGTTCGGCCCGAGCAGCGCGCTCACCTGGCCGCCGGGCGCCGCGAGCTGCAGGTCCAGGTCGCGCACGGCGATCCGGGCGCGGACGCGCACCGACGGTCCGCCCGCCGCCCCGGCGACGCGGGCGCCGGCGTGGTCCACGCGCGCGGCGGAGGTCATGGCCCCGGCTCCGGCACGCCGCTGCGGCCGGCGCGCCGCCCGGGTGCCGCGCCCCCGCGATACACGGTGACGACGATGACCGCCGCGACCGCGACGAGCAGCATCGACAGCGCCACCGCGGCGTCGGGGTCGATCTCGCGCTGCAGATAGATCTCCAGCGGCAGGGTGCGGGTCACGCCCTGGAGCGAGCCGGCGAAGGTGAGCGTCGCCCCGAATTCGCCCAGCGACCGCGCGAAGGCCAGGACCGCGCCCGAGACGAGCCCGGGCAGCACGAGCGGCAGCGTGATCCGGGCGAGCACGATCGTCGGCGGCGCGCCGAGCGTGGCCGCGACCTCCTCGTACCGCTGACCCGCCGAGCGCAGCGCCCCCTCGAGCCCGATGACGAGGAAGGGCGTGGCGACGAACGCCTGCGCGAGCACGACCGCCGCGGTGGAGAACGCGATGTGCAGGCCGAAGGCCTCGAGGTGGGCGCCGATGAGCCCGCGCCTGCCGAAGGTGTAGAGCAGGGCGATCCCGCCGACGACCGGCGGCAGGACCAGCGGCAGGAGGACGAGCGCCCGCACGACGCGCAGCCCGCGGAAGGAGGCGCGGGCGAGCACGAGCGCGATCGGCGTGCCGACGACCACGGCGACGAGGGTGCTCAGCGTGGAGGTCCGCAGGCTCAGGCTCAACGCCGTCAGCGACGCCTCGGAGGTCACGAGCCCGACGACACCGCCCCACTGCACGGCGCTCGCCATGCCGACCAACGGCAGGACGACGAGCCCGACGCCGGCGCAGGCCAGCGGCCACACCCACAGCGGGAGCGCCGCCCCACCCACTCCCGCGGGGGCGGGGCCGCTGCCGCCACGCCGACGCGCTCGGGCCGGTCGCCTGATCACGGGGCGGCGAATCCCGCCTCCGAGAGCACCGTCCGGCCCTGCGGGCCGGCGATGAAGTCGACGAACGCCGTGGCCGTCGCGGGATCCTCGGCGTCCTTGAGGGCGGCGATCGGGTAGATGTTCACCGCGTCCGTGGACTCGGGGAAGGCGACGGCCGCGACCTTGTCGCCCGCGGCCGTGGCGTCCGTGACGTAGACGAGACCGGCGTCGGCCTGGCCGGAGGTCACCTTGCCGAGGACGTCGGTGACGGACTGCTCCTCACTGACGGGCTTGATGTCCACCCCCGCCGCCTTCTCGACCGTCAGGGTCGCTGCGCCACAGGGCACGGGCGCGGCGCAGATGACGACCTTGGTGCCCGAGTCGCTCTGGGTCGCCAGGCTGGTCAGATCGGTGATCCTGCGGGGGTTGCCCGGGGCCGTGACGATCGTCAGCGTGTTGCTGGCGAAGGGTGTCGGCGTGCCGGTGACGAGCGCGGCGTCCACCGCCTTCGTCATGTTCTTCTCGTCGGCCGAGGCGAAGACGTCGCCGGGGGCGCCCTGATCGAGCTGGGCGACCAGGTCGGAGGACCCGCCGAAGGTCAGGGCCACCGTGACCCCGGGATGCGCGGCCTCGAACTGCGTGCCGAGCTGCGTGAACGTCTTCTTCAGCGACGCGGCGGCATAGACCGTCAGCGTGCCCGAGGCCGCCGCACCGGCGGAGCCCGACGCCTGAGACGGCGACGCGGTCGGGGATCCGGTCGGGGTCGAGCTGCTGCCGCACGCCGCGAGCAACAGCCCGACGGCGACGGTCGCCGCGGTGGCCGCAGCGGTGCGGGCGGTGGTGGTCATGAGCGTCCTCCAGGTGTGGGTTTCGTGTGGGGTGCGCCAGGGGTGTGACGGATGTGATGAGGCGTCACGGGCGTGACGGGCTCGGCGTGTCGACGATGACGGTCGTCGCCTTGACGACGGCGACGGCGAGGCTGCCCGGCTGCAGACCGAGCCGCTGGACCGAGCGGGTGCTCATGAGCGAGACGACGGTGAACGGCCCGCACTGCAGCTCGACCTCGGCCATGACCTTGTCGCAGGTCACCGCCGTCACCAGCCCGACGAGACGGTTGCGCGCCGAGGTCTGGCCGGAGAGCACGTCGGGTGGCGCGCTCGCGCGCTCCCGGGCGTAGGTCGCCAGGGCGACCCCGTCGATGACGATGCGGCCCGCATCGTCCTTGCCCGACGGCAGCTCGCCGTGGTCGATGAGGCGGCGCACCGTGTCGTCGCTGAGGCCGAGCAGCGCGGCGGCGTCGCGGACGCGAAAGAGTGCGGCGGTCACCCCCGACACCCTAGGCGTTACTCCGCAGATACGGCTGGACATTGCCTCCATCTCCGCATCAGCGGATCGATATTCGACCGATCGCCGAATCCACCCCCCGCCCGGCCGCGCGCCCGTATCGTCGCCCCATGCCTGCACAGCGCCTCATGCCCACCGAGGAAGCCGACGACCTCATCGCGCTGACGCGCGAGATCTGCGACGACCAGCTCCGCCCGAAGGTCGACGAGATGGAGGCGCGGGCCGAATTCCCGCGCGAGACCTTCGCGCTGCTGGGCCGCTCGGGCCTGCTCACGCTCTCCTACCCCGAGGAGGTCGGCGGCGGCGGGCAGCCCTACGAGGTGTATCTGCAGGTGCTCGAGGAGATCGCCGCGGCGTGGATGAGCGTCGCCGTCGGGGTGTCGGTGCATTCCCTGACCTGCCACCCCGTCTTCGCCTTCGGCACCGAGGAGCAGAAGGAGACGCTGCTGGCCGACATGCTCTCCGGTGAGCAGCTCGGCGCCTACTGCCTGTCCGAGCCCAACGCCGGATCCGACGTCGCGGGGATGACGACCCGCGCGACGCGCGACGGCGAGGACTACGTGCTCAAGGGCACGAAGGCGTGGATCAGCCACGCCGGGCACGCCGACTTCTACACGACGTTCGCGCGCACGAGCGACGACGGCCCGCGCGGACTCTCGTGCTTCGTCGTGCCGGCCGATGCGGCCCATCTCGCCTTCGCGGCCCCGGAGCGCAAGATGGGCCTGGACTGCGACACCGTGCGCCAGGTGCTCTTCGAGGGCGTGCCCGTCAGCGCCGAGCGCCGCATCGGCGCCGAGGGCCAGGGCATGTCGATCGCCCTGTCGGCCCTCGACGCCGGCCGCATGGGGATCGCCGCTTGTGCCACCGGTCTGGCACAAGCGGCGCTCGACGCGGCGGTCGCCTACGCCCAGGAGCGCGAGCAGTTCGGCCGCAAGATCGGCGAATTCCAGGGCCTGGCCTTCCTGCTGGCCGACATGGAGGCCGCGGTGACGTCGGCGCGCGCGACCTACCTGCACGCCGCGCGGCTGCGCGACGCGGGCCGGCCGGTGAGCACCGCGGCGAGTGTCGCCAAGCTCGTCTGCACCGACGCCGCGATGAAGGTGACGACCGACGCCGTGCAGGTCTTCGGGGGCTACGGCTACACCAAGGACTTCCCCGTCGAGCGCTACATGCGCGAGGCCAAGGTGACCCAGATCTTCGAGGGCACCAACCAGATCCAGCGGCTCGTCATCGGGCGGTCCCTGCTCGGCACGCTCGGCTGACGACCGCCCCGCACGCACACGGG
>JAVTVZ010000030.1:0-5053 GCA_032229625.1 Dermatophilaceae bacterium | reverse complement strand
TCGGGCGGTCCCTGCTCGGCACGCTCGGCTGACGACCGCCCCGCACGCACACGGGTCCGCGGGTTGTCGACGCAGCGGCGGGCCGTCGCAGCGAGCCCGACTCAGGCGGCCGAGACCGCCGGGCGCCGACCCCGGACGGCGGCGATGACGAGCAGCGCCGCACCGGCGAGGGTCCACGTGGCGAGCACGGTGAGGGCGTGCCCGGCGCCGGCGCCGTCGAAGTAGGCCACGCAGCGCAGCAGCGTGCCGGACGCACCGGGCGGCAGGAGCTGCCCGAGGGTGCCCAGGCCGTGGGGCAGCATCTGCGGGGCCGAGGCCAGCGCGGACAGCGGGTTGCCCAGGAGGAAGACGACGAGGGCGACGAGCGCGAGCCCCACCCGACCGAAGAGGGTGGCGGCACCGGCGATGGCGAAGCCGATCGCCGCGACGCCGAGCGCCACGGCCCCGGCCAGCGGCCAGAAGCCGGCCTCGACGACCCCGAGCCAGCCGGTGACCATCCCGGCGACGGTGACGCCGGCGACGGCCGCGAACGTCGTCAGGCCCGCGACCTGCAGCCACGGCCGGCGGCGGAAGAGCTGGCTGAAGGCGATGCCCGGCAGCATCCCGCCGAGCAGGAGCGGCAGCGCGGCCGAGGGCAGGCCGGCGCCGCGGGGGTCGCCGGCGGGCAGCGGCGCGAGGTCGGTGACCGGGATCGTCACCGCGCGGCCCGCGGCCTGGCTCAGCTGCTGCCCCATCGTCCCGGCCAGCTGCGTCAACGCGGCGGCCACGACGGGGCTGCCGCCCGTGGCGACATACATCTGCGGGGACGCGGTCGGGGTGCTCGCCAGGGCGAGCCCGCCGTAGACCTCACGCTGGGTGATCGCGGTGCGCAGCGCGGCCTCGTCGGCGAAGGACTGCACCTCGAAGGTGCCCGGCGCGGCGGCGCCGAGCCGCTGCTGCACCTGGGCGACGGCGGGCGCGGGACCGGCGACGCCGATCGGCAGGTCGCGCGGCGCGGAGTTGACCGACGGCCACGCGAAGACCGCGAAGACCGCGGCGACGAGCGCGACGAGAGCCAAGGCCAGGCCGAGCGCGCGGCCGAGGGAGGGCGTGCCGTGGGCAGGGGGATCGGCGGGTGGTGGCGCCCGCAGCGGGCGCGGTGTCGACGGAGGTCGTCATGACGATGATCCTTGCTAATCAACGGATGTTGATAAAAGGATGCACCCGTCGCCGCCAAGAAGTCAATGCGCGTTGACAACGCTACTCTGACGGGATGCCACGCGAGCCCGACACCACTGACGACCCGCGCCCCCGCGGCCGTCGCCCCGGCCCGACGACGACCCCGCAGGAGGTGCTCGAGGCGGCGCGCCGCTGCTTCGCCGAGAGCGGCTACGACCGCACGACGGTGCGGGCCATCGCCCGCGAGGCCGGCGTCGACCCCGCCCTCGTCATCCGCCAGTTCGGCAGCAAGGAGCAGCTCTACGTCGCCGTCGTCACCCAGCTGACGGTCCTGCTCGATGCGGCGATGCCGCCCGGGGCTGGCCGCGAGGAGTCGCTGGGCACGTGGGTCGCCACGGCCTATTTCGGCGCCTGGGCCGAGCCGCAGACCCGCCTGACGATCCTCGCGGTGCTGCGCAGCATCGGCGCCAACGACACCGCCGCGCAGGTCATGTGGGGCTTCGTGCGCGAGCGGCTGCTCCCCCGGCTCCTCGCCGAGCTGCCCGGGGCCCGCCCGGAGGATTTCGTGCCGCCGATGGCCGCGCAGCTCGTCGGCATGATGGTCACGCGCCACCTGCTCGCGCTGCCCCCGATCGTCGAGCGCAGCGACGCGGAGATCATCGAGCTGACCGCCGCCGCGCTCGACGGCATCTTCGAGCGGGCCGTGGCCCGCGGCGCGGCGCGGGCCGCCGAGTCGGAGCTCGAGACCGAGCTCGAGACTGAGCTCGAGGCCGAGACCGAGGCGGGGGTCGAGGCCGAGGCGGGGGTCGAGGCCCTCCCGGATCAGCGGTAGGCGGCCTCGCCGGTCAGCGCCTGCCCGATCATCAGCGTGTGCATCTCCGGCGTGCCCTCGTAGGTGAGCACGGACTCCAGGTTGTTCATGTGCCGGATCACGGGGTATTCCAGCGAGATCCCGTTGGCGCCGAGGATGGTCCGCGCGGTGCGGCAGATCTCGATGGCCTTGGAGACGTTGTTGAGCTTGCCGATGCTCACCTGGTCGGGGCGCAGCCCGACGGCGTCCTTGCGCCGGCCCAGGTGCAGCGCGAGCAGCGTGCCCAGGGTCAGCTCGTTGGACATGTGTGCGAGCTTGGCCTGGGTGAGCTGGAATCCGGCGATGGGCCGGCCGAACTGGATGCGCTCGCGGGAGTAGTCCAGCGCGGCCGCGAAGGCCGAGCGCGCGGCCCCCATCGAGCCCCACAGGATGCCGTAGCGCGCCTCGTTGAGGCAGCTCAGCGGGCCCTTGAGCCCGCGCACGTCGGGGAAGATCGCGTCGGCGGGCAGCCGGACCCCGTCGAGCACGAGCTCGCTGGTCACCGACGCGCGCAGCGACATCTTGTGGTGGATGACCGGCGCGGAGAATCCGGGAGTGTCGGTCGGCACGACGAAGCCGCGGATGCCGCCGTGCTGCTCGCCGGCGTTGGCCCACACGATCGCGACGTCCGCGACCGAGCCGTTGGTGATCCACATCTTGCGGCCGTCGAGCACCCAGTCGTCGCCGTCCCGGCGGGCGCGGGTGCGCATCGACCCCGGGTCGGAGCCGTGGTCGGGCTCGGTGAGCCCGAAGCAGCCGATCGCCTCACCGGTGGCCATCCGCGGCAGCCATTCCTGCTTCTGCTCCTCGGTGCCCCACCGCCAGATCCCGAACATCGCCAGGGACCCCTGGACGCTGACGAGGGAGCGGATGCCGGAGTCCGACGCCTCGAGCTCGAGGCACGCCAGGCCGTAGTCGACCGCGCTCATCCCCGCGCAGCCGTAGCCCTGTAGGTGCATGCCGAGCAGGCCGACCTCGCCGAGCTTGCGGGCCAGCTCGCGCACGACGGGCAGCTCACCGGACTCGAACCACCCCGCGACGTAGGGGTCGATCTCCTTCTCGCACGTGTGCCGGACGGCCTCTCGGATCGCCTTCTCCTCGTCGGAGAGCTGGTCGTCGATGTCTGCCAGGTCGAGCGGGCGGATCGTCGTGGGGGCTTGCGGGTGGCTCATCGGGATTCCCTTCGTGAGGTCGTGCGAGGGTCATCTGGCTGGTCATCTGGCTGGTCATCTGGCTGGTCGTCGGGCTGGTCGTCGGGCTGGTCGTCGGCGGGACCGTGGCTGGTCGGCGCGGTCGGCGCGGTCGGCGCGGTCGGCGCGCCCCGGCCGATGTGCCATCAGCGGGGCGGCAGGGGCGCGGTGTCCGGCCCGGCGAGCCAGGCGCGCAGGGCGGCGGTGTCGGCGCCGAGTGCCGGCGGCGGGGCGGGGGCGCGCAGCAGCGGCGTGCTGTAGCGGACCGGATGCCGCACCTGCGGTGAGCTCTGCGCGCCGAGGTCGTGCACGGGCGCGAGCCCGAGGTCGTCGGCGAGTGCGAACGCGGCGGCGAGGTCGTTGACGCCGCCCGCCGGCACCCCGACGCCCATGAGCCGGGCCTGCCACGCGGCGGCGGTGTCGGCCGCCAGTGCCCCTTCGAGCGCCGCGACGAGCTCGGTGCGGTGGCCGACGCGGGCCGCGTTCGTTGCGAAGCGGGGGTCGCCCGCCAGCTCCGGCCGGCCGAGCACGCCGACCAGCTTGGCGAATTGGGCGTCGTTGCCGCAGGCGACGGCGAGCGGCGCGTCACCGCAGGCGAGGGTCTCGTAGGGCGCGATCGAGGGGTGCTGGTTGCCCATCGCACGCGGCACGGCGCCCGCCCCCAGATAGCCGGAGGCCTGATTGACCAGGGCCGCGAGCAAGCTGGAGAGCAGGTCGACCTCGAGGCGGCACCCGCGCCCGGTGCGGGCGCGGGCCGCGAGCGCGCCGAGGATGCCGATCGCCGCGTCCTTGCCGGTGAGCACGTCGACGAGCGCGACCCCGGCCTTCGTGGGTGGGCCGCCGACCTCGCCGGTGATGCTCATGAGCCCGCCGACGGCCTGCACGACGAAGTCGTAGCCCGGCAGCGCCGCGCCCGCGCCCGAGCCGAATCCGGTGATCGAGGCGTAGACGACCCCGGGGTTGGTCGCCGCGACGCGCGCGTGATCGAGACCGTGGCGGGCGAGCACGCCGGGGCGGAAGTTCTCGACGACGACGTCGGCGCGCCGGGCCAGCTCGCGGGCCGCCGCGAGGTCGCCGGGGTCCGACAGGTCGAGGGTCAGGCTCCACTTCGAGCGGTTGACGGACTCGTAGTAGGTGGCGACGCGCGAGGTGGCGACGCGGGAGCCGGCGTCGCGGCCGGGCATCTCGGGGCACTCACGCCAGGGCGGTCCCCAGGCGCGGGTGTCGTCGCCGGCGCCGGGGCGCTCGACCTTGATGACGTCGGCGCCGAGGTCGGCGAGCGTCATCGTCGCCAGCGGCCCCGCGAGGACGCGGCTGAAGTCGGCGACGAGCACCCCGTCCAGCGGAAGGACCGCGGGCATCTCGTCCAGCGGCAGGACCGCGGGGCTCGCCGTCGCCCGCTCCTGCCGGAGGGCGCGGTGCTCGGCGGTCGGCATCGAGGGCTCCTTCGCGTCGGTCGCGCGTCGCCTCGACGCCGTGCGCGACGCCGAGGGCATCGGCCGGTGCGGCCGACTCCCCCACGCTAGGTGGGCACCCCGCGAGCGTCTCTGTGCATTCTGCCCTGCCTGCTCAGGTCGTAGTGCACACTGTCCATACGGCGACCCGGCGCACCGCGCCGCGCCGACCCCCGGACCACGGACCCCGGACCCCGGACCCCGGACCACAGGAGGAGTCGCGATGACCGCGACGCTGGACGCGCTCGTCGACGCGCTCGAGGAGGACCTGCGGCCGACGGCGCCGCTGCCGCGCCCGGCGCGCCCGGTCACCGGCGTGCACATCAGCGAGCTGCCGGACCCCACCCCGTTCCTCGCCGGCGGCGAACTGCTGCTGACGACCGGCCTGAGCCTGCCCTCGC
>JAVTVZ010000029.1:0-2874 GCA_032229625.1 Dermatophilaceae bacterium | reverse complement strand
GCCGCAGCGCGACGGCGTCGTCGACCCCGGGGGGCAGGCCGAACGCCTCGAGCGTCGCGCGCGTCGACCAGGTCGGCTCCATGCGCAGCAGCGTGCGCATCCGCGTGGTGTCCAGCGCCCGCCCCCACATGAGGTAGTCGATCTGGTCGGGCCCGAAGGAGGGCAGCCCGAGCCGCCGGGCGAGCGACCCGGCGAGCCGCCCCGGCGCGCTGGCCAGCGGCATGACGGGGCGCTGCAGCAGCCGGGCGGCCTGACGAAGTTGCACGACCCCGTCGCCGGCGACGTTGACGACCCCGTCGGAGGTGCCGGTCGCGGCGGCGACGAGCGCGGCGACCGCGTCGTCGGGGTGCAGGAGTTGCAGCCGCGCGTCATATCCCAGCGGCACCGGCAGCACCGGCGCCCGCAGGTAATCGGTGATCGAGGACTGCACCTGGCGGCCCACGATGTGCGCCATGCGCAGCACGTTCGTCGCCAGGTCGGGGCGCCGGCGCGCGAGCGCGCGCACGTATCCCTCGACCTCGATCGCGTCGCGCAGGTGCCCGACGCGCACCCGGCCGGAGCCGGACATGCCCTCGGTGAAGACCGCGGGATCGCGCGGTGAGCTGCCGTAGACCGACGCCGTCGACTTCAGCACGAAGCGTCGCAGCTGCGGCCGGGCCTGGCAGGCCGCGAGCAGCTGCATCGTGCCGATGACGTTGTGCTCCTTCTGGGACACCCGTGCCGAGCCCGACCGATTGTCGGCGCTCACCGCGAGATGCACGACGACATCGACGCCGGCCTGCGCCAGGACCCGCCCGACGAGGGGATTGCCGATGTCGGCACGCACGAATTCGGCGTCACCGAGCGGATATCCGGGCTCGGGCAGGTCGAGACCGATGACACGCTCCACGGCAGGGTGGGCGCTGAGCTCACTGGCGACGCGAGCGCCGAGATACCGCGACACCCCGGTCACGAGCACAGTGCTCAACGGCCCTCCCCCGCGTGGTCGGCTGCGTCACGCCGGCACGAGGGCCGGCCGATCGCGGCGGGCCCGGGGTCGGAGCCCGCCGCGGACGATCACTTCTTGTTGCGGCGCTGGTGACGCGTCTTGCGCAGGAGCTTGCGGTGCTTCTTCTTCGCCATCCGCTTGCGGCGCTTCTTGATCACAGAACCCATATGTCGTCCTTGTCGTGCGGTCAGAGGTCGTGTCGGGCAGAGCCTGGCACGACGTGCGGGTGATGTCGCGGATCGGGCAGATCCGGCGGTCCTACTCGGGCTGTCGAACGCCACGACGAGCAGACCGGCCGACCGTCCTGGTCGGGCCCCGACGCAAGCGGGCCCCGCCTGACGTGTCAGGACGCCCTGGCGTCAGGACGCCGTGTCTGTCATGGCGTCCCGCGGTCAGGGCCGGGGACCGATCTCGCGGAGTCGGCCGGGGCCGATCTCGCCGGCCGAGGCCGGGTGGCCTCCGCCTAGGAGGGCTCCGCGAGGGCTGAGCGGGTGCTGATGGGCTGCGCCGACGCGTCGGACAGTTCTCGCCCACCTTACTCTGCGCCCCCGGCGGCCCGGTAATCGTCGCCCGGCCGGCTGCCCGGCCGGGGCGAGGCTGCAGGGCCTCTCAGTCGAACCAGTGGTCGAGGCCGTGCAGCGAGAACGACGCCTCGCGCGCCGCCATGATGGCCCGGTCCACCGCGTTCTCCGGGTCGTAGCCGGTCTCCCACGAACGCCACCAGATGTGGCCGCGCTCGGAGACCCCGTCGCCCATGCGCTCGGGAGCCTGCATGCCGAAGCGGGTCGTGACGTCGTCGAGCCAGGCCTGCGGCACGGGCGCGTCGGCGTCGATGTCGCGGTGCGCGGCGGTCGCCACGACGTGGGTCCAGCTGCGCGGCACGACCCCGACGACCTCGTATCCGCCGCCGCCGAGCGCGATCCACCGCCCCCGGCACACCTCGTGGCTGAGGTCGTGCAGGGTGTGCGCGACGATGCGCTGGGCGTCGACCGAGACCGACAGGTGGGCCAGCGGGTCGGTGAAGTGGGAGTCCGCGCCGTGCTGCGTGACCAGGACCTGCGGGTCGAAGGCCCGGATCAGTGCGGGGACCAGCGCGTGGAAGGCCCGCAGCCAGGCGCCGTCGCCCGTGCCCGGCGGCAGCGGCAGGTTGACGGCCGTGCCCTCGGCGTCCGGACCGCCGAGATCACCGGGGAAGCCCGTGCCGGGGAAGAGCACCGTGCCGGTCTCGTGCATCGAGATCGTCAGCACCCGCGGATCGTTCCAGAAGATCTTCTCCACGCCGTCGCCGTGATGGGCGTCGACATCGACATAGACGACCCGCTGCGCCCCGTGCTCCAGCAGCCAGTCGATCGCCAGGCCGGCGTCGTTGTAGATACAGAAGCCGGAGGCCCGATCCGGCATCGCGTGATGCAGGCCGCCGGTGAAGTTGACCCCGTGCTCGGCGGCGCCGGTCCACACCGACTCCGCGACGAGCCGGCTGCCCTCGGCGATGCGGGCGCTGACCTCGTGGATCCCGGCGAAGGCCGGGTCGTCCTCGGTGCCCAGACCGAAGCTCTCGTCGGCGTCGGCGGGATCGGCCGAGGCCGCGCGGACCGCCGCGACATACGCCTCGTCGTGCACCCGGGACAGCGCCTCGTCGGTGGCCTGCTCCGGCGAGAGCACCTCGACCCCGGAGTCGTCGAACAGGCCGAACTGTCGACACATCCGCACGGTCAGATCGAGCCGGACGGGACTCATCGGATGCCCGGTGCCGAAGTCGTATCCGGTGAACCCGTCGTCCCAGATGACGTGCGCCTGCGCTGCCATGTGCGGAGCCTAGCGACCCGGACGGACCCGCAGGGGGCCGCGCGCTCGCCCCGGACCGGCGGGCACCGGTCTCGCGGGCA
>JAVTVZ010000028.1:9085-16587 GCA_032229625.1 Dermatophilaceae bacterium | reverse complement strand
TCGCAACCCGCCGCAAGTATCTCGATATCAAGGTATCTTGGGCGGCGCACCACGCCATCGACCGCCATCGATGTCGATGCCATCCGATGCTCGAGTCCATCAGCCGAAGGAGCCCCACGGTGACGCAAGGAACTGCTCAACAGATCGTCTGGACCCAGATCGACGAGGCGCCGGCGCTGGCCAGCTGGTCGTTCCTGCCGATCGTGCGGGCCTTCACCTCCGGCACGGGTATCGACGTCGTCAGCAGCGACATCTCCCTGGCGGGCCGGATCCTCGCGCAGTTCCCGGACCGCCTGCGCGAGGACCAGCGCATCGAGGACAACCTCGCCAAGCTCGGTGAGCTCACGGCGAGCCCGGACGCCAACATCATCAAGCTGCCGAACATCTCGGCGTCGATCCCGCAGCTCAAGGCAGCGATCAAGGAGCTGCAGTCCCAGGGCTTCGACATCCCCGACTACCCGGACGCACCGGCGAGCGACGCCGACAAGGCGACCCGCGACGCCTACGCCAAGGTGCTCGGCTCGGCGGTCAACCCCGTGCTGCGGGAGGGCAACTCGGACCGTCGGGCGCCGCAGTCGGTGAAGGACTTCGCCAAGAAGCACCCGCATCGCCTGGGCCCGTGGACCCCTGACAACAAGGCGCGGGTCGCCTCGATGAGCGCCGGCGACTTCTACGGCAACGAGAAGTCCGTCGTCGTCAGCCGGGCCGACACCCTGAGCATCGAGTTCGCCAACAGCTCGGGCACGACGGTCCTCAAGGACGGCCTCGCGGTGCTCGACGGCGAGATCGTCAGCACGACCTTCATGTCGGCGGCGGCGCTGCAGGCGTTCTACGCCAAGCAGATCGAGATCGCCAAGGCCGAGGACCTGCTCCTGAGCCTGCACCTCAAGGCCACGATGATGAAGGTCTCCGACCCCGTCCTCTTCGGGTATGCCGTGACGACCTTCTTCGCGCCGGTCTTCGCCGCGCACCAGGAGACGTTCGAGCGTCTCGGCGTCAACCCCAACGTCGGCTTCGCCGCGCTCTCCGAGCAGATCGCGACGCTGCCCGAGGCCGAGCGCGCGCAGATCGAGGCGGACATCGCGGCCTGCTACGACGCGCGTCCCGACCTGGCGATGGTCGACTCCGACCGCGGCATCACCAACCTGCACGTGCCCAGCGACGTCATCGTCGACGCGTCGATGCCGGTCGTGGTGCGCGACTCGGGGCAGATGTGGAACGCCGCGGGGGAGCAGCAGGAGACCCTGGCGATGGTGCCCGACCGCTCCTACGGGCCGATGTATGCCGAGGTCATCGAGGACTGCAAGCGGCACGGCGCGCTCGACCCGGCGACGATGGGCTCGGTGCCCAACGTCGGCCTCATGGCGCAGAAGGCCGAGGAGTACGGCTCGCACCCGACGACGTTCATCCTGCCGGAGGACGGCACGGTCACCGTGCGGATGTCCGACGGCTCGGTCCTGACCGAGCACCACGTCGAGGCCGGCGACATCTGGCGCATGAGCCGGGTGCGTGACATCCCGATCCAGGACTGGGTCAAGCTCGCCGTGACCCGCGCCCGCGCGACCGGCGCCCCGGCCTGCTTCTACCTCGACGAGAAGCGCCCGCACGACCGCAACGTCATCACCAAGGTCCGCACCTACCTCGCCGACCACGACACCGACGGCCTCGAGATCGTCGTCCTGCCGCCCGTCGAGGCGATCCGCTACTGCCTGGAGCGGATCCGCCGCGGCGAGGACACGATCTCGGTGACGGGCAACGTGCTGCGCGACTACCTCACCGACCTCTTCCCGATCCTCGAGCTCGGCACGAGCGCCAAGATGCTCTCGGTCGTGCCGCTGCTCAACGGCGGTGGCCTCTTCGAGACCGGGGCCGGCGGCTCGGCGCCCAAGCACGTGCAGCAGTTCGTCAAGGAGGACTACCTGCGCTGGGACTCCCTCGGTGAGTTCTCCGCGCTCGGCGCGAGCCTGGAGCACCTCGGCGAGCACTACGGCAACGCCAAGGCGCGCGTGCTCGCCACGACCCTGGACCAGGCGATCGCGAAGTTCCTCGAGGAGAACAAGTCCCCGGCCCGCAAGGTCGGCCAGATCGACAACCGCGGCAGCCACTACTACCTCGCGCTCTACTGGGCGCAGGCCCTCGCCGCGCAGGGCGAGGACGCCGAGCTCAAGGCCCGCTTCGAGCCGGTCGCCGCGGAGCTGGCGGAGAAGGAGGAGCAGATCACCGGCGAGCTCATCGGCGTCCAGGGGCAGCCGGTCGACCTCGGCGGCTACTACCGCCCGGACGCCGAGAAGGCCGCGGCCGCGATGCGCCCGAGTCAGACCTTCAACGCGATCGTCGACGCCCTGTAGACCTCGTCCGCCTCGCCGGCCTCGTCCGCCTCGCAGGTCTCGTCGGTCTCGCACCGGCTGGTCGACGCGCGGTAGGCGGCGCGATCGCGCCTGGCTGGTCAAGGTCAAGACACAGAACCATCACAATTTCATCTCTCCATGGCGCCCGGGTGTGCAGATGCTGTGATCAGCGTGATAAGACACCGGACGCTCCGACGCGATAGGGTCGGTCCTCGAAGCCGCATCGAGGACCGACCCGCGCCGTCTGCGTGGGGTCGCGTCGGGGGGTCCATGCGAGCCCGTCGGTGCGTGCCGTCCCGTCGAGCGATCACCGGTGATCGCCGTGAACCACCCACGCGAGTCCGCTCGCGAGATGAGCACCGGAGTTCCATGAATACGCCCAATCCAGCATCCGGCCCCAGCGCCGTCGACGGTCGGGGCCGCTCCCGGCATCGCGACGACGATCCACCCCGCGACGGCGCGGGGTACGACGACGACGTCCCGTCGCCGCTCGCACGCTGGCACGACGGCGGGGAGCGCCCCTCGCTGCGCGAGCGCGTCGAGGAGGACATCGTCGCGCAGGAGGAGAAGCCGCGCTTCTTCGGCCTGTCGATCCCGCAGCTGCTCGGGGGCGCCTTCGCCGCGGTGAGCACCGCGGTCGTCGCGTCCTTCCTCGGCACGGCGGGCACGCTCATCGGTGCGGCCGTCGGCTCCATCGTCTCGACCGTGTCGGCGGCGGTCTACACCTCGCTCGCCAAGGGCGCACAGCATCGTGTGCAGTCCGGCATCACCGGGCTGTCGCGCGGTCGTGACGGCGCCCAGCGGGCCACAGGTGCTGCGGCCACGCCGGCCACGCGCCCGCAGGGCGTCGGTGGCGCCACGCGCGCCCCTGGCTCGGACTCCGACTCCGGTGCCGCGCTGACCTTCGGCCGCCCGCCGCTCCTGCGGCGGGTCCTGCGCCCGCGCCCGATCCTCGCGGCGGCCGGCGTCGTCTTCGTCATCGCGCTCGGCACGATCACGGCCATCGAGGTCGGCCTCGGCCGGTCGGTGGCCGCCGTGACGACCGGCACCTCGGGCGGGTCCACGAGCATCGGTCAGGTCGTCCAGGACGTCTCCGGCGGCACCGGGGTGCCGACCGACGAGACGACCCCCACGGACTCGGCGACCCCGGGGGAGGCGACCGACGACCAGGGCACGCAGCCGACCGACGGCGCGACCGCCACGGACGGCGCGACGGACGGTGCGACCGACGGCGCGACGGCCGACACCCAGCCGACCGACGGCGCGACGGCCGGCTCGGGCGACGACGCGACGGCCGACACCCAGCCGACCGCGCCGACCCAGCCGACCGCGCCGAGCACCCCCGAGGCGACGGCGGGCGCCGCCGACCCGACCGCCGGCTGACCGCCGGCTGACCGGCGGCTGACCGATGCGGTCGCCCGCAGAGTCGGACCCCGTCGCCCACCGGGCGGCGGGGTCCCCTCGTGTGCGGGGCCGAGCACAGGTCGGCGCAGGTCGAGCCTGAGGTCGCTGCGGCGGGCGGCGGCCTGGAGCGACAGCGCGACAGAGCGACAGAGCGACAGAGTGACGGCGCGACAAGCGGTGCGGCGATACGCGCCGCGCGCAGGCTCCGGCCCCGATAATGGAGCGCATGACTGCACGCCGACCGGTGGAATGCTGGCTGACCGACATGGACGGGGTCCTCGTCCACGAGGAGCGCGCGATCCCCGGCGCCGCCGACTTCATCGCGGCCCTCGTCGAGCACGAATGCCGCTTCCAGATCCTGACGAACAACTCGATCTACACCGCGCGCGACCTGCGGGCGCGACTGAGCGCGAGCGGCATCGAGGTGCCCGAGCAGGCGATCTGGACGTCGGCGATGGCGACGGCCGCGTTCCTGGCCGAGCAGCGGCCGGGCGGCAGCGCCTACGTCATCGGCGAGGCCGGCATGACGACCGCGCTGCACGACGCGGGATACGTGCTCAGCGAGCGCAACCCGGACTATGTCGTGCTGGGGGAGACGCGCACCTACTCCTTCGAGGCGATCACCCGGGCGATCCGCCTCATCGAGGGCGGCGCGCGCTTCGTCGCGACGAACCCCGACCCCAGCGGCCCGTCCCCGGAGGGCACGCTGCCGGGCTGCGGGGCGGTCGCGGCGCTCATCACGCGCGTGACCGGGCGGACGCCGTATTTCCTCGGCAAGCCGAATCCGTTGATGATGCGCACCGCGCTCAACCGGATCGACGCGCACTCGGAGTCGACGATCATGATCGGCGACCGTATGGACACCGACGTCGTCTCCGGCCTGGAGGCCGGGTTGCGCACGATCCTGGTCATGACGGGGTCGACGAAGCCGCACGAGGTCGGGCGCTTCCCCTACCAGGCGACCCGGGTGCTCGACTCCATCGCCCAGGTCGTCCCGCTGGTCGGCGAGCTGCGCTGACCGTCATCGACGCCGCGCTCCCGGAGCACTCGCCGGTCGCGCCGTCGACCACACACTGTCGTGTGTGATCTGCCCTGTGTCGGGCCGCCCGGGGCCACCCACGGGACGGCGGCGGTGCGAGAATGACACGCATGTCTTCCGTGCCCGCCTCCGATCGGCCCCGCCTCTTCTCCGGGATGCAGCCCACGAGCGACTCGCTGCACCTGGGCAACTACCTGGGCGCGCTGGTCAACTGGGTCACGATGCAGGACGACTTCGAGGCGATCTACTGCGTCGTCGACCTGCACTCCCTGACGCTCGACGTCGACCCCGCGGTGCTGCGGCAGCGCACCCGGATCACGGCGGCGCAATACCTCGCGGGCGGCATCGACCCGGAGCGCTCCGCGGTCTTCGTGCAGAGCCACGTCGCCGAGCACTCCCAGCTCGCGTGGGTGCTGTCGTGCAGCACCGGCTTCGGCGAGGCCTCGCGGATGACGCAGTTCAAGGACAAGTCGGCCCGCCACGGGGAGTCCGGCACGAACGTCGGGCTGTTCACCTACCCGATCCTCATGGCCGCCGACATCCTGCTGTACGAGGCGGCGCAGGTGCCGGTCGGTGAGGACCAGCGCCAGCACCTGGAGCTGACCCGAAACCTCGCGCAGCGCTTCAACTCCCGATTCGGGGCGACCTTCGTCGTGCCCGAGCCGCACATCGTGCGCGGCACGGCCAAGATCACCGACCTGCAGGACCCGACCGCCAAGATGAGCAAGTCGGCGGCCAGCCAGGCCGGCGTCATCGACATGCTCGCCGACCCCAAGGTCGTCGCCAAGCGGATCCGGTCGGCGGTCACCGACACCGAGCGTGAGATCCGCTTCGACGAGGCGGCCAAGCCGGGCATCGCCAACCTGCTGCGCATCTACGCCGCGCTGTCCGGCGAGACGATCCCCGCGCTCGAGGAGCGCTATGCCGGCAAGGGCTACGGCGATCTGAAGAAGGATCTGGCCGACGTCGTCGTCGGTGTCGTCGAGCCCTTCCGCGGGCGCGCGCTCGAGCTGCTCGACGACCCGGCCGAGCTCGACCGCATCCTCGCCGCCGGGGCCGCGCGGGTCCGACCGATCGCGGCGGCGACGATGGCGCGCGTCTACGACCGCGTCGGCATCCTCGCCCCGTCGGTCTGAGGCGATCACGGTGGTCCAGGACCCGGGGACGGGGCAGCTGACGATCGGCATCGCGATCGCGGTGCCCGAGCCGTTGGCGACGTCACTGAAGCAGGCGCGGCTGTCCTACGGCGACCTGCAGGCCCAGGCGATCCCGACGCACGTGACGGTCCTGCCGCCGACGATCGTCGACGCCGACGCGATGCCGGCGATCCGCGAGCATCTGCGCGAGATCGCGGGGGCGACGGCGCCCTTCACGATCGAGTTGCTCGGCACCGACTCCTTCCGGCCCGTCTCGCCGGTGGTCTTCGTGCCGCTGGTCAGAGGGGCGCGTTCGTGCGCGCTGCTGGCCTCCCGGGTCCGCTCCGGCCCCCTGGCCCGCGACCTGGACTTCTCCTACCATCCGCACGTGACGATCGGGCACAACATCTCCGATCAGGCCCTCGACGAGGCCGAGCGCGAATGCCGGGGCGTGCACGCGCAGTTCGAGGTAAAGGAGGTCCTCCTCTACCTGCGCGACGCCCAGCACAACTGGGACATCGACTGCCGCTTCCCCTTCACCGCGCACCTGCCGGAGCCGAGCTGACCGCAGCGCCGAGCGCGCCCGAACTCACACTGTCGTGTGCGTTCGCCGGGGCTGCGGGCGGGCGACGCGGCGTCGCATCCGGCGCACCGCGCGCACGCGCAGGGCGACGACGGCGCCGAGCAGAGCCGCGACGGCGGCACCGGCGATGACCGCGCCGCGGCTGGCCGGCGACATCTGCGAGACCGTCGCCGTGACCGCGCGCTGGGGGTCGGCGGCGAGCAGGGCGGTGGCGCCCGAGGAGTCCGCCGGTGAGGCCTGCGGCTGCGGCTGGTTCAAGGTGCCGACGGCCTTGAGCTTGGGCCCGTAGGCGAAGGCCCAGTCGAGCAGCGCGCCCGTCGTGCGCCAGTCCGTGCCCTCCCCGGCGAGATAGGTCACGACATACGCCTGATCGCCGCGACGGGCCGCGCCGACGTAGGTCTGCCGCGCCTTGATCGTGTAGCCGTTCTTCACCCCGATCGTGCCGTCGTAGTTCCACAACAGCTTGTTGTGGCTGCTGATCTGGTAGTTCGGGCGCGCCTGACCCGCCTTGGTGCGGCCGGAGGGGAAGTCGGCGGTGCGGGTCGTGACGAGCTTGGCGATCTTGTCGTCCGCCAGAGCCGCCCGGCCGATGAGCGCGAGGTCGTAGGCGGTCGTCACCTGCCCCGGCGCGTCCAGGCCGCTGGTGTTCTTCGCGACGGTGTCGACGGCCCCGATGCGGGCCGCGACCGCGTTCATCTTCTGCGTCGTCGCGGGCAGCCCCCCGCCGGCCCGCGCGAGCGCGACGGCCGCGTCGTTGGCCGACGACATCATCAGGGCGTGGAAGAGCTGGTCGACGGTGTAGGACGCGCCGGGATCCATGCCGACCTTCGTGCCGTCGACGTTCGCGTCCTCGGGCGTGGCCTGCACGACAGTCGCGGGGTCGAGCTCGGGCACCAGCGCCAGCGCCGTCAGCGTCTTCATCGTGCTCGCCGGCAGCGACTGCACGTGCGCGTTGAAGGCGAGCAGCACGTCGCCGCTGTTCAGGTCGCCGA
>JAVTVZ010000028.1:7113-8985 GCA_032229625.1 Dermatophilaceae bacterium | reverse complement strand
GACTGCACGTGCGCGTTGAAGGCGAGCAGCACGTCGCCGCTGTTCAGGTCGCCGACGAGATAGGCGCCGGCCGGGAAGCCGGGTGGGCGCGGCACCCCCGCGGGCCGGTCGTAGAGGATGACGCCGGTCTGGTCGAGCTGGGCACCGCCGCGGTGACCGGGGCCGACGGGGGCCGTGATGCCGGGGGTCGGCGCGGGGTTCGCGCCGCCCGGCGCCTCGGCGGGGGCCTGAGCGGCCGCGGCGGGCAACGCGCCGGCGAGGCCGATCGTCAGGGCGAGGGCCACGGGGGTGAGCCGGCGCGCGACCCGCGCGCCGGTGACAGCGCGATCGGCGGTGCCGCCGGCGGTGTCGACGGCCTGGTCCTGCGCGGCGTCCCTGCCGGGGGCAGGAGTCGTTCGATAGGTAGCGCGCACGCGACGTGCCCTCCCGTGGATGCGGATCGCCCGTGCGTATTCCCCCGGCCGACAGGCGATGTCGTCCCCTCAGGATAACCGCGTGGCCAGGCGGTTCATGGAGCACGCCACGTCGTAGTGCTCGACGAGTCGCTCCACCATGGCCCGCCACGAGCTCGCGGCGACCCGCTCGCGCGCGGCCTCGCCGAGCAGCGCCCGTCGCTGCCACGCCTCGGCGTCGACGGTCAGGGTCCGCACCTGGGCGAGCAGATCGCCCGGGTCGGCCGGGTCGAAGTGCAGGCCGTCCACGCCGTGCGAGACGAGATCCAGCGGCCCCCCGGCGGCCGGCGCGACGATCGGCAGGGCGGTCGCCGCGGCCTCCTGCAGGGTCTGGCCGAAGGTCTCGCGGGTGCCGGTGTGGACGAAGACGTCGAGCGCGGCATACGCCCGGGCCAGGTCGTCGCCCTCGCGGCGCCCCAGGAAGACGGCGTGCGGCAGGTCGCGCTCGGCCTGCGCGCGGCCCGGCCCGTCGCCGACGACGACGAGCCGCGTGCCCGGCAGCCCCTGCAGGGGTCGCAGGCGGTGCAGCTCCTTCTCCGGGGCGAGCCGTCCGACATACCCGACGATCGTCTGCTGCTGCGGCGCCAGACCGCGGCGCAGGGCCCGACAGCCGGCGTCCTCGCGCCACCCCGGGTGGTGCAGCCGGGTGTCGACGCCGCGGCCCCAGCGGCGCACCGACCCGATCCCGGCGGCGGCCAGGTCGGCGCAGGCGCTGCTCGAGGGGGCCAGCGTCACGTGCGCGTGGCTGTGCACCCAGCGCAGATAGCGCCAGGTCGCGGCCGCCGCGGCGCGCCCGGCCCCCTTGCCCTTGGAGTGCATCTGGGCGTAGCCGGCCATGTCGGTCTGGTAGATCGCGACCGCCGTCATCCCCAGCGCCCGCGCCGCGACGAGCCCGCGCGCGCCGAGCACGAAGGGCGAGGCGGCGTGCACGACGTCCGGGCGGATGTCGGCGAGCAGCGCCTCGATCTCGCCGGTCGGCAGTCCGACCTGGAACTGGCGGACGGGGATGCTGGCGACGGCGTGCACCGGAGCGTCGTGATAGCTGCTCGGGGCGGGGGCCGGGGCGATGACGTGGACGTCGTGGCCGAGCGCGGTGAGCTCCTCGACCGCGCGGCAGACGCTGGTGGTCACGCCGTTGAGGGAGGGCAGGAACGATTCGGTGACGATCGCGACGCGCACGATGCCACGCTGGCCGCCCCCGATGACGCGACGGCGACGCCCGTGGACGTTTCCGGTGACGACCGGGCGAACGCCCCGCGCCTGCCGTGCAGCGGGTCCCTCGGATGTCGGGGCCGGCGTGAGCTGCCGGGGCCTGGCCGGTCAGGCGTCGGGGCGTGTCGGGGATGTCGCGCCGCGAGGAGGCGTCCGGCGACGTCCGCCGGGTTAGCGTGGACGGGTGAACGATGCGCATGCCATGCCG
>JAVTVZ010000028.1:2595-7013 GCA_032229625.1 Dermatophilaceae bacterium | reverse complement strand
CCGGCGACGTCCGCCGGGTTAGCGTGGACGGGTGAACGATGCGCATGCCATGCCGGATTTCTGGGCCGTCATCCCCGCCGGCGGTGCCGGCACCCGCCTGTGGCCGCTGTCGCGCGCCGGGGCCCCGAAGTTCCTGCACGACCTCACCGGCCGCGGCCGCACGCTGCTGCAGGCCACCGCCGACCGACTCGAGCCGCTGTGCGGGCCGCGCCTGGTCGTCGTCACCGGCACCGCCCACGAGGCCGCGGTCACGGCCCAGCTGCCGCAGCTGGCCGGCGACGGGCCCGGCACCCTGCTCGCCGAGCCCGGCCCGCGCGACTCGATGGCCGCGATCGGCTGGGCCGCGGCCGTCATCGAGCGCCAGGACCCGGAGGCGGTCATCGGCTCGTTCGCCGCCGACCACGTCGTCGGCGCCGAGGACGACTTCCGCGCGGCCGTGCGCGAGGCCGTCGCGGTCGCCCGCACCGGCGAGGTCGTCACCATCGGCATCCGCCCCGGCTTCCCCTCGACCGGCTTCGGCTACATCCGCGAGGGGCAAGCCCTCGACGTGCCCGGCGCGCCGCACGCCCGCCGCGTGGCGGACTTCGTCGAGAAGCCCGACGCCGCGACCGCCCGCCGGTATGTCGAGACCGGCCGATACCGCTGGAACGCGGGCATGTTCGTCGTCAAGGCGCGCACCCTGCTCGACATCCTCGCCGACTACCACCCGCAGCTGGCCGCCGGTCTGCGCGCCATCGCCGCCGACCCCGACTCCCTGACGAGCAGCTGGGGCGAGCTGACGAAGATCGCCATCGACCACGCCGTCGCCGAGCCGGCCGCCGCCGACGGGCGCGTCGCGGTGATCCGCGGCGACTTCCCCTGGGACGACGTCGGCGACTTCCACTCCCTGCCCGACCTGCTGCCGCCGCAGGCCCACGTGGCGGCCCAGGCCGGCGACCCCGAGGACCGCCGCAGCATCGCGGTGCTCGGCGACGCCGGGCAGGTCCTCGCGGTCGACGCCAGCGGCTTCGTCAGCGCCGGCAGCGACCGGCTCGTCGCGGTGCTGGGTCTGGAGGACGTCGTCGTCGTCGACACCCCCGACGCGCTCCTGGTCACGACCCGCGACCGCGCCCAGCAGGTCAAGTCCATCGTCGACACCCTCAAGGCCTCCGGCCGCGCCGACCTCACCTGAGGGCACGCTCCGGGCGGGCCGCACGGGCTGCCCGGCCGACGGATTCCGCGAGGATTCGCGCCGGTCCGCCGCCACATGTCGGGACCGCACACGTTCGGGGACCAATGTCACGCCGCGATCAGGGTGTTGCTCGTTAGGGTGAGGGCCATGCCAGGAACGACGGCCCGGACCGAGTCAGACCTCCCCATCGAGCCCGTATACACGGCGGCCTCCCTCGATGGGTTCGACCCCACGGAGCGGCTCGGCGAGCCCGGCTCCTATCCCTTCACTCGCGGTGTCTACCCGACGATGTACACCGGCCGTCCCTGGACGATGCGGCAGTACGCGGGCTTCGGCACGGCGAAGGAATCCAACGAGCGCTACCGCCAGCTCGTCGAGGCCGGCACCGGTGGCCTCTCGGTGGCGTTCGACCTGCCGACCCAGATGGGCTACGACTCCGACGCCCCCCTCGCCAGCGGCGAGGTCGGCAAGGTCGGCGTCGCGATCGACTCCATCGACGACATGCGCATCCTCTTCGACGGGCTGCCGCTGGACAAGGTCAGCACGTCGATGACGATCAACGCGCCCGCCTCCACGCTGCTGCTCATGTATGAACTCGTCGCCGCCGAGCAGGGCGCCTCCGCCGACAAGCTCACCGGCACGATCCAGAACGACGTGCTCAAGGAGTACATCGCCCGCGGCACCTACATCTACCCGCCGAAGGAGTCGCTGCGCCTGATCAGCGACATCTTCGCCTACTGCAGCAAGCACATCCCGCGGTGGAACACGATCTCGATCTCCGGCTATCACATGGCCGAGGCCGGGGCGACGCCCGCGCAGGAGGTCGCCTTCACCCTGGCGAACGCGAAGGAGTATGTCCGCGCCGCGCAGGCCGCCGGTCTCGACGTCGACACCTTCGCCCCCCGCCTGTCGTTCTTCTTCGTCGCCCGCACGACCCTGCTCGAGGAGGTCGCGAAGTTCCGCGCCGCCCGCCGCATCTGGGCCCGGATGATGAAGGAAGAATTCGGCGCGCAGAATCCGAAGTCGCAGATGCTGCGCTTCCACACCCAGACCGCCGGCGTGCAGCTCACCGCCCAGCAGCCCGAGGTCAACCTCATCCGCGTCTCCCTCCAGGGTCTCGGCGCGGTCCTCGGCGGCACCCAGTCGCTGCACACCAACTCCTTCGACGAGGCCATCGCCCTGCCGACGCAGAAGGCCGCGCGGCTCGCGCTGCGCACCCAGCAGGTCATCGCCTACGAGACCGACGTCTGCAAGACCGTCGACCCCTTCGCCGGCTCGTATGTCGTGGAGTCCCTCACCAACGACCTCGAGGACCAGATCCTGCAGCTCATGCAGGCCGTCGAGGACAAGGGCGGCGCGGTCTCCGCGATCGAGAAGGGCTTCCAGAAGCAGGAGATCGAGCGGTCCGCCTACGACCAGCAGCTGGCCACCGACTCCGGTGAGCGGATCGTCGTGGGCCTCAACAAGTTCACGATCCCCGACGAGGAGCCCTACGAGCCGCTGCGCGTCGACCCCGCCATCGAGGCCGAGCAGTGCGCCCGTCTCGAGCGGCTGCGCGCCGACCGCGACAACGACGCCGTCGAGCGCGCCCTCGACGGGGTCCGCGCGGCCGCCAAGGGCGGCGACAACGTCCTCTACCCGATGAAGGAAGCCCTGGCGGCCCACGCCACCGGCGGCGAGGTCAGCAACGCCCTGCGCGACGTCTGGGGCATGTACAACCCGCCGGACGCCTTCTGATCGCACCTCCCGACCGGCCCGCCCCGCGCCGGCATCCGCCCGTCGACGTCACACACGTCACGAGTCACCGATGCCGACGTGGGGCGGGCCGTCGCACGCGTAGAATCACCTGCTTGTGACGGACGAGTCGGTGGGTGCCCCCGTGTTGGCCAGCGTGCAGCGCAGGACGGGTGAGTTGCTCGACATCCGACGCGACATCCACGCCCACCCCGAGCTCGCCTGGGCCGAGACCCGCACCACCCACGTCATCACCGAGCGCCTCACCGCCTGCGGCATGACCCCCCAGCGGCTCGAGCCCACCGGCGTCCTCGTCGAGCTCGGCGCCCCGCAACCGCGGTATGTCGTCGGGCTGCGCGCCGACATCGACGCCCTCCCGCTCGCCGAGCGCACCGACCTGCCCTACCGCTCCCGCGTCGCCGGCGTCAGCCACGCCTGCGGGCACGACGTGCACACCGCCGCCCTCCTCGGCGCGCTCATCGCCCTGCGCGAGCACGAGCACCTGCTGACCGACGCCGGGATCGGCGTGCGCGGCCTCTTCCAGCCCGCCGAGGAGTCGATGCCCGGCGGCGCCAAGGTGCTGCTGGACCGCGGCGCCGTCGACGGCGTCCACTCGTTCTTCGCGCTGCACTGCGACCCGCACCGCGACGTCGGCACCGTCGGCGTCCGCCGCGGCGCCATCACCGCCGCGAGCGACCAGGTGCAGGTCATCGTCCGCGGCGACGGCGGCCACACGTCCCGGCCCCACCTCACCCAGGACGTCACCTACGCCCTCGCGAAGATCATCACCGACATGCCCGCCGCCCTCTCGCGGCGCATCGACCCGCGCAGCGTCGCCGCGCTCGTCTGGGGCTCCGTGCACTCCGGGATGGCGCCCAACGTCATCCCCGACACCGGCGAGGCCCGCGGCACGCTGCGCATGATCGACCCCATCGCCTGGGGCAACATCGCGCCGCTGCTCGAGGAGCTCGTGCAGGGCATCGCCGCGCCCTATCGCGTCAAGGCCGAGCTGCGGCACACCCGCGGCGTCCCGCCCGTCGTCAACACCGAGCTCGGCGCGCTCACGCTCGACGCCGCGACGACCGACGCCATCGGCCCCGGCGCCGTCGGCGACACCGAGCAGTCGATGGGCGGCGAGGACTTCGCGTGGCTCCTGCAGGGGCGCGAGGGCGCCCTCGGGCGACTCGGCACCCGCACCCCCGGCGGCGCGACCTACGACCTGCACCGCGGGGATCTCGTCATCGACGAGGCGGCCGTCGAGATGGGCGCGAGGGTGCTGGCGCTGATGCCCTTCAGGGCCTACGAGCAGGCCGTGCGCGCCGCCGCCGTGCCCCTGGCCTGAGCCGCTGCTCCGGGCCTGAGCGGCTGCGGCACGGGCCTGAGCGGCTGCGCCACTGGTCTGTGCGCGGGCGTCACGCAGGGGCCGGCGCGCACCGGAGCGCGGCGGACCCCGGGACGACAGCGACGACGCGTCCGCCGACGAACGCCGGTGGACGAACGCTCGGTCGACGAA
>JAVTVZ010000028.1:0-2495 GCA_032229625.1 Dermatophilaceae bacterium | reverse complement strand
GTCGACGAACGCCGCGGCGCGAGCGCGCCACTGGTCCAACACCTCGTCGACGTCACCGTCACCGAGGCGGGCCTGCTCCAACGCCGCGAGGCACTGGCGGCGGGCCGCCGGCGGCAACGCCGCATACCACGAGCAACTCGCCGTCACCACCGAGTCCAGCGCCGACCTCGGCAACATCCGCAGCGCGTGGCGCAGGAGGGCGGTCCGCTCGGCCTCGATCGCCTGAGCGCTTGCCTGCGCACTCGCCTCCGAGACGGCAGGGGCACGCACCGCCGAGGTGGCCGGCGCCTCCGGGTCGGTCTCGTGACGTGCCTTGGTGCCCGCTGCGCGGGTCGCGGTGCTCATCGGGATCTCCGTCTGTCGGATGTGGATGAGGAGAGAGCGCGTGCGCGCCCCCATGCGGTCACTCATCCTGCCACCCCACCGGCCCCCGCGACCCCGCCGTGGGCAGGCGTCCCGACGGGCGAACGCCCTCACCCGGATCGCCGTCGCCCACGACCGACCGGCCCGGCGTCGGGACGCCCCGGCATCCCGACGCCGACGTGCCGGTCGGTGGCGCGGCGGCCGCAGCTCCCCCCTGTGGAGCGCCGACCACCCATCGCCGGCCCGGGCCACCCATCTTTCCCCGGTAGGACGACCCGTTGCCACGATCCTGGCGGCGCCCCGCGAGGGTGTCCTGAGTAGGGATACTCAGATCGCGCCCCTCCTCCCCCCCGTGCCCCGCGAAAACCCCGAGCAACTCCGAGCAACCCCGAGCAACTCCGGGAGACAACGGGACACGGGGCGCGGCGCTCGCACCACGGGCGCGACGCTGCCGGCCCGCCTCGGTCCGGCCGGTCCACCCCGAGCGCGACGCGAGCGGCCCGATCCCTGCGATCCCTGCGTCAGGCCCGCCTCTCTGGGACACTGCCGGTCATGAGCGCTCGAGACGATTCCGTCGTAGTCATCGGTGGCGGCCCCGGAGGATACGAAGCGGCCCTGGTCGCGTCGGCCCTCGGCGCCCAGGTGACCGTCGTCGAGCAGGACGGCATGGGCGGCGCCGCCGTCCTCACCGACTGCGTGCCCAGCAAGGCGCTCGTCGCCCGCGGCCGTGATCTCACCCGGCTCGTCGAAGGCGCCGCCCGCGTCGGGCTCCGCGCCGACCGCGACCCCCACGCCGCCGACCGCGACACCCTCCCCGCCGACCGCGACACCCTCTCCGTCGACACCCCGCCGCCGACCGGCGCCCAGGCCGGCGAGCGCGGACCGGAGACCGCCGCCGACGGGCGACTCGCCGCCCCCGACGTCGACCTGGCCGCCATCAACGACACGATCATGCAGCTCGCGCGGGCCCAGAGCGACGACATCGCCGCCGGCCTCCAGCGCGCCGGCGTCCACGTCGTCCACGGCCGCGGCCGGCTCCTCGACGACGCCACCGTGCAGGTCACCGGCCCCGACGGCGACACCGACCGCCTCAGCGCCGGCACCATCCTGCTCTCCACAGGCGCCTCCCCGCGCGTCATGGCCACCGCCGTGCCCGACGGCGAGCGCATCCTGACGTGGCAGCAGGTCTGGGCGCTGCGCGAGGTGCCACCCCGGCTCATCGTCATCGGCTCCGGCGTCACCGGCGCCGAATTCGCCCAGGCCTACCTCAAACTCGGCAGCGACGTCGTCCTCGTCTCCTCCCGCGACCGGGTCCTGCCCGGCGAGGACCCCGACGCCGCCCAGGTCATCGAGGACGTCTTCCGTGGCGGCGGCATGGACGTGCTCAACCGCTCCCGCGCCGCCGGCGTCACCCGCCGCGGCGACGAGGTCGTCGTCACCCTCGAGGACGGCCGAGAGGTCGTCGGCTCCCACGCCCTCCTCGCCGTCGGCTCCGTCCCGCAGACCGCCGATCTCGGGCTCGAGGACGTCGGCGTCGAGACCTCCCCCAGCGGCCACATCGTCGTCGACCGCGTCTCACGCACCAGCGTCCGCGGCATCTACGCCGCCGGCGACTGCACCGGCGTCCTCCCGCTCGCCTCCGTCGCCGCCTCCCAGGGCCGGATCGCGGTCGCCCACGCCCTCGGGGACGCCGTGACGCCCCTGTCCACCCGAGGCATCAGCGCCAACATCTTCACCGACCCCGAGATCGCGACCGTCGGTCTCACCCAGGCCCAGGCCGACGCCCAGGACGCCCGCACCCTGACGATGCCGCTGGCGACGAACGCGCGCGCCAAGATGGACGGCATCGACGTCGGCTTCGTCAAGCTCTTCGCCCGCAACTCCAGCGACACCCTCGTCGGCGGCGTCATCGTCGCCCCCCGGGCCAGCGAACTCATCTTCCCCATCGCCCTGGCCGTGCAGCATCAGCTCAGCGTCGATCAGGTCGCGGCGACGATCACCGTGTATCCGTCGCTCTCGGGGACCCTCGCCGAGGCCGCCCGGCGCCTGCATCAGCGCTAGCCACTCTCGCTTCGTGCCCTAGTCGGTCGCTTGGGCGCCTGTGGCCTGTGCTCCCTGTCGGGCTGTGAGCC
>JAVTVZ010000027.1:0-2899 GCA_032229625.1 Dermatophilaceae bacterium | reverse complement strand
CATGCCTTCACCCTCATCCCCGTCTCCTGTCGGCTGCGGCGCCCGTGTCGCCGGTAGATCCTCGCCCGCGTCGAGCGCCGCGACGCGTGTCGTCGGGTCGCAGGGACAGGTCCCTCCGGCGGACCCTTTCGGCGGCCCCTCCCTGCGGCTCGTCCCGCCGGTGGCGTGCGATCCGCGACATGGGCTCCTCGATCGTAGCCGTGGGGCACGGGGGTAGGGGCGGTGCGGGAGCGGTCCGGGGGAGCGGACCCCGACGGCGCGCGCGTGCGCCACGCCATGAGATCAGCTGAAGGACAGGCTGCCATCAGGCCCCACACAGCCTCCCCCCAGTGTCGTGCCAGGCTCGTGCGCGTGTCCATTGAGCGGACGTCGTGCATATCGGATGGCAAGACGTGAAGATCCCGAGTTTTCCGCGCCCGCCGCGGCGTGCGCGCGATGCCCGCCGCCGGGCGGGGCCCCGGGCCGGAGAGTCGGCGTCGTTGCGGGCGCGGGGAATCCGTCGTCGCGCGCCGCTGCGGCCGAGTCGCGGGGTGGGGATCGTCGTCCCGTGAGCGTTTCCGATCCGTGATCTACGCCGCATCCGGCCCGGCTGGGAGAAACCTCAGCGGACACCGGGCCCGAGCCGAATCGAGAGGCGTCCCCCCAAGCACCCTCCCTCCCCCACAAAAAGGCTCCCCACACCTATGCCTCAGAACTTCGCGATGTCCCCGTCCAGGACCGCCGCCGTCGCCTCCCTGGCGACCCTCGCCGTGGCCGCGCCCCTCGCCGGCACGAGCCTGGTCTCCCCGGCCCAGGCCGCCGAACTCAGCAGGATCCGCATGGCCGCGACCCCGGCCTCCGTCACGGACTCTCGCGGCGCCACGTGGGCCGCCGCGTCCGGCTTCGTCGGTGGCACCGCCGCCACCCCGCTCTCCGCCGGCACCGACGTCAAGGGCACGAGCGACGACGCGCTCTACCGCGAGGGCCTCGTGCGCATGTCCGGCTGGTCGGCGCCGGTGACCAACGGCACCTACGACGTCACCCTCAAGATGCGCGAGGGCTGGTGGACCTCGGCCGGCCAGCGCGTCTTCGACGTCTCCGCCGAGGGCCGCTCGGCCCTGACCGGCATCGACATCGCCGGCGCCGTCGGCAAGGCCGCCGCCTACGACCGCACCTTCCGCGTCACCGTCACCGACGGGCGCCTCGACCTCGGCTTCGCAGCCCGCGCCGACGTCCCCACAGTCTCGGCGATCGCCGTCACCGGCGTCTCCGGCGGCACGGCCCCGGCCGACCCGGGCACCGGGCAGGGTTCGAGCGCCGGCACGGTCTACAGCCGCATGAGCGTCAACCCCACGGCCGTCAAGGACGCGGCGGGCAACACCTACGCCGCCCGCTCGGGCTTCGACCGCGGCGACTACTCGGCGAGCTTCGACGCCTCGACCGACATCCGCGGCACGACCGACGACGCGATCTACCGCAGCGAACTCGTCCGCTTCACCAGCTGGTCCGCGCCCGTCGCCAACGGCAGCTACGACGTGACGCTCAAGATGCGCGAGTCGTGGTGGACCGCCCCCGGCCGACGTGTCTTCGACGTCGCCGCCGAGGGTGCGACGAAGCTGACCGACGTGGACATCTTCAAGGCCGTCGGGCAGCGCACCGCCTACGACCGCACCTTCCGCGTCGACGTGAGCGACTCTCGCCTCGACCTCAAATTCGTCAACAAGGTCGACTCCGCCGCGCTGTCCGCCATCGTGCTGACGAAGGTCGGCGCGGGGTCGAGCACGCCGACGCCGAGCCAGACGCCGACCCCCACGCCGACGCCGACCCCCACCCAGACGCCGAAGCCGACGCCGACCCCGACGCCGACCCCCACGCCGACACCCACCGCGCCCGGTAGCTCGTCGAGCCGCCCGAGCGGTCTGCCCTTCGACTCCGGCGCCTTCCCGATGCACAAGGCCTCGGTCCTGTCGGCCTTCGAGAGCAGCCGCGGCCGCAAGACCGACGTCGTCACCGTCTTCCCCGCCCGCGAGAACTGGGGCTCGATGATGGGCGCCTGGTTCATGGACGACCAGCGGGTCCCCGCCGGCTACAAGGGCACCCTCGACGTCGGTGTGCCGCTGTGGCCCAACGACGGCAACCTCGGCACCGCGAGCTCCGGCGGCTACAACTCCCAGTGGGAGCAGTTCGGCCGCCTCGTGGCGAGCAAGTACCCCAACGCCTACATCCGCCTCGGCTGGGAGATGAACCTGCCCGGATGGAAGCACGCGGCCTACCCCGGCAGCGCCGAGCAGTGGAAGCAGGCCTACCGGCACGCGGTGACCGCGCTGCGCAAGGGCGGCCCGAACCTGCGGATCGCCTGGGTCGTCAACGAGGGCCCGGGGCAGACCGGCACGCAGGACGCGCGGATCTTCTACCCCGGTGACGCCTATGTCGACTTCATCGGCATGGACGCCTACGACTGGTGGCCCGGATACACCTCCGAGGCCAACATCGCCAAGCACCGCGACTCGGCCTATGGCTGGAACTTCTGGCTCGACTTCGCCAAGAGCCGCGGCAAGAAGTTCGTGCTGCCCGAGTGGGGCGTCGCGCCGGCCAACAGCGCCAGCGGCGGTGACAACCCGATGTACATCAACTTCGTCTACAGCTGGATGAGGGCGAACGCGCCGTGGATCGGCTACGAGAGCTACTTCTCCGAGAACGACTCCTACATCCGCGCCGACCTCTTCACGAACAACCCGAAGGCGTCCGCGGAATACCGCAAGTGGATGGGGCTGCTCGGCTCCCAGTGAGCCACCGCGGCACCACCGGCTCCTGATCGCCGCCGGAACCACGAGGCCGGCCGTCCCTGGCAGGGGGCGGCCGGCCTCGCGCGTGTCGGTCGCTGGTGTCGGTCGCGCGTGTGACGCCCGTGCCGGTGCCC
>JAVTVZ010000026.1:0-2911 GCA_032229625.1 Dermatophilaceae bacterium | reverse complement strand
CTGTCGTGTCTAGCCAGCGCGCGCCGCCCGCGCAATCGCCCGCGGCGCGTGTCGGGTCACGATCAGGGCGCGACGCACCTGCGGCGGCGTCACGAGGCGGGGGCGTCACCGACGCGCCCGACGTCTTCCCAATGCGGGTGCAGGCCCGCGAAGGCCGCCGGCCCGAGGTTCGCGACGTCGCGCCGGTAGGCCCAGATCTCCGGCCCGTTCGCCAGCGGCATCTGGCCGTAGAGGGCCATCCAGCTGCGTTCGAGGTCGTTGACGGCCTGCGCCTGAGCGGCGGGGTCGGCGATCGTGCCGAGCGCGCGCAGGCGGGCGTCGAGCTCCGGGGTGCCGACACCGGAGAGGTTGAACCGGTCGTCGGAGCACATCGCCTGGCAGGCCGACGTCACCGGTGAGGGCGTCGTCGCCCCCAGCCCCAGCGAGGCGGCGCCGAAGTCGCGGTTCCTGAGTGCGTCGAGGAACGCCTGGTAGGTGACGTTGCGCAGGGCGAGTTCGATGCCGGCGGTCGCGAGCTGGGTCGCCAGGGTGCGGTCGAGATCGGCGGTCATCGGGTCGTCGCCGAAGCTGACGTAGGTGATCCGCAGGCGGGTGCCGTCCTTGGCGTAGACGCCGTCGGCGCCCAGCGCCCACCCCGCGGCCTCCAGGCCCGCCTTGGCCGCGGCCACGTCGTGGCCGGCCGGCATGTTGTCGCGCGCCTGCGGCTGGAAGCTGTAATACATCGCCGAGCCGATGGGGTCCTCGACCCAGTTCATGCCCGCGAAGCGGACCCGCTTCCACTGCTCGCGGTCCACCGCCTGCCAGAAGGCCTTGCGCACCGCGATGTCCGCCAGCAGTGGGTCGTCGCTGTTGAGCACGAGCACGCCGGTCGTCAGGCGCCGGCTGCGGCGGATGTCCGCATCGACGATGGCGGCGGCGCGGGCATACCGGGCGCGGGTCTCCACGCGGGTGCCGTCGATCTCGTGGGCGGCGAACGCGGTCAGCGACGCCGACTCCTCCAGCTGGCGCAGCACGATCCGATCCAGCAGCGGCGCCCGCCCCCACCAGCGCGGGTTGCGCGTCAGCGTGACGGTCTTGCCGGAGAGGTCGAGCCGCTCGAGCGTGAAGGGGCCCGAGCGCCATTCGGGGTGGAAGTCGGCGCCGCGGAAGCCCTCGTTGAAGATCTCCGGGGTGGCGACCGCCGGGTGCAGCAGCGTCGTGAAGAGGTCGCTGACCGGGTGGAAGGACCGCCCTTCGTGGAAGGTCACGACGACCTGGTGCGCGTCCGTGCCCGCCGTGATCGACTCGATGTCGACGTAGCCGGTGTGCGAGACCGCCGCAAAGCCGCCCCGACGGTCGGCCTGCCGACTCGCCCGCCAGACCGCCTCGAAGGCGGTGTGGTCGATGGGTGTGCCGTCGTTCCAGACCGCCTCGGGGTTGAGGTCGTAGGTGACGACCTGTCGCCCGTCGCGCTCCTGCTCGCTCGGCATCGCGGTGAGGTATTCGGGGCGCGCCGACACGGTCCCTTGTGCGTCGTAGTCGTACAGGACCGGGTCGGTGGCGCTCGTGATGACGCCCAAGGAGGGCTCCGCGCCATCGGCGTGCAGGGCATTCCAGACCCGCGGGAAGACGTCGATCGGCAGCGTCAGGGTGCCGCCGGTGCGCAGGTCCTCGCGCGGGTGGGCGTTGATCTGCACGAGTCGGTCGCCCTGGGCGCCGGACGGCGCCGGAGCGTCGGTGGCGGCCGGGCCGCCCTGGTCGACGCTGCAGCCCGCGACCAGAGCCGCCGTCACCAGCAGGACCGCCGCAGTCGTGCGCCGACCCGGGCGCCGCGCCCCTGGCCTGCTCACGGTCGGCGGCGACGCCGCCCGCTGCCACGTCACGCTCATGCCCTGGTCCCTCTCGACGGTGTGCGGGCCGCCGCGCAGAGCCCCTTGCCCCCGGCAGCGTAGCTGCGGGTGCTCTATCGAGTCGCCGTGTCCCACAACCTGATTGGTCACATTCGACGTGGGTCGCGGGCCGGGGGATCGCCCGCCGGGCAGCGGCGCGGGTCCGGCGGGAGGACGGCCGCGACCAGCGCGCGGGTGACGGGGTGCTGCGGCGCGCCCAGCACCGACGCGGCCGGGCCGACCTCGACGACCCGCCCGGCCGAGAGCACGGCCACGCGATCGGCGAGCCGGCGCACGACGGCCAGGTCGTGGGCGACGAGCAGGTAGGCCAGGCCGAGCCGCGCGCGCAGCCGCGCCAGGAGGTCGATGATCTCGACGCGCACGAGCACGTCCAGCGCCGAGACCGGCTCGTCGAGCAGCAGCAGCGCCGGGTCCGCGGCGAGCGCCCGCGCGATGCCGACCCGCTGCAGCTCACCCCCGGACAGCTGCCAGGGATGGCGGCTCAACGCCTGCGGTCCGAGGTCGACGAGCCCGAGGAGCTCGACCGCGCGTGCCTGCTCCCGAGCAGCCACGGCCCGCCGGTCACCGGTCGCCGATCCGCCGGGGCGGGCGGCCCGCACGGCCTGGCGCAGGCTGTCCGCCACCGTCATCCGCGGATCCAGCGCCGCCGAGGCGTCCTGGAAGACCAGCTGCGCGCGGGCGGGGCGCTCCTGGCCCCAGGTGGTGCCCCAGGTGATGCCCCAGGTGATGCCCCAGGTGATGCTGCCGCTCACGCGGGCGTCCGTCGTGGCGATACCGGCGAGGGCGTCCATGACGCGGCGCAGGATCGTCGTCTTGCCGGCCCCGGACTCACCGACGAGGGCGAGGCATTCGCCGGCCCCGACGTCGAGGTCGACCCCGTCGACGACGCGAGCGACCCCGTCGACGACGCGCGCGGCGTAGTCGACCGTCAGGCCGCGGACGCGCAGCAGGACCTGGGGCGGCCAGGGGGCGGCGTCGGTCTCGGGGGCCGCCGTGGCGGCGTCGCCCGGCCCGCCGGCGGC
>JAVTVZ010000025.1:4796-16751 GCA_032229625.1 Dermatophilaceae bacterium | reverse complement strand
GTCCTGCGCGGCTACGACGGGAGCCGGGCGGCGCTGGCCGGGCTCAAGGACCTGACGAGCCTGCTCATCGGGCGTTTCGTCGGCGCGGCCCGTGACGCGACGCGCGCGGCCTACGGCCCGGGGCCGCTGCGCCGCTACGACGCCGACCTCCTCGTGCCACAGGACGTGCGCGCGGAGTGCGTGCTGCTCAAGGCGGTGGCGGCGCACTTCGTCATGCTCGCCCCCGAGCGGCTCGCGGATCGGCGGGCCGAGCAGGAGGTGCTCGCCGAGCTCGTCGCCGCGATCGAGGTCGATCCTGCGGCGCGCCTGGATCCGGCGCTGCGGGACGACTACGTGAGCGCCGCCGACGACGCCGCGCGCCGCCGCGTCGTCATCGATCAGGTCGCCTCCCTCAGCGACGTCCGAGCGTGGCACCTGCACGCCCGCTGGTGCCGGTAGCCGCGCGGCCCGGCGGGTCCGGCGACGGGCCGACGGGGCACCCTCGGACGACGCCTAGACTCGGGCGCAGGCAGGGGGGCCTGGTCCAGGACAGGCAGGGAGGTGCGCCGTGGCCGGTCGGATCCGCGAGGACGACGTCGAAGCCGTCAAGGAGCGCGCGTCGATCGAGGATGTCGTCCGCGACCACGTGACGCTGACGAGGGCGGGCACAGGCCGGCTCAAGGGGCTGTGCCCCTTCCACGACGAAAAGACGGCGTCCTTCACCGTGCGCCCCGGGCACGGCCGCTGGCACTGCTTCGGGTGCAACGAGGGGGGCGACGTCATCTCCTTCCTCATGAAGATCGACCACGTCACCTTCGTCGAGGCGGTCGAGGCGCTCGCGGGGCGCTTCGGGGTGCAGCTGCGCTATGAGGAGGGCGGCCCGACCGACGACGGGGCCCACGGTCGGCGACGTCGCCTCATGGAGGCTCACCGGGTCGCCGAGGACTTCTATCACCAGAGCCTCATCGCCACCCCCGACGCTCGCGCCGGGCGCGACTTCCTGCGCGCCCGCGGCTTCGACTCCGCGGCGGCGGCACGCTTCGCGGTCGGCTATGCGCCGCGGACCGGGAGCGCGCTCCTGACACACCTGCGCGGCAAGGGCTTCGAGGAGGAGGATCTCGTGCTCGCCGGCCTCGTCGGGCGCAGCGCCCGCGGGCCGTACGACCGGTTCCGCGGCCGGCTCGTCTGGCCGATCCGTGACATCACCGGCGCGACGGTCGGCTTCGGCGCGCGGCGGCTCTACGACGACGACCGGGTCGGCGCCAAATACCTCAACACCGCCGAGACCCCGATCTACAAGAAGACGTCGCTGCTCTACGGCCTGGACCTGGCGAAGAAGGCGATCGCGACGGGCCGCCGGGCCGTCATCGTCGAGGGCTACACCGACGTCATGGCCGCGCACCTGGCCGGCGTGGAGTCCGCGGTCGCGACGTGCGGCACGGCCTTCGGACCCGACCACGTCGCGACGCTGCGCCGCATCCTGCGCGACGACGCCTCGGGGCTGCCGGCGCGCACGGTCTTCACCTTCGACGGCGACGCCGCGGGCCAGAAGGCCGCGATGCGCGCCTTCGAGTTCGACCAACAGTGGGCGAGCCAGTCCTACGTCGCGGTCGCCCCCGACGGTCAGGACCCGTGCGAGCTGCGGCTGTCCGGCGGCGACGAGGCCGTGACGCACCTGGTGGAGTCGGCGGTGCCGATGTTCGAATTCGCGGTGCGCACGACCCTGTCCGCCTACGACCTGGCCACGGCCGAGGGCCGGGTCGCGGGGATGCGGGCCGTCGCGCCGATCATCGCGGACATCCGCGACAAGGCCCTGCGGCCGGAGTATGTGCGCACGGTCGCCGGATGGCTCGGCGTCGAGGCCCGCCAGCTCGCGGAGGTCGTCGCCGCCCCGCCGCGTCCTGGTGCGACCGCGCCGCGACCCCGGCGCCGCGACGAGAGCCCGGCTCCGCAGACCGCGAGCACGATGCTGCCGCGGCCCGACCTGCGCCTGCCCGACGTCGCGCGCGAGCATCAGCTGCTGCAGGTGCTCGTGCAGTATCCGGGGGTCTTCACCGACGACGACGCGGCGCTGCTGGCCGGCACGCCCTTCAGCGACCTCGCGCATCGCCGGGTGTTGCACGCGGCGCTCGCAGCGTGGGACGAGCGGGGGAGCCTGTCGGCGCGGGCCTGGATCGAGACGATCGAGCGCGGCGCCGGCGAGGACGTCGGCCTGCTCGTCACCGAGCTCGCGGTCGCCCAGCTGCAGGCGCTGCCCGACCCGCGCACCGGGGGCCCCGACCCCCGCTACGTCGCCGACCTGCTGCTGCGCACCCGCGTGGTGTCGCTGCAGCGGCGGATCGCCGAGACGGTCGGGGCGTTGCAGCGCGCCGAGGCCGCCGAGGCGCACGACCCCGCCGGGGTGCGCAGCCTGGCGGTCGAGCTCACCGGGCTGCAGCTCGAGCTGGCGCGAGTGCAGGCGGGGGTGGCGTGATGGCCGGCGGGTGGCGCCGATGGGGGCGGCGGGACCGCCTGCCCCGTGCGGTCGACGCGGCGCTGGGGCTCGCGAGCGGCGAGCGCGTCATGGCCTGGGGCCGCGACGAGCGCACACAATCCTTTGTGGTCGCGACGACGTCGCGCCTCGTCGTCGTCGCCGATGAGGCCACGCGGGCCGCCGCGGCCGGGCTGCCGCAGCAGGGGACCGCGTCGTGGGGTGACTCCGGGGCGACGGTGCTCGCCCGGCCGTGGCACGAGGTCGAGGGCGGTGCGTGGGAGCCGCACACCGCGACGATCTCGGTGTCCTGGGTCGACGGCGGCCGCGCGTCGCAGTGGACGCTGCGCACTGGCGGAGACCGCTTCTCGGCGGTCTTCTACGAGCGGGTCGCGGCCAGCGTCGTCGTCGACGCGCCGGTCGAGCGTGACGGGCGCCCGCTGGGGCGCGTCGCGATCCGCCGGGACCTCGCGACCGGTGACCTGCTGCGCCAGACGAGCTGGGGCCGGGGCGTGCGCCACGACGACCCCGCCACCGCTGCGGCGGCGGCCCGCCTGCTCGACACGCTCGCCGAACAGTCCGGCCTGGACTGAGGGCCGGACCGCACCGCCGGAGCCGCGGCACCCAGCCGGCGATGCATTGCCGAGGCGTTGCGGCGCGTCTGATTTCGTCGCCGGACAGGGTGTTTGCTAATCTTCCGGAGGTGCCATTCCCCTGTAGCTCAACTGGCAGAGCATTCGGCTGTTAACCGAAGGGTTGTTGGTTCGAGTCCAACCGGGGGAGCCAGGTCGGCGGTCACACCGCCTCGACCGAGAGTCACCACACGAGAAGCCCCGCCCGAGTCATGACTCGGGCGGGGCTTCTCGCGTGCGACCGCGCAACCGAGCCGACCGCGCAGCGACGCCGACCGCGCAGCGGAGCCGATCGACTACCGTGGACGCGGTCGTGCGCCCAGCGTGCGAGCGACCCCGGGGCGGTAGCTCAGCCGGTCAGAGCAGCGGACTCATAATCCGTCGGTCGTGGGTTCAAGCCCCACCCGCCCTACCCGGACCGTCGGGTCACCGACGTGGCGAGCGCCCTGTCGGCCGACCCGGCGCCCTTCACAGTCGCGGGTCGACGGGCTCGGACTCCAGCGCGAGCACGGCGAAGACGGGCTCGTGGATGCGCCACAGCGGCTCGCCGGTGACGAGGCGGCGCAGCGACTCCAGGCCGAGGGCGTATTCGCGCAGCGCGGCGCTGCGCTTGCGGCCGAGGTTGCGCTCGCGCAGGCGCGACACGTTCTGCGGCCGCAGGTAGCCCGGGCCGTAGATGATCCGCAGGTAGTCGGGCCCGCGGACCTTCAGACCCGGCTGCACCAGGCCCGTGGCGCCGCGGACGCAGTTGGCCAGCGGCTTGACGACCATGCCCTCGCCGCCGGCGGCCACGAGCGACTCCCACCACGCGACGCCTGCGGCGACCGACGCCTCGTCGCCGGTGTCGACGACGAGGCGCGCGGTGGCGCGGAACAGGTCGGGGTCGGCGTCGACCAACCGGTCGGCGACGTCGAGATGCCAGGCGTGGTCGCGCTCCTCGAACGTCGCGCCGGCGGCGGCGAGGACCTGGAAGGGCGCGAGCTGCACCCCGTCCAGTCCGTCGGTGGGCCAGGCGTAGCGGCGCCACGCGTCGTCGTAGGCGGCCACATCGCAGCGCAGCTCGCGCGCGCGGGTCAGGAGATCCTCGACGTCCAGTCCGCGGGCGGCAGCGGCCTCGAGGGTCTGCACGGCGGCCGGCAGCGCGAGCCGCCCGGCGGCCCCGACCGCCGCGTACTGCTCGCGCAGCAGCCCGTGGGCCTTGAGCGACCACGGCAGCAGCTCGGCGTCGAGCAGCAGCCAGTCCGAGGCGAGCTCCTCGAACAGCCCGGCTCGCCCGGCGGCGGCACGCACGCGGTCCAGCAGCGCCGCCGTCGGCTCCGGCGCCAGGAACGCCCGGCCCGTGCGCGTGTAGACGCTGCCGCCGTCGGCGCGCAGCGACACGACGGCCCGCGAGCCCATGTGCTTCTCCTCGCAGATCACCTGGCCCACGGCCCATGCCCGATACTGCGTGAACGCCTCGTCGGGGTGCTCCAGGAATCCCTCGCGGGTCGACGTCGCGACCGGCGACATCGTCGGCGGCAGATACGGCACCTCGCGCGGGTGCAGCGCGAACCGGCTCATCACCTCCAGGGCGCCCGCGGCGCTGGCCTGCGGGATCGCGATGCGGCCCATCCGGGTCGTCTCGACGTGCCGGCGGCCCAGCACATCGCAGAGTCGCAGCTCGTCATCGGCCCGGGCGGTCGGTGCCGGACCCAGCGGCCGCGTCGGCTCGTAGTACGTCGCCCGCGCGGGCACCTGCACCAGTTCCCGCTCCGGATAGCGCAGCGCGGACAGCGCCCCGCCGAAGACGGCCCCGGTGTCCAGGCAGATCGTGTGGTTGACCCACTCCAGCTCCGTGGTCGGCGTGTGCCCGTAGGCGACGAGGGCGTCGCCGCGATACTCCTGCGCCCACGGGTAGCGGACCGGCAGCCCGTAGTCGTCGGTCTCCCCGGTCGTGTCGCCATACAGCGCGAACGAGCGCACCCGCCCGGAGGCGCGCCCGTGGTAGGCCTCCTTGAGGCCGGCGTGGGCGACGACGAGTCGTCCGTCGTCGAGCTGCAGGTGGGCGACGAGCCCGTCGCACCACGTCAGCACCTCGTGCCGGAATTCCTCACTCTCACCGGCCAACTGCTCCAGGGTGGTCTCGAGTCCGTGGCTGACGCGCACGTCGTGGCCGCGCAGCGCGCGCACGAGCTTGGCCTCGTGGTTGCCGGGCACCGCCAGCGCGTGACCCTGCCCGTGCATGCCCATCGCGAGGCGCAGCACCCCGAGCGAGTCGGGCCCGCGGTCGATGAGGTCGCCGACGAAGACGACGCGCCGGCCCTGGGGGTGCGCGGCGTCGACCGGGCGGCCGTGCGCGTCGCGGACGATCTCGTAGCCGAGCACGTCGAGCAGCTCGAGCAGCTCCGGCAGGCACCCGTGCACGTCACCGACGACGTCGAAGGGGCCGTGCTCCCCGCGCAGGTCGCTGCGCAGGGGGTCGCGCACGATGACCGCCTCGTCGACCTCCGCCGCGCTGCGCAGCACGTGGACGACGCGGAAGCCCTCGCGGCCCAGGGCTTTGAGTGACCGGCGCAGCTGGGACTGGTGGCGGCGCACGACGCCGTCGCCGAACTGCCGGTCCGGGCGCTCGCGGTTGCGCTCGATCGCCACGGCCTCGCCGACGTCGAGCACGATCGCGACCGGCAGGACGTCGTGGGCGCGGGCCAGCGCGACGACCTGCGCGCGCGCCTCCTTCGTCACGTTCGTGGCGTCGACGACCGTGAGCAGCCCGCGGGCCAGGCGCTTGCCGGCGATGTAGCCGAGCACGTCGAAGGCGTCGCCGGTCGCCGACTGGTCGTTCTCGTCGCCGCTGACCAGCGCGCGGCACGCGTCCGAGCTGAGCACCTCGTGCGGCCCGAACGCCCGGCGCGCGAACGTCGACTTGCCCGACCCCGAGACCCCGACGAGCGCGACGAGGGACAGCGCCGGGACGTGCAGCGCCGTCATGACCCGACCCCCGCGGTCGCCGCCGTGTCGGCGACCGACCGGCCCGAGCGCCGAAAGAGCGCCAGCTGGGTCGGCGCGGCGCCGTCGGTGTCGCGCGTGCCGACCGGGCGGAACGTCACGGCATAGCCGAAGCGCTGCGCGACCTCGCGCGCCCAGGCCTCGAACTGCGCGCGCGTCCACTCGAACCGGTGGTCCGGATGGCGCAGCTCACCGACGCCCAGCCCGTAGTGGGCGTTGTAGTCGACGTTCGGCGTCGTGACGATCACCGCCCGCGGGGCGGCGTGGCCGAAGACGTTGACCTCCAGCGAGCCGAGCCGGTCGGGATCGACGTGTTCGACGACCTCGACGAGCAGCATCGCGTCGTAGCCGGTCAGCACGTCGTCGCGGTAGGTCAGCGACGACTGCCGCAGCGTCAGGCGCTGCGTCTCGCGCTCGGAGCGACGGCCCAGGTGCAGCCGGTCCGCCGCGCGGGCCAGGGTGCGCGCGGAGACGTCGACACCCAGGATCGAGGTGAACGCCGGGTCCGTGAGCATCGCCTGCAGGTAGTAGCCCTCGCCGCAGCCCAGGTCGACGACGCGGGCGGCGCCGGTCTCGCGCAGCGCCGCCAGCACGGCCTCCCGCCGTTGCACCTTCAACGGCACGACGCCCGACACGGCGACGGCGTGCGCCACCGCGGGCGGCAGCGCCCCGGGCCCGGCGGCGTCTACGGCGGCGTCGGCGGGCGCATCGTCGGGCTCCGCCAGTCGGGAGCCGGCCTCCTCGATGAGCGAGCGCTGCGCGGCCAGGTAGCGGCGGGTGATGAGGTCGCGCTCGGGGTGGTCCGCGAGCCATCCGGCGCCGCTGCGCAGCAGTTTGTCGACCTCCTGCGGCCCGACCCAGTAGTGCTTCGCCCCGTCGAGCACCGGTAGCAGCACGTAGAGCTGCGTCAGCGCCTCGGCCAGCCGCACCCGCCCGGTGAGCGTGACGTCGACGTACGGCGCCGGGCCCCAGTCGAATCCGGGCAGTCCGTCGGCCAGGTCGACCTCGCGCGTCGCCACGCTCCAGCCCAGCGGCTGCCAGAGCGCCCGCACGAGGTCGGCGCCGCGCAGGTCGGCGTCGCCGCGGGCCGGCAGCGCGGGGATCCGCAGCGTCAGCGGCAGCGCCGTCGCCGCCAGCTGCGGGCGCGCGTCGCAGCGCCCCTTGAGGGCGGTGGCGAAGACGCGCCCGAGCGCGACCGCGAGCAGCGAGGACGCGGCGAACGGCCGGTCGTTGACGTAGTGCCCCAGCGCGTGCGGCTCACCGCCGTGCCGCAGCCGCCCGCGCACCAGCTCGATCGGATCGACCTCCAGCAGCAGCGCGGCGGTGCACCGCTGGCGGCTCGCCTCGGGATAGAACACCGTGGCCCGCCCCACCGGCAGCTCCTGGCTCTGCACCCGGTCCGGATGCTTGTGCAGCAGATATCCGAGCTGCGTCGCGTCGGTCAGTCCCGGGCCGGCGGTGGCGGTGATGGTGAGCAGCACCACGCCATTGTCGTCGCTCCCGGCCCTGCGACCACCCGGTTTTCCGCGCCGGTCCCCGCCGGGTGGCCGCCGGCCGTCAGTCGCGGGCCTGGACCCGCAGGTGCATGACGCCGGCCGCGGCGAGCCGCCGGCAGAAGCCGCGCGGATCCTCGTGCGCGGGCGGGTCCTCCGCGACGATCTGGTGGACGATCCCGGCTGCCAGCAGCTCACCGGCCCCGATGCGTTGCGCGGCGGCCAGCGCCGGGGCGTGCGTGACGTCGCCGTGCACGATGACCGAGGCGCCCTCGGGCGGCAGCGGCGAGAGCCACGCGTGCTCGGCGGCGACGACGGCCCGGGTCGGGAACATCGCCAGCGCTCCGCCGCCGCAGCCCTGACCCATGAGCAGGGTGACGCTCGGCACCGTCAGCTGGGTGAGTTCGGCGATGGACCGGGCGATCTCGCCGGCGAGCGCGCCCTCCTCGGCGCCCGCGGACAGGTCCGCGCCGGGGGTGTCGATGACCGAGACGAGCGGCAGCCCCAGCTCCTGCGCCAAGCGCATCCCGCGCCGGGCCTCCCGCAGCGCGGCCGGGCCCATCGAGCGGTCGGCCTGGGTGCGGCGATCCTGCCCGATGAGCACGCACGGCATCCCGCCGAAGGACGTCAGCGCGAGCATGAGGCCGGCGTCCTGCTGGCCCTCGCCGGTGCCCGACAGCGGGATCACGTCGTCCGCGGCGTATCGCAGCAGTTCGCGCACTCCGGGGCGGCCCGGCTCGCGGGTCAGCAGCACGCAGTCCCACACCTGCCGGTCGGCCGGCAGCGCGGGGGAGTCGGCCGGCACCGGCGGCGGGGCGCCGGCATCAGGTCCGCGGCGCGGCACCGACGGGTGCAACAGCCGCAGCACCCGCGCGGCCAGCGGGGCCAGGGCGTCCAGAGGCACGACCGCGTCGATGACACCGACGTCGACGAGTCGCTCGGCGAGCTGCACCCCGGAGGGGAACGGCCGTCCGTTGAGCGCCTCATACACCTTCGGCCCGAGGAATCCCACGAGCGCGCCGGGCTCGGCGACCGTGACGTGCCCGAGCGAGCCCCAGGAGGCGAAGACGCCACCGGTCGTCGGGTGCCGCAGATACACCAGGTAGGGCAGCCCGGCGGCCTTGTGCGCGACGATCGCGCGGCTGATCGTCACCATCTCGACGAACGCCGGGGTGCCCTCCTGCATCCGGGTGCCGCCGGAGGCGGTGGCGGCGACGAGCGGCAGCCCGGCGGCGGTGGCGCGTCGCACGGCGGCGGTGATGCGGGTCGCGGTGGCGGCGCCGATCGACCCGCCGAGGAAGCCGAACTCGCCCACGATGCACGCCACGGGCAGCCCGTCGATCGTGCCCTGCCCGGTGACGACGGACTCGTCGACGCCCGCGCGCTCCGCGGCTCGGCGCAGCGTCTGCCGGTAGTCCGCATCGAGGCCACGCACGTCGACGGGGGAGTCCCACGACCGGTACGACCCCGCGTCGAGCACCGCTGCGATGAGCCCGTGCGCGCCGACCCGGCCGCTCACGGCGCGTGCCCCGATGAGTCCACGGCCGAGTCCACGGCCGAGTCCGTCGACGAGTCCCCTGAGGAGTGCGCTGACGAGTGCGCCGGGGTGCTGCCGCCACGCCCGGCGACCTCGCTGCGCACGGCCGCGCCGTGCTGGTCCAGGGTCGGGGGAGCGGTGTGCGCGGTGCGGGTGACCTCGGCGCCGGCGGTGTCGAAGAAGCGCAGCGGCGGCCCGCCGAGCGTGAGGTCGCCGAGCGTCTCGTGGGCGACGTCGACGAGCAGGCCCTGGCTGCGCACCTGGTCCCACGCATAGACCTCGTCGATGCTGCGGACCTTGCCGGCCGGCACGCCGACCTGCGCGAGCCGGTCGAGCAGCGGCAGGCTGTCCCACTGCGCAAAAACGCCTTCGACCAGCGCGATCGTCTCCTCCTTGGCGGCGACCCGCTCGGCGTTCGTCGCGAAGCCCGGCATCGCCGGGTCGAGGCCGAATGCGTCGCAGAATCGCGCCCAGAGCGCCTCGCTGCCGAGCGCGATCTGCACCGCGCCGTCGCGGCATCGGAAGAGCCCGTAGGGCGCGATCGACGCGTGATGGTTGCCCGCGGCGCGCCCGACCTGCCCGGCGACCGTCCAGCGCGTCGACTGGAAGGCGTGGACGCCGACGGTCGCCGCGAGCAGCGAGGTGCGCACGACCTGCCCGACGCCGGTGCGCTCGCGCTCGAGCAGGGCGGCGAGCACGCCGTAGGCGCCGTACATCCCCGAGAGCAGGTCGCTGATCGGCGTCCCGACCTTCTGCGGGTCCTGCGGCCCGGAGCCCGTCAGCGACATGAGTCCGGCCTCGCCCTGGGCGATCTGGTCGTAGCCGGCGCGCCCGCCCTCGGGTCCGTCGTGGCCGAAGCCGGTGATCGAGAGGATCACCAGGCGCGGGTTCAGCTCCTGCAGCCGCGCGAAGCCCAGCCCGAGCCGGTCGAGCACGCCGGTGCGGAAGTTCTCGACGAGCACGTCGGCCCGCTCGACGAGCGCGAGCAGCACCTGGCGATCGCCGTCGTCCTTGAGGTCGAGGCAGATCGACTCCTTGTTGCGGTTGCACGACAAGAAGTAGGTGGACTCGCGCGCCCCGTCGCCCGGGTCGACGAAGGGCGGCCCCCACCCGCGAGTGTCGTCGCCGCGACCGGGGGCCTCGACCTTGACGACGCGCGCGCCGAGGTCGCCGAGCATCATCGTCGCGTGCGGCCCGGCGAGCGCGCGGGACAGGTCGACGACGAGGGTGCCGCTCAACGGTCCCGCATCGGGCCGGCTCGAGGTGTGGGCATCGGCGCTGGTCATGGGATTCTCCTGGGCGCTGGGGTGCGGTGGGATGCGGTGCGGTGAGCGGCCGGCGGGGCCGGCCAGGTGCCGGTCACGCGGTCGGGACGATGAGGACGAGCCAGGTGAGCAGCGGGGCGAGCACGATCATCGACATACCCCAGATCATCAGTTGGCGGAAGACCATGTCGCGTTCGCTCGCCTCGGAGTTCGCCACGACGAGCGCACCGTTGGTCGAGAAGGGGCTGCAGTCGACGACGGAGCTGGAGATCGCCAGGGCGGTGATGAGCGCGACGGCGCTGACCTCACCGCGCAGCAGGAAGGGCACGGCGAGCGGGATGAGCGCCCCGATGATGCCGGTCGTCGAGGCGAAGGCCGAGACGACGGCCCCGATGACGCAGATGAGCAGCGCGGCGACGAGCGGCGAGCCGACGGCGGCGACCGTGTTGCCGAGCCAGTCCACGACGCCCTGATTCTGCAGCAGCCCGACATAGGTGACGATCCCGCCGATGAGCAGGACGGTGCCCCACGAGATGTTCTCGACGGCGCCCTTGGCGGAGGTGGGGAAGATCAGCGTCAGGACGACGGCGACGGTCAGAGCGGTGAAGCCGACGTCGAGGCCGAAGCCGAGCGCGCCGATGATGAGGGCGCCGAGACCGACGAGCGTCATGGTGCTGGGCGTCGAGCCGGTGGGTGTCGGGCAGCGCCTCGACGGTCTGGAGGGAGCGCTGCGCCTCGACCTTGCTGTGCGGCTCGGTGCGCCCCGGCTCGTGCAGGGTCGACAGGCCGGCCTGCGCGTCGGCGTCCATGCCGGCGAGGGCCGTCGTCTCGCGGCCGCGGGCGATGAGCGCGCGGCCGCCGAAGACGAAGAAGACGATGATGGCGATGGCCAGGCAGCTCAGCAGCGCCGCGACGAAGAGGAAGAGCGGGTTGCCGGGCAGCTGGTTCTTGTCGACGACCCCGTTGGTGATCGAGCCGAAGATGCCGATCGGCGAGAAGCTCCCGGCGGTGGCGCCCTGCACGACCATCATGCCCATGAGCACCGGGTGGATCCGGTAGCGCAGCGCGAAGCCCATCGCGACGGGAGCGACGATCGCGACCGCGGCGGGGCTGACGGCGCCGATGGCGGTGACGATCGCGCAGACCGCGAACATCGCCCACGGCACGAGGGCGACGCGGCCGCCGACGGCCCGCACGGAGCTGTGCACGATCCAGTCGACGGTCCCGTTGTTCTTCGCCAGCGCGAAGAGGTAGGTGACCCCGACGAGGATCACGAACAGGCCGGAGGGGAATCCTTCGAGAATCTCGGCATTGGAGACGCCGTAGACCGTCAGGCCGACGAAGAACGAGGCGACGAGCGCGAGGGCGCCCATGTTGACGCCCCGCACCGTGGCGACGAGGAAGACGAGTGCGAGGACGAGGAGCGAGACGACCTCATGCGACATGGGCGGCCCTTCTGAATCGACGGTGATCCGAGCTGACCCGGCACATCCTGTCAGTGGCCTGGCCACCTGACAACCCGTCCAGTGGCTAGACTTCTCGACATGTCACAGCGGGCGAGTGGGCGACGGATGCAGCCTCTGCAGCGCGAGCG
>JAVTVZ010000025.1:0-4696 GCA_032229625.1 Dermatophilaceae bacterium | reverse complement strand
GAGGCGATTCTCGCCGGTCTCGCGCGGGCGGCCGCCGCCGACGGGCGCGCCATCCTGAAGTCGGCGCTCCTGGCGCCCGACGGGCGGCCGCGCACCTTCGAGGAGACGTGGCGCTGCGTGCGGCGGCTCGCCGATGCGCCGCTCCTGGCCGAGCTCGACGACGCGCTCGCCGCGGGCGCGCCGGCTCCGGCGCATGATCCGGCCGTGGCTGCCCGGCTCGAGCAGCTCGCGTCGGCGATCCTGCGCGGCGACCCCAGCGGGGCCGCGGTGGCGTGCCTCGGGCTGATGGGCGATTCGCCGCATTAGGGTGTGATGTCCCCTGCGCGGTCGAATCGGTGCTGCTCAGGAGGCGTGTCGCATCCTGGGTGTCGCGGCAGGCGACGCGGCCGGGCCGCTCGGTCCGACACGCCGTCGAGCGCGAATTTTTTTCGGGCGCGGGTCAATTCGGGCCTCGGAGCTCTGACCAGTCGCTTGTCCCACAACGGCACACAGTCGTGTGTGGTGAATCCGGATAACGAACAGGTCGCGGACTAGACGCGAATTGGTCACGGTGCTAAACATGCCGACCATGCCCCTCGCCTCCCTCACCACCTCGGTCCTGGCTGCGCTCATGGCTCCCGCGCTCGGTGTCGCGGTCGCCGTCCCCGGCGGTGGACCCGCCGCCCTGCCCGCGGCCGCCGGCCACGTCGCGGCCGACCTCCAGGCCGCCCAGACGGCCGCCGCTGCGCAGGCCGCCGCCAAGAAGGCCGCAGCCAAGAAGGCCGCAGCCAAGAAGGCCGCTGCGGCTGCTCGCAGCCAGAGCGCCTCGCGCTCGACGGCTCGGACCGCCAAGGCCTCCACGCAGGTCACGACCGGCGCGGTGGCCGGCACGTCCCGCGCGGTGACCGCCCGCTCGGGCCGCTCCTCGCTGGCCTCCAAGTGCGTCGCCCGCGGCTCCTCCGGGGGCCTGCGGGCCTGGCCGGCGAAGGTCCGCACGCGCATCACCGCGCAGTTCGGCATCGACGACATCGGCGGCTACCGCTCCGGTTCCGGCTCGAGCGACCACCATCGCGGCCGGGCCCTGGACGTCATGGTCAGCGGCGGTCGAGGGGACCGCGTCGCGGCCTGGGCGCGCAAGAATGCGCGCGCTCTCAACGTGAAATATGTCATCTGGGAGCAGGGCTACTGGCGGCCGGGCATGAGCTCGCCGCGTCGTATGTCCGATCGCGGGGGCGCGACGGCCAACCACTACGACCACGTGCACATCTCCTTCCGCGCCGGCTCGGGCCGCTGTCCGCGCTGAGCCGAGCCGGCGATGACGAGACGGCCGCCCCGGGCATCCCGGGGCGGCCGTCTCGTCGTGGCTCGGCAGGTGTGGCGCGTGGCGCCCGTGCCGTCAGCGCAGGGTCGCGGTCTCGCGGTTGACGGCGCTGCGCAGGAGAGCGAGGTTGGTCGACTGGCGGTCGGCGGCGATGTAGATGAAGGTCGACGGGCCGAGCATCTTGATGAGGTGCAGCTGGTCGCTGAGGGTGAGCAGCATGTCCTCGAGCTGGGAGCTGATCCCCAGCGCCTTGATGGTCTTGTTCTTGGCCTTGACCATCTCGCTGTTGTAGGCGCTGGCGACGTCGAGGTCGAAGTCGCTGCGGCTGCTGCGCGAGGCCAGCGGCATGCCCGTCTCCATGTCGACGATGCACGCGCCCAGGAAGCCGCTGATGTCCGCGGCGAGGCGGGCGATGACGTCGGTCATCTGGTCTTGCGTGGCCATGAATCTCCTACTTTCGCAATGTGAGTGTGGCGCCGTGCGGTGGCGTCTGCCCACGTAGGTGGACGCTGACGCGCACAGTACCCGTCCAGGTCGCCTGTCATGAACGGTTGTCCCGCTAGCGTGCCACGCCGCAGCACGACCACGAGGGGTGCAGCAGGCCCCGTGGTATACATTGAGCGCCGCCTTCGCGGGCTCCGCTCTGACGACCAGCTCCGTCGCCCCCTCGCCTCCACCGCGTCGATCCCGTGCAGACTTGTTCCGTGCCGATCCGCCGTGCTGATCTCGAGTGGCCGGTGACGGGTCGGCCGCCGGGCGCCCCACGTGCTCGGCTCGCAGCAGGGGTGCCCGGGGTGAAGGGATGCGTCACATGAGTTCGGAGAAGAGGGCCCCGTTGCACGTCGTGCTCGGGCCCACGACGAAGCGCCAGGTCGCCTTCGTCGGCCCGCTGGGGGTCGGTAAGACGACCGCCGTGCGCGCCATCAGCGACGTGGCGGTCGTGAGCACCGAGGTCGTGCGATCCTCCGTCGCCGTCGGGCCCAAGCGCGCGACGGAGAAGCCGACCACGACGGTCGGCATCGACTACGGCGAGTGGGTGGCCCCCGACGGCTCCCGCGTCGGGGTGCTCGGCACCCCCGGCCAGCTGCGCTTCGCCTCGGCCCGCACGTCGGTGGTCGCGCGGCGCGCGTCGATCGTGCTGTGGGGATTCGGCGACCGCCCCGAGACCGTCGATGAGATGAGCGAGTGGCTCGACCGCATCGGCGACGCCGACGTGTGGGCGCGCACGATCGTCGCGCTGACCCGCCGCGAGGGTCGGGACAGCGTGCCGGACATCGGGGAGTTCCAGCGGCGGCTGCAGCGCTACCGCAGCGACATGCCTCTGCTGGAGGCGGATCCGCGCGAGCGCGACGAGGTCATCCGCGTCGTCCTGACGGCCCTCGACATGCACGAGCACCTCGACGCAGGGGCACCCCCGGGGGCGCAGGACGGCCAGGGCGACGAGCAGGGCCAGGGATCGGGACAGGAGAGCGCATGAGCAACGAGGCCGACACCCAGCTCGGCTCGAGCATCGGCACCGACGACCACGAGGTGCAGGCGCTCGTGATGCACGAGGGAATCGCCGCGGAGTGGGAGCTGTGGTCGATGATCATCGGCCGCACCGCCCTGCCGCGCCTCGAGCGCATCCGCGACTCGCTGCCGACGATGACCTCGGCGATGCTCGGCACCGCCGACGGTCTCAACCTCGCCTCCCTCGGCGTGCCGGAGGAGGACGTGGGCCGGCTCGCCGCGCTCAACAGCTCCCTCTTCGCGGTGTCCTCGGCCCAGGCCGAGATCGTCAGCGACGAGGCCGCCTCGCCCGGGTCCGCCATGGTCAGCATCTCGACCGGTCACGGGCACCTGGTCCTCGTCAGCTTCGTCCAGCCCCCGCTGGGCCACCTGCTCCTGGCCGTCTCGGCAGAGGATGTGCAGCTCGGCACAATGGTCGTCATCGTGCGGCGCGCCGCCGAAGAGATCCGGGCCTGGCTCAGCACCAACTGACACGCCGGGCCTGCCGACACCCAGGGCCGGCCGGCACCCCCGGCCCCGTCGGCGCCGGGCCGCGGCGCGCCCGGCCCTGACACACGGCATCGGCCCGGGCCCCCCTCTGGGGTCCGGGCCGACTCCGATCCTGCGGTGTGTGCCGTGCGGGTGGTGCTCAGGCCTCGGCGAGCGTCAGGCCGATCGTCGAGAGCAGCTCGTACGGCGGGATCTTCGTGCCGCCGGAGGCGATCGCCAGGAGCGCGGAGGCCAGGCTCGCCATGGCCGAGGTCAGGATCAACGGGTCCTGACCGTCCATCTCGTCGCGGAGCACGTCGACATACTCGTTGACCGTGCAGCCACCGTCCATGCTCTGCATCCGTGCCGTCAGGATCGCCATCGCGCTCTGCATCCCCGGTGCCGGCGTGCCGTTGACGTTCATCATCCGAATTCCCCCCGTAGGTCGGTGCGGTCGCCCCTGTGTCGCTTCCCCAAGCGGTGGTGGCAATCCGTGCCACCAGGTGCGCTCCTGTCGAGAAGTGAAGCGCATGTCTTGATCGGTTGTCCAGTTCCTTCGGGTCTGCGAGCAGCGCTGTTGTCGACATCGGCGGGAGGTCGCCGAGCAGGGGCGCGCGGATTTCCTTACGGAATCCATGCACTGCGCCACTTGGTGCCACGTGAATCCCTGGGGCACAATGGCGTTACATCGTGCGGGAGCGTGCGTCCACCTCGGGAAGGGTGGGCGGTCGAGTCCGGACGACGTGGCTCGACACCTGCGATCGTGACCGGTCCGCGGGTGCTCAGGCCGGTCCGAGCGCTCGGGAAGGCGCAGGTCGATCGGCTCGAGACAACCGAAGATCGTGCACGGTGATCACGTGGTCATCGGGGCTCCTGGGTGGCGTTCGATGCCGCCTGCTGGCGTGAGGTCGTTGGGGAAGACGTCCCTCGCGCACCAGAGGAGGTCCGGATGTCTGTCATGTCGTCGACCGTGATGACCCGCGGGGTGGTGTTCGTTCACTCCACACCCGCGGCCTTGTGCCCGCACGTGTGCTGGGCGCTCGAAAGCGTGCTCGGAGGCTCCGTGCGACTCGACTGGTCGCAGCAGCCGCTGGGTCGCTCACTCATGCGTGGCGAGTTCTCGTGGGCCGGTGAGGCCGGCACGGGCGCTCGCCTGGCCAGCGCGCTGCGCGGCTTCGACGACCTGCGCTACGAGGTGACGGAGGAGCCGAGCCCCGGCGTCGACGGCTCTCGCTGGGTGCACACCCCGCGCCTGGGGATCCACCACTCGTGGCTGGCCGCCAACGGTGACGCCGTCGTCAACGAGGACCGGTTGCGCGCCGCGATGCGCTGCGGCGACCACAGCGCCCTGCGTCGCGAGATCGACGCCGCGCTGGGCACCGCGTGGGACCTCGAGCTCGACCCCTTCCGTCACGCCGG
>JAVTVZ010000024.1:0-16766 GCA_032229625.1 Dermatophilaceae bacterium | reverse complement strand
CGTGCGCATCGGCATGATCGGCCCCGGCGGCATGGGCCGCGCCCACATCGACCGCATCCACAGCGTCATCGCCGGCGGCCGGGTGGTGGCCGTCAGTGACGTCGTCGCCGCGAACGCGCAGCGCGTCGCCGAGACGATCGGCGGTACCGCCTACGCCACGAGCGCGGAGCTCATCGCCGCCGACGAGGTCGACGCCGTGATGATCTGCAGCCACGGCCCGGCGCACAAGGTCGACGTCCTGGCCTGCATCGAGGCCGGCAAGCCCGTCTTCTGTGAGAAGCCGCTGACGCCGACGGCCGCCGAGGCCCTGGAGATCCTGGCCGCGGAGGAAGCTGCCGGCCGCCGGCTCGTCACGGTCGGCTTCATGCGCCGCTTCGACGACTCCTACCGGCAGATGAAGGCGATCCTGGACTCCGGCGAGATCGGCGAGACGCTCATCGTCCACAACCGGCACCGCAACCCCACGGTGCCGGCGCACTACACGTGGGACATGGCGATCAACGACACCGGTATCCACGAGGTCGACACGATGCGCTGGCTCACCGGCGAGGAGATCGTCTCGGTGCGGGTCGACACCCCGAAGAAGACGACGAAGCGCTTCGAGCACCTGCAGGATCCGCTGATCTTCATCATGACGACGCAGTCGGGCATCTGGATGGACGACGAGATCTTCGTCAACAACCAGCACAGCTACGACATCCAGTGCGAGGCCGTCGCCGAGACCGGCACGATCCGCCTTGCCGACCAGCACAAGATCGAGCGCACCGGCACGATCGGGCGTCACCACCTGCTGACGATGGACCACAACCAGCGCTTCTGGGGGGCCTTCGTCGCCGAGATCCAGGAGTGGATCGACGCCGTCGCGCGCGGGGAGCACACCGGGCCGACGAGCTGGGACGGCTATGCCGCCGCGTGCGTCTGCGACGCCGGCGTGCGCGCACTGGGTCAGGAGGGTGCGGTGGCGGTGGACATGATCGCCCAGCCGGACTTCTACCGCTGAGGGCTTCCTGAGTGCTTCTGGAGGGCATCGACAGGTGCCGTGGCGGGCGACCTGAACGGAATCCAGCCGCCGAGACCTAATTGTTATGCCGTCGGCGATATCCGAACATCCGGTAGACGTGATGTGAGTTCGATCGATTGGCAACCGCTTTCACGAGGGAACCCAGGAGGTTGGTCGCCTGCGGTCGGTCCCTGCACCCCAGCGCGTCGCCCATGCGCGCGGGCGCCCCCGGGTGCGCGCGTTAGCGTGCCAGGACGACCGGCCCGGGTGCACAGCGGCGTAGGCGGGCCCTCGGCGTGAGGGAGCGAGGTGACGGCGATGCCGCAGGAGTTGCGGATCCCGGTGTCCGGCGGAGAGCTCGCAGTGCGCGACTACGGGGGCCCGGGGCGCACCGTCGTCCTCGTCCACAGCCCCGGCTACTCCAGCAACGTGTGGGTGCGATTCGCGCCGATGCTCGCCCGGTCGGCGCGGGTGCTGACGCTCGACCTGCGGGGACACGGCCAGAGCACCGCCCCCCTCGAGAGCCCCGCGGCCGTCATCAGCGACTTCGAGCGCCTGGTCAGTGAGCTGGACCTACGGTGCCCGGTCCTGCTCGGCCACCAGTTCGGCGGCGGCATCACGGCCCTCGCCGCCGCGGTCTACCCCCTGTTGTGGGGCGGCCTGTGCCTGATCGACAGCCCGACGATCGCCCCGCAGGCCTACTACCACGGCCTCCTCGAGATCTTCTCGACGCCCAGCCTCATGGATGAACTCGTGCAGCGCTTCCGCTTCGGCGCCGTCGGCCACGGACAGGAATCGCTCGACCGGTTCCTGGCCGACACGAGCGCGCAGATCGCGGGGGACTGGCTCAGCGTGCCGCGGATCGGCTACGAGGACTACACGCTCGACCGGTCGATCCTGCACGACGGTGAGGGCGGCTGGTTGCGTCAGCCGACGCGTCGGGCGCTGGCTGTCCTGACGACCCACGCGCCCGGTTCGCCGCTGGTCCCCGGCCGTGAGGTGCTCGACCGGGTCGTCGCGCCCGTCTGGGTGATCCAGCCCGACGGCGGCGAATACAACCCCTGCTTCGACGAATTCGAGCCCCTGGCGCGTCAGCGTCTCGGCTGGGTCGCCCAGCGCATCCCCGGGCATTCCTTCGTCGCCCACACCCGACCCGAGCTCGTCCGCGAGGTCCTCGGCGTCCTGCTCGCGCGACTGCCGCAGCAGCAGACCGTCAGCCGCTCGCCGCTGACCGGTCTCGGCCTGGACTGACCGCTCGCCGCGGATCCGCCTGTCCTGCGTGGTGTTGCCGCGCCGGCCGGTGCCGGCGACGCCGTCGACCCGCCCGACCGTACCGCGCCCGTTCAGTCGCTCTCGTCGACAGGGGACGTAAAAATGTCAGGACAAATCGTTGACAGCACGTCGCCGGGGCGGGCAGGCTGACTCCACGCCCGGCGTCGCGCGTTGTGACGCAAGGGCGCCTGAGATCACCGCCCTTGCGAGCAAAGGAATCAACGTGCGTATCGGAGTCGCCGGCGTCGGTCGGATCGGGGCGTTCCACGCCCAAACCCTGCGGGATCTCGACTTCGTGGAGTCCGTGGTGCTCGCCGATGCCATGCCCGGCGCCGCGCAGCGCGTCGCCGGCGAGCTCGGCGTCGAGGCCGTCGACTCGGTCGAGGAGCTGCTCGCCGCCGGGATCGACGGCTTCGTCATCACGACGGCCACACCCGCGCACGCGGCGCTGGTGCGGGCCGGGGTCGCGGCCGGGGTGCCGACCTTCTGTGAGAAGCCGGTCGCGGCGACGCTGGAGGAGTCCATCGAGCTCGTGCGGCTCGAGGAGCAGACGGACGTGCCGATCCACATCGGCTTCCAGCGGCGCTTCGACACCGGATACCAGCGCGCCAAGGCGGCGCTCGAGAGCGGCGAGCTCGGCTTCGTCCACTCGATCCGCGCGGCCACCCACGACCAGTCACCGCCGCACGCCGACTACATCCCGACCTCCGGCGGCATCTTCCGCGACTGCAACGTGCACGACTTCGACATCCTGCGGTTCGTCACCGGCCGCGAGGTCGCGAGCGTCTACGCCACCGGCGGCAACAAGGGCGCCGACTTCTTCCGGGCCGCCGGCGACGTCGACACCGCCGCCGCCGTCCTGACCCTCGACGACGACACCATGGTGCTTGTCTCATCGACTCGATACAACGGTGGTGGCCACGACGTGCGCATGGAGGTGCACGGCAGCGAGGGCACGATCGCCGTCGGGCTCGACGACTCCCTGGCGATGCGCTCCGCGCAGGACGGCGTGACCTTCCCCGCCGGGCCGCAGAAGTGGTCGTTCATGGAGCGCTTCCTGCCCGCCTACCAGGCGGAGCTGACGGCGTTCGCCGACGTCGCCGCCCGCCGCATCCCCTCACCGTGCACCGTGCGCGACGGCCTCGAAGCCTTCCGCGTCGCCGACGCGTGCGAGCTCTCGCGCCGCGAGGGCCGCCCCGTGCAGCTGCGCGAGATCGCCTCAGCCTGACCGACACCCACCCGCTCGAACTGCTCGGCTTCACCCCTACCTCCCGCCCGATGTCGTGCGGGATCAGCGAAAGGTAGTCCACCCATGACCCGTACCCGCCGAGTCACCGGCACGATGGCCGTGTTGGCCTGCGCCGCGCTCACCCTCGGTGCCTGCTCCTCCACCGGAGGACGGCAGCAGACGCAGGCCGCCGCGCAGGGCGGCGGTGTCGGCTCTGTCGACACCCCCCAGTTCACGGTCGCGATGATCACCCATGAGGCTCCCGGCGACGCCTTCTGGAACATCATCCGCGCCGGTGCGAAGGTCGCCGCGCAGAAGGACAACGTCAACCTCGAATACAGCAACGACCCCGACGCGACGAAGCAGGCGCAGCTCATCCAGGCCGCCATCGACAAGAAGGTCGACGGCATCGCCGTCACGGCGCCCAACCTCGGCGCGCTCGGGCCCGCCATCCAGAAGGCCGTCGCTGCGGGGATCCCCGTGACGATGTTCAACTCCGGCGGCACCGAGGCGATGAAGCTCGGCGCGATCGGCTACTTCGGTCAGTCCGAGAGCGACGCCGGCAAGGCCGTCGGTGAGCGCATCGTCGCCGACGGTGCGAAGAAGGCGATCTGTGTGATCCAGGAGCAGGGCCAGCAGCAGCTGGAAGACCGCTGCAAGGGTGTCGCGGACGGCGCCGGCTCGGGCACGTCCGTCGAGCGCGTCTACGTCAACGGCCGCGACGCCGCCAACGTCACGACGACGATCCAGGCCAAGCTCACCCAGGACCCCGCGATCGACCACATCGTCACCCTCGGCGCGCAGTTCGCCCTCAACGCCGTGCAGTCCGTCGCCGGTGCCGGGAGCAAGGCCAAGATCGGCACGTTCGACACCAATGCCGAGCTCGTCAAGGCGGTCCAGGACGGCCAGGTCGCCTGGGCCATCGATCAGCAGCCTTACCTGCAGGGGTACCTCGCCGTCGACGCCCACTGGCTGTACCGCGCCAACGGCAACCTCATCGGTGGCGGGCAGAACGTCGCGACCGGCCCGGCCTTCATCGACTCCTCGAACGTCGCCAAGGTGGCGGAGTTCGCCGCCAAGGGCACCCGGTGACCGACGTGAACACCCAGGACACCGCTCCCGCGCCGGCTCCGCCGGTCGACGATCGCGTCGCGACGAAGTCGGCGCTGTCACTCTTCCTCGGGATGCCCGCCGTCGGCGCCTTCATCGGCGCCCTCGTGCTCGCGGGTCTCTTCTTCGCGACCGCCGGGGCGTTCCGCAACGTCGCGAACACCGGCACGATCCTCTACTCCTCGGCCACCATCGGCATCATGGCGATCTTCGTCGCGATGCTCATGATCGGCGGAGAATTCGACCTGTCGACGGGTGTCGCCGTCACCTTCTCGGGTCTCGCCGCGGCGCACCTGGCCTGGTATTTCAACCTCAACGTCTGGACCGGGGTCTTCCTCGCCCTCCTCGCGTCGCTGGCGGTCGGTGCCTTCAACGGCTGGCTGCTCCACAAGACGGGTCTACCGAGCTTCCTCGTCACCCTCGGCACGTACTTCATCCTCCAGGGCGTCAACCTCGCCTGGACGCGTCGGGTCACCGGTGGTGTGTCGACGAACAACATCAGCGACATGGAGGGCTGGACCAGCGCGAAGGCCTTCTTCTCCGCGAGCTTCTCGCTCGGGCCGATCACGCTGAACATCATCGTCATCTACTGGTTCCTGCTCACCGCTGTGCTGGCCTTCGTGCTGCTGCGCACCAACGTCGGCAACTGGATCCTCGCCGCCGGTGGCGACCCGGCCGCAGCGCGAGCCGTCGGTGTGCCCGTGACGGCCACCAAGATCGGGCTCTTCATGGGCACCGGCTTCGGCGCGTGGCTCGTCGGAATGCACACGCTGTTCCAGTACAACAACGTGCAGTCCGGTCAGGGCATCGGTCAGGAATTCATCTACATCATCGCGGCCGTCATCGGCGGTTGCCTGCTCACCGGCGGTTATGGCTCCGTCGTCGGCGCTGCGGTGGGCGCGCTCATCTACGGCATGGCGACTCTCGGCATCAGCTACGCCGGCTGGGATGTCGACTGGCTGCGCACCTTCCTCGGTGTCATGCTGCTCGGCGCCGTGCTGGTCAACATGTATGTCAAGCGGAAGGCGGAGTCCCGATGAGCACGGCCATGACCCAGGTCGACGCCCCGATCCTCGAACTTCTCGACGTCGGCAAGAGCTACGGCAACGTCCACGCGCTGCGTGGCGTCAACATCACCGTCCGCCAGGGCGAGGTCACGTGCGTGCTCGGCGACAACGGCGCCGGGAAGTCGACCCTCATCAAGATCATCGCGGGGTTGCACGATTACACCGACGGCACGATGTCGGTCGAAGGGGAGCAGACCCGCTTCTCCTCGCCGCGTGAGGCGCAGTCGGCGGGCATCGCGACCGTCTATCAGGATCTCGCGCTCGCGCCGCTGATGAGCGTGTGGCGCAACTTCTTCCTCGGCAACGAGATGCGCTCCGGCTTCGGGATGAACATCCCGGAGATGAAGCGGATCGCCGGGGAGGAGCTGACGAAGATGGGCATCGTCATCCCCGATCTCGACCGGCCCGTCGGCGCCCTGTCCGGTGGTCAGCGGCAGTGCATCGCGATCGCCCGCGCGATCTATTTCGGCGCGAAGGTCGTCATCCTCGACGAGCCGACCGCCGCGCTGGGCGTCAAGCAGTCCGGCGTCGTGCTGAAGTACATCGCCAAGATGCGCGACGCGGGACTGGGGGTCATCTTCATCACCCACAACCCGCACCACGCGTTCCTCGTCGGCAACCACTTCGTCATCCTCAAGCTCGGCCGGGTCGTGCTCGACGCGCACCGCGACCAGCTGACGCTGGACCAGCTGACGGCCGAGATGGCCGGAGGCCAGGAGCTGGCGGAGCTGTCGCACGAGCTGGGCGACCTGCACCCCGAGCGGGTCGTCGAGCCCCACACGCTCGAGCCCGGCGAGGTCGCGCCGCCGACCGGCGCGATGAAGATCGTCGGTGGCAACCCCGACAACTGATCGCCCGCAGACGTCTCGGGGCCGGTCCGCATCGCGCGGGCCGGCCCCGAGACGTCTCTGCGCAGGTGGCTACAGGGTGAAGGCGGCGCGGAACGCCTCGACGGCGATCGTCGAGTCGCCCGCGGGCGCGGCCTCCATCGCGATCGTGCCGGTGTATCCGGCGTCGGCGAGCGCGCGGGCGATCGCCGGGTAATTGATCTCCCCGGTGCCCGGCTCGGCGCGTCCGGGCACGTCGGCGACCTGGATCTCCCCGACGACGGGCAGCGCGCGGCGGCACAGCTCGATGAGATTCCCCTCGTCGATCTGCGCGTGGTACAGGTCGAGGTTGAGCCGCAGGTGCGGGGAGTCGATCGTCTCGACGAGCGCGAGGCAGTCGGCGGCCGTCGCGAACGGCGTGCCGGGGTGGTCGACGGCGCGGTTGAGATTCTCCAGCTCGAAGATCACGTCGTGGCGTTCGCCGAGAGCCGCGACCTTCTCCAACGTGAGCGCGGCGTGGGCCCACATGCGGCCGGTGACCTGCTCGGTGGGCACGACCGGCAGGCCGTCGCCGTCCAGACCCGTGCCGTGCAGATTGAGACGCGGGACGCCCAGCCGCTTCGCAACACGCACACTCTCCTGTGCGGTCGCGAGCAGCTCTGAGGCCCCCTCGGGGTCGGCGAGGGTGCCGCGCAGATAGCCGGTCATCGACTCGATGACGACGCCGTCGGCGCGTGCCGCCTCGAGCTCGGCCAGGTCGTGGTCGGCCCAATTCCAGATCTCCGCGGCGACATTCAGGTCGCGCAGATGCCGCAGGCGCGCGGCGATCGGCAGCTCGGGGAAGACCAGCTCGGCGCAGACCGCGAGCGTGAAGGGGCCGTGTAGGCCGAGGTCGGTGGGCGCGGTGCTCATGAGGGCCCTTTCGAGACGGGGAGGGCGGACTGTCCGGTGAGTCCGCGAGCGGCGTCGGCGGTCACTACTGTTGACCGTATTACCGACCGGTCGAGATCGACGGTCTGCCGTCGCCGCCGTCGGCCGACGGGCGTCGTCGAGGAAGAGGCGTCAATGCTCAACATCGGGCTCATCGGCTGTGGGCGCATCAGCACTGTGCACGCCGAGTCCATCACCGGCCACCCGCGGGCGCGGCTCGCGCGGGCCTTCGACCCCATCGAGGCCGCGGTGACGGCTCTCGCGCAGCGCTTCGACACCGAAGCGACGATTCAGGTGGAGGACATCATCGACGACCCGGCGATCGACGCTGTCGTCATCGCCTCGCCGACCCCGACGCATGTCGACCTGCTGACCCGCGCCGTCGAGGCCGGCAAGTGGGTGCTGTGCGAGAAGCCCATCGACCTCGACGTCGCCCGCGTCGACGCGTGCCGGGCGCGCATCGGTGAGCTGGAGCGCAAGGTCATGGTCGGCTTCAACCGCCGCTTCGACCCGACGTTCGCCGACATCCAGGCTCGCGTCGGCGCCGGTCAGGTCGGTGTCCTCGAGCAGCTCGTCATCATCAGCCGCGACCCCGCGCCGCCGCCGGCGACCTACGTCGCGGCCTCCGGGGGGCTTTTCAAGGACATGACGATCCACGACTTCGACATGGCCCGCTTTTTCCTCGGCGACGTCGTCGAGGTGACCGCGACCGGCACCAATCTGGTCTCCTCCGAGATCGAGGCGGCCGGTGACATCGACGGAGCCGTCGTCGTGCTGCGCGGCGCGACGGGAGCGGTCGCGACGATCACCAACAGCCGCCGCTGCGCCTTCGGCTACGACCAGCGCCTCGAGGCCTTCGGCGAGCTCGGCATGCTGACGGCCGACAACCAGCTGCCCACGAGTGCGCGCTTCTCCGGGGCGAGCGCCACCGAGGTCGCGCCCCCCTATCTCAACTTCTTCCTCGACCGCTACATGCCGGCCTACCGCGCGGAGATGGACCACTTCGTGACCGCCATCGAGACCGGGGCGCCGTTCTCTCCGAGCTTCGACGACGGCCGCGCCGCGCTCGTGCTCGCGGAGGCTGCGGGCGAGAGCATGCGCTCCCGTGCGGCCGCACACCTGGGCGATTGAGACGATCCCGGGCATAAAAAATCGGGGTCGACCACCGCGTTGTGGTCGACCCCGACGCGTCGGAGGGAGTGTGGTCAGCCCGCCTGCTGCTGCGTCGGGGCCATGAGGGTCATCGCGGAGGTGGCCAGCGTGAAGCCGACCGACAGCAGCGTGGTGACGCCGGCCAGCAGCATGACGACCGCGCTGCCGGTGAAGAGGCCCGCGACCGCGAAGACCATCGCGATGGCGGCCAGGGTCAGACCTTCGACACTGATGTATTCCTTGGCCGACAGGCCCGACGGCGTCGGCATGCTCGTGTAGAGCGACATGGTGCTCCTCTTCCTGCGCGGTGCGCCGCGCCGGGTGTGTGGGGGTGGGGTGGGTGTCCCGCGTGGCGGTCCGGCACATCGCCGGTGCTCAGCGCGGTCGCTCAGACGGTCTCGACGACGCGGTGCGAGCGCGTGTCGGTGTCCTCGGGGCTCTCGGCGCTGCGGGCCAGCTCGGCGATCGCAGAGGCGACCGAGAACCCGGCCGCGACGACCGCGGTGAAGGCGGCGAAGGCGAAGACGCCGGGGATGCCGCTGACGGCGCCCACGATGAGCAGCACCAGCGAGGTGGCCGCCATCGTGATGGCCTGCGGGTTGACCAGGCCCTTGGGGGAGATGCCGTCGGTGGTGGCCTCGGGGTAGGGGTACATGTACATGCGGGGCTCCTTCTACTGCCGGACAGGAGGAGCCACGACGGCACATCCTGCACGACCGTCGTGCGCCCGGATCGGGCGGCTTTGCTGGGGATTTGCTGCACAGCCGGACTGGCTGATGTCTCAAGCCTGCGCCCCACCCCGGGGGGCCTGTCAACCACCGACGCCCCAGAGGCGGCCCAAAAGTCTCGTGAAAAAACTTAAGGTACGGTCACGACGCCTGGGATGCAAGTGCGTTTGGGCTGCTCAGTGCACTCGTCGGGGCGTCTTTCGCGGCGCCCCTCGGGGTGGCCGGCGCTGCGAGAATTTCTCCGGTCCTCGTTTCAATATGTGGGACGCAGGTTCGCTGGGGAGCCGTGTCGGGCGTCGCACGAGGGCTTCGAGAGGTGCCCTGAGGCGTAGTTGTCGCCACGCGTACCGCTGGGTCCAGGCCGCGAATCACTGACCCTGACACAAGTCAGGCGGGTGTTTTGGGGTGTTTCGGGCGCGTTTCAGCGCGCGATCCGTGTCCTGTCATCACAGGCGGCTGCCCGGAAGATCACGGCTTTATCACAAGCTGTGGCGGCCCACCAGGGTCTGTGGCACCGGTCAGGCCGGGGCGGGCGCGTCCCGGGCCGGCCCGACCGGTGCGACAGGGGTCAGGCGCTCACCCGGCGCCCGTCATAGGCCGCCAGAGTCTGCGCGAGCTGCTCGACGTCCTGACCGTCCGCCAGCGCAGCGCGGACATGGTCGGCCTGCGAGGCAGGCGCGAGACCACCGATGGGCGGGTCGAGGTCGAGGTTGGTGGGGAAGGGGTAGCCCTCGGCGCTCGCGGCGACGACGCGGTGCGCCGCGGCCTCCGCGAGGGTGCCGTCGGCGAGCGCGGCGGACAGGGCGGGATAGATCGCCAGGCTCACGCGGGCCCGGTCGACGGTCTCCATCGCCCGACCGAAGGTGGAGCTGACCTGCAGCAGGTTGGCCATGCGCTTGATGTCGGCGGAGTGGTTGGTGCCGGCGGCGTGGAAGAGCGCCGGGTTGAAGAAGACGGCGTCGCCCTTGGCCAGTGGCAGCTGGATGTGGTGCCCGTCGAAGTGGTCCTTGAACTCCTGCAGCCACCACGCGAGGTAGCCCGGACCGTACTTCTGGCTGTGCGGCAGGTAGAGCGTCGGGCCGGACTCGACGGGCATGTCGACGTGCGCGACCGCGCCCTGCAAGGTCAGCACCGGGGACAGGTGGTGCACGTGCGCGGGATAGCCGGCCGCGACCTGCGCGCCGAGGAAGCCGAGGTGATAGTCGCGGTGCACCTCCTGGCGCTGACCGCCGGGGTTGACCACGTTGATCTGGCTCGTCACCTGGTAGCCCGGCCCGAGCCAGGCGCCGGCGACGATCGCCAGGACGTCGTTGGCGTAGTACTGCACGAAGGTCTGCGGGTGGGCGACCGCGAACTTCTCCAGACCGTTCCACACCCGGTCGTTCGCGCCGGGCGCGGCGAAGTGGTCGCCGACCTCGCGGCCCTGCGCCTTCTGCGCGGCGATGAGGTCGTTGAAGGCGTCGGTCGCGGCGTCGACGACGTCGGTCGCGAAGGCGCCGGAGATGACGACGATGCCGGGGCCGTCCGTCAGCGCGGTCGCCAGCTCGGCCTCACACGCCGCGGCGTCGGCGGCGTGGGCGTCGCGCAGCCGGTCGGCGGCGTAGACCAGGACACCCTCGCGCAGCTGCGTGGCCGTCGGGTAGTCCTGCAGGTCGGTGCCGGCCAGGCCCTCGTCGATGAGGGCGACGAGGTCCTCGACGCGGCAGTCGGCGATCTCGTAGCGGCCGGGCCGCCTGGTCGTGCCGCTCGTCGCGGGGCGGGAGGCGGTGGCGGTCATGGCGGTCTCCTTCGGTCGTCGGTCGGTCGCGCCCGGTATCCCGGTGGTCGGTCGATCGCGCGCCGTCCTCTCTACAGTGGCTGGCTCGCGTCGGCACCGACAGGGGGTCGACCCCTCAGAAAGACCTCAGCACGACCTCAATACGACCTCGGCACGACGTCGGCGCGCGGTGTCGGCCGGCGCGGCGGTGCAGGTCGCGGGGCCACGGTGACACCGGCGTCCGGCTGTCCACAGGCACCCGTCGACGCCGGGTGGGTGGTGCCCGGCGGTGCTTGACTGGTGGCTCGCGGCGGGCCGGGTGTCGGTGGCCCGGCGGTGGACGGCGGTGGGGCCGCCGGGAGGGAGGCGGTCGTGCCGCATCGCCATCGGGTCCGTGACATCGCCGACCAGGCGGGTCTGTCGGAGGCCACCGTCGACCGGGTGCTCCACCACCGGTCCGGGGTCAGCGCCCGCGCGACCCGCGCCGTGCACCGGGCGATCGGTGAGCTCGACCGCCAGGCCGGCCAGCTCGTGCTCACCGGCCGCTCCCTCGTCGCCGATCTGGTGATGGCGGCGCCGCCGCGCTTCTCCAGCGTCGTGCGCGCCTGCCTCGAGGCCGAGGCCGCGATGCTGCGCCCGGCGCTGGTGCGCCTGCGCTCCGACGTGCAGGAGTCCGCTGAGCCCGCGCGGATCGCGGATCGGCTGCGGCGCTTGCGGATTCGCGGCAGTGACGGGGTGCTGCTCAAGGCGCCGGACGACCCGGTCGTCGCGCAGGCCGTCGACGAGCTCGTCGCGGCGGGCATCCCCGTGATCACCCTGGTGACGGACCTGCCGACGACCGGTCGGCACGCCTACGTCGGGGTCGACAACGCGGCGGCGGGCGCGACCGCCGCCTACCTGCTCGACCTCGTCGCCGGTGTCGGCCCGGTCGATGCGCTCGTCCCCCTGAGCCGAGCGGCGTTCCTCGGGGAGGAGCAGCGGGCCGCGGGCTTCGAGGCGGAGTTCGCGCGGCTGCGGCCGGGATCCTCGATCGTGCGGCTCGACGGGTCGGACGGGCAGGACGAAACGATGCAGCGACTCGCGTCGGCCGCGCTGGCCGGGGACGCCGCGGCGGACGGGGGGCTCGGGGTCGTCTACTCCCCGGGCGGGGCCAACCGGGGCACGCTCGCGGCCTTCGAGGAGGCCGGTCGGACCGTGCGCGGCTTCGTCGCCCACGATCTCGACGAGGACAACGTCGCGCTGCTGCGGGCCGGGGGGCTGACCGCGGTGCTGCACCACGACCTACGGCGTGATGCGCGGCGGGCGTTGCGCGGTCTGCTGCAGGTGCAGGGGCTGCTGCCGGGGCGGCCGGTGTCGCTGCCGAGCCCGATCGTCGTCGTCACGCCGCACAACATCCCCGCCTGATCACACACAGCTGCGTGCGCTCAGCGGCCTGGGGTGAGGCCGGTGATGAGCCAGGCGTCGGTGCGGGCGCGGCGATGCAGCAGCAGGCTGCGCAGGGTCATGAACCAGGCCATGGCCACCCAGATGGTGGCGACGGCCAGGGGCGCGCCGCGGTCCATGAGGGCGGGACCGTTGGTCAGCAGGAGGGCCAGCACGGGCAGGTAGCCGATGAGCGCGATGACCTGGAGCCGGGCCAGGTAGGGGCCGTCGCCGGCGCCGATGAGGACGCCGTCGAGCACGAACGCGTGGCCGCTGATGGGGGCGGTGACCCCGATGACGAGCAGCGCGGCGGTGAGGGCGGCCTGGACGGCGGGGTCGGAGGTGAACAGGCGCGGCAGGACCGGGCTGAGGGCGGCGGTCACCGCCCCGAGGGCGACCCCGAAGCCGACACCCCAGCGGACCATGAGCGCGGTCGCCTCGCGGGCTCCGGCGGCGTCGCCGGCGCCGAGGCTGCGCCCGGTGAGGGCCTGAGCGGCGATGGCGAGGGCGTCGAGGGCGAACGCGAGGAACGTCCAGATCGTCGCGGCGACCTGGTAGGCGGCCAGGGGCACGTCGCCGAAGCGGGCGGCGACGAAGGTGGTGGCCAGGATCGCGGCGCGCAACGCGAGGGTGCGGATGAGCAGCGGCGTGCCGGTCGCGGCGGCGGACAGCACCCGCCCGGGGTGGAAGCGCATCGGCGCGTCGAGGCGGCGTGCGGCGCGCAGGACGACGGTGAGCAGGCCGGCGGCCATCCCGGTCTGGGCGATGACGGTGCCCCACGCCGAGCCGGCGATGCCGAGCCCGGCGCCGTAGACGAGGACGACGTTGAGGACGACGTTGGCGCTGAAGGCGCCGATGGCGGCGACGAGCGGGGTGCGGGTGTCCTGCAGGCCGCGCAGGATGCCGGTGGTCGCCAGTACGAGGAGCATCGCGGGGATGCTGACGGCGCTGATGCGCAGGTAGACGACGGCGTGGGCGGTCGCGTCGGCGGACGCCCCGAACGCGGCGCAGATGGGCTCGGCGAAGGCGGCGGTCAGGGCTGCGGTGACGACGCCGAGGATGGCGGCGAGCCAGACGCCGTCGAGGCCGGCGGCCAGCGCCGCTCGGGTGTCGCCGGCGCCGAGACGGCGGGCCACGAGGGCGGTGGTGCCGTAGGCGAGGAAGACGAAGACGCTCGCGGCCGTGGTCAGGGCGGCGCTGGCGGCGCCGAGCCCGGCGAGTTGCGGGGTGCCGAGGTGTCCGACGATCGCGGCGTCGGCCAGGAGGAAGAGGGGTTCGGCGACGAGGGCGAGGAAAGCCGGGACGGCAAGGGCGAGCACGTCACGGCGCATGCGGCGGTCGGTCACCCCGGTGAGGATAGTTCGTGCTCAGGAGCGGAGTTATCCACAGGTTCTCCACAATGCTGTCGGGGCGGAGGATGCTGCTTGCGTACATCGGCGCTGGACGGCGAAGTGACCGAGGGGAGAGACAGACCGGCAGGTCAGGAGATTTTTTCTCGCACACAGGGGCACAGCGTCGAATGTCCAGGTCACACGCTCGACACCCGTTGTATCTCTGCGAAATCCCCAGGTGTGCCCACAGGGTCTCTCGGCGTTGTCCCCTGCCGGTCCACAGGATGTCAACAGCTTCGTCCACAGGCTCGGTTGAGTCTGCTCGTCTCGCGACCTAGCGTGAACCAACCCGGTCATCACGGGGGTGCCGACACACCGGCGGGGGGCTGCTCTTTCGGGTGATTCCCGATGGGCCGGAACGGTTTTCGTCACGCAGGAGCGCGTCCGGCGTCCGGGGCGCATGGTCCGGGCCGGCGAGCGTGTCGGTGGTGGGTGCCAGGGTGTGGGGGGACGGTCGCCGGAGCGTGCACGACGCGACGCCGGAGCCGGGTAGGTAGGGCCGTGTGAACCACATTCAGGAGGGTCGAGTTGTCGCTGGCGAGGCTGGAGCGGGACGTCGAGCAGGACCCCCGCGACGAGGGTGACGATCGGCTTCCCCCACAGGACGTCCACGCGGAGCAGAGCGTGCTCGGCGGGATGCTGCTGAGCAAGGACGCGATCGCCGACGTCCTGGAGATCACCCGCGGAGTCGACTTCTACCGGCCGGCGCACGAGCTCATCTACGACGCAATCCTCAGCCTCTACGGGCGCGGGGAGCCGGCCGACGCGATCACCGTCGCCGACGAGCTCACCAAGCGCGGTGATCTGTCGCGGATCGGCGGGCAGACCTACCTGCATCAGCTCATCACCGCGGTCCCGACCGCGGCGAACGCCGGGTATTACGCCCAGATCGTCGCCGAGCGCGCCGTGCTGCGCCGGCTCGTCGACGCCGGCACTCGCATCGTGCAGATGGGTTATGGCACCGGCGGCGGCGACGTCGAAGACATCGTCAACGCCGCGCAGGCCGAGATCTATCAGGTCGCGGACAAGCGCGGCAGCGAGGACTACCACCTGCTTGGGGATCTGCTCGAGGCGACGGCCGACGAGATCGAGCACGCCTCCGGGTCCTCCGGCGAGATGGTCGGCGTGCCCACGGGCTTCGTCGACCTCGACGATCTGACCAACGGATTGCACGCCGGACAAATGATCGTGATTGCGGCGAGGCCAGCAATGGGCAAATCGACCCTCGCTTTGGATATAGCACGTTCTGCTGCCATTAAGAATAACCATGCGACTGTCGTTTTTTCGCTGGAGATGAGCCGCAACGAGATCACGATGCGTTTGTTGAGCGCCGAGGCGTCGATCCAGTTGCAGCACATGCGCAAGGGCACGATGCGGGACGACGACTGGGCCAAGTTGGCGCGCACGATGGGGGAGGTCTCCGAGTCGCCGCTCTTCATCGACGACTCGCCGAACATGTCGCTCATGGAGATCCGGGCGAAGTGCCGCCGGCTCAAGCAGCGTCACAATCTCAAGCTCGTCATCATCGACTACCTGCAGCTCATGAGCTCCGGCAAGCGCGTGGAGTCACGCCAGCAGGAGGTCAGCGAGTTTTCTCGCGCGTTGAAGCTGCTCGCGAAGGAGATCGAAGTGCCGGTCATCGCCCTGTCTCAGCTCAATCGTGGTCCGGAGCAGCGGACCGACAAGAAGCCGCAAGTCAGTGACCTGCGTGAGTCGGGGTGCCTGCCGGCGTCGACGCGGATCCTGCGGGCGGACACCGGCGCGGAGACGACGCTGGGCGCGCTGTATGCGGCCGGAGCGACGGACGTGCCGGTGTGGGCGCTGGACGAGTCGCTGCGGTATGTCGCGCGGCCGATGACGCACGTCTTCTCGACGGGAGTGCGGGAGGTCTACGAGGTGACGACGAGCTCGGGGCGCACGCTGCGGGCGACCGCGAACCACCCCTTCCTCTCGTATGCCGGCTGGCAGGCGCTGGGGGAGTTGAGCGTCGGGGAGCGCATCGCGGTGCCGCGGCACGTGCCGGCGCCGTCGCTGCGAGACGAGTCGTTCTCCGATGAGGAGGTCACGACCGCGGCGCGGCTCGTCGCGGAGCTGCCGGAGGCGCGGGTGCCCAGCGGCATCGCGCGGCTGCCGAAGCCGCAGATCGCGCTCTTCCTGCGAGAGGTCTTCACGCGCGCCGGCGGCGTCGGGCTCGCCGCGACGCACCCCGGCGGGGAGATCTTCTGCTTCGCCGACGACCGGGAGCGGCTCGACCGGATCGCGTTGCTGCTGCTGCGCTTCGGGATCTCGAGCCAGGTGTGGGGCGGCGGGCGCGACTGGGTGCTCGACGTCGTCGACCTGGACTCCCAGCGGCGCTTCCTGCAGGAGATCGGCGTCGAAGGCCCCATGGGCAGCGAGGCCAGCCGCCTGCTGACGATCGTGCGCACCGACACCCGACCCGCGCCCGACACCAACCCGGTGTGGAGCCAGGTCGCCGCAGCCGTCGCCGGCACGAGCACCCCAGCCCCGATCGACGGCGGCAGCCTCGCGCAGGTCGCCGCGGTGCTCGACCGCGCCGACGTCGACCTCACCGCCGTCAACGACGTCGAATGGGACATGATCGTCGGCATCGAGCCCGTCGGGGCCGAGGAAGTCTTCGACGCCACCGTCCTCGGCACCCACAACTTCGTCGCCAACGGCGTCGTCGTCCACAACTCCATCGAGCAGGACGCCGACATGGTCATGCTCCTGCACCGCGAATCCGTCTACGAGCAGGACTCCCCCCGCGAAGGCGAAGCCGACATCATCGTCGCCAAGCACCGCAACGGGCCGACGAAGACCATCACCGTCGCGTTCCAGGGGCACTACAGCCGCTTCACCAACATGGCGACGAACTTCTAGGCC
>JAVTVZ010000023.1:0-2929 GCA_032229625.1 Dermatophilaceae bacterium | reverse complement strand
GCTAGTGCGGCTGCTCAACGAGCGGGGTTTGACCCTGCCCGTCGATGAGGCAGTCGAGTTGCTCGAGGACCGGGTCCAGGCCGTGGCGACAGGGCTGAGCATTACGCCAAAGAGCGCTCGTTCCTATCTGGACGATGAGCGACTCGCTGGACTGGCAGACAGCATCGTCGAGATGTTGGCTGATGAAGATCCAGGAGAGGACCTTGTGGATGCGATCAGAGACTGCCCCGTCCCTGTAGCGGTGGCAGCTCGCACCATCACCTGTCCGAGGGCACGGTGCGCAACCACCTGTCGGCGGCGATGGGCAAGACGCAGGCGTCGACGCGGGCCGAAGCGGTGCGGATCGCCGACGAGTACGGCTGGCTCTGAACGGCCCGGTGATCGCGCTGGTGATGGGCATCGCGCTGTTCCTGACGGTGCAGCTCGAGGGCAACCTGCTGAACCCGTACATCCTGGGCAAGGCCGTGAACATTCACCCCCTGGCGATTCTCGCCACCGTCACCGCCGGAACCCTGGCCGGCGGCATCTTCGGCGCGTTCATCGCCGTCCCGGCGGTGGCGATCATCAACAACGTGGCGGTCGCGCTGCGGCCTCGGGCCGCGACGGCGATGCCGCTGGTGCTCGACGAGCACGTGGACGCCGAGGTGGACCGCGACCTGACCACCGATCCCGCGCACGTGGTCGAGCCGTCGGCCGCCCGCCCGGACACCCGGCCGGAGCCGCGATCGGAGCCGCGGCGCGAGGGCGCCCGCCCGGCCACCGAGACGTCCTGACGGCGGACCGCCGCCGGACCGGCCGGGGGTGCCCCGGTTCGGCTCAAGTCCGCAGGTGAGCCGACGATGTGCCGAGTGTGAACACCGACAACGATCACCCCAGCGACCCGCGGGAGCCCCGCCAGGGCAGCACACGACTGCACAGCATCAGGTTCCGCATCTGGGGAACCCTCATCCTGGTGGCCGGGATGTCCGCGTTGGTCGCGGGCCTGGCCATCTCCCGGATCGGCACGCTCGACGACGTACGTGCGGCGGAGCTGAACCAATCGGTCCCCCACGTCGCCGCCCTGCAGGGGCTCGCCACCGAAGCCAAGGCCACGGCCAACGACGAGCGTGGGTTCTTGCTCACCAAAGACCCTTCGTTCACGGACTCGATCAAGCGCCGCCTCGACAAGATCGACACCTACTTCAAGGACGCCGCGGCGACGGCCGACCAGGGCCGTCAGGCGAGCGACGTCGAGCAGGTGAAGCAGCTGTTGGACGCGTGGGCGGCGGGGCTGTCGCAGGAGCTGACGCTCGCGAAGACCGACCACGCCGGCGCGGTGAAGATGTCGACCGGCGTCAATCGCGATCTGCGCAAGGCCTATGAGGTCAAGCTCGACGAAACCATCTCGCTGGCGCTGAAGCAGGTCTCCGAGGGGGTCACGTTCGAGGACAACGTCCGCGAGGCTCGCTTGATGGTGACCGTGATCGCGGCCCTCGCCCTGCTGGTGGCGGCCGGCAGCGCGCTCCAGCTCTCCCGCCACTTCCTCCGGCCGGTGTCGGACCAGGTCGAGGGGCTCGAAGCCATCGCCGCGGGCGACCTGACCAAGCGCATTCCCGTCCGCACCAAGGACGAGTTCGCCACCATGGCGACCGCGTTCAACGGAGCGAGCGAGCAGCTCCAGCAGGCGTTGCAGGATGTGGCGGTGTCGGCGGCCGACGTGAGCGCCTCCGCCAAGGATCTGGAGCAGGTCTCCGACCAGGGCTCCCAGGCGGCGCGGTCCTCGGCGGGGCAGGCCCGCGAGGCGTCCGCCGACGTGACCGAAGTCGCCAACAGCGTGCACGCCGTGGCCGCGGGCACCGAGGAGATGACGGCCTCGATCCGGGAGATCGCCAAGAACGCGCAGGACGCGGCCGGCGTGGCGGCGTCGGCGGTGACGATCGCGGCCGACACCAACGCCGCCGTCGCCAAGCTTGGCGTGAGCTCCTCCGAGATCGGCGAGGTCATCAAGACCATCAACTCCATCGCGGAGCAGACCAATCTGCTGGCGCTGAACGCCACGATCGAGGCGGCGCGGGCCGGGGAGGCCGGCAAGGGTTTCGCCGTCGTGGCCAACGAGGTCAAGGACCTGGCGCAGGAGACCAGCCGGGCGACGGGCGACATCGCCGCCCGGGTGGAGGCCATCCAGATCGACACCGAGGCGGCGGTCCAGGCCATCGCGGAAATCGCTTCGATCATCGCCCGCATCGATGACACCCAGACCACGATCGCGAGCGCCGTCGAGGAACAGACTGCGACGACGGCGGAGATGGGGCGCGGCGTCGAGGGCGTCGCCGGCAAGTCCAGCGGCATGGTGCAACGGCTCGAGCAGATCACGGCCGCGGCCGAGGAATCGCAGCAGCAGAGTCACCAGACCGCGCTCACGGCCCAGGGACTGTTGGGTCAAGCCAGCCGGCTCCAGGAGATCGTCGGCAGGTTCACGGCCTGACCTTCCACGACGACGCCGCAGGTCCCTCGCTGGGCCTGCGGCGTTGCCGTGCGGTCAATCCTGCCGTTCCGGTGGCGGCGCGCCGGGGCAGCGGGGGCGGCGGGGGCGTCGTACCGCTGCGCGTCCCCTCGTTCCTGGGCGAAGCCGCGCGGAACGCCCGCAAGCGGCTCAAGCCCCGCCCCGACGTGCCGATGGGGGCGACGAGAAGGCCGCCACGACAGGGCGCGCCGGTCAGGAGAACAGGTTCATGCCCAGCTCGGCCATCCACTCGCAGTCCGCCCCCTCGACCACCGAGGGCGTCGTACCGTTCGGTCTCACCCCCCTGCTGCGCGCCGCCGCGCAGAGCCTGGGCGGGCCGGTCACCGGAGACCTGCGCTGGTTGTACGCCGGACCGCGGGACCTGCGCGGGCTGACCGCCAGCGACCGGGAACTCATCCACGTCGTCACCGGCGAGGTCATCAGCCC
>JAVTVZ010000022.1:14465-16999 GCA_032229625.1 Dermatophilaceae bacterium | reverse complement strand
GAAGACGACGAAGAGCCCCGGGCGCAGCGACTGGTCCATGGCCAGGAGCGTAGGCCAGGCCACCGACAGGATGGGGCCCCGACCAGTTCCGGCGACCGTGCGCGGGTCGGACGGGGCGGGCCGCGATCAGGCGCGGTCAGGCATACGTGTTGACGTTGCGCCCCAGGGAGCCCTCGGTCGCCAGCGGCAGCATCATCTTGTCGATGAGCTTGACCGCGACGTCGGCCTGGCTGTCCATCGTCTTCTTCAGCAACGAGACCTGAGCGTCCTGCATCGCCGTGGCGGTGCGTCCGCTGAGGATGGTCTGTGCGAGTGCTGCGACGTCCATGTCCGAGAGTGCCCTCCGGGTCGTTGTCCGCGCCCGAGGCGGGCGCCGTCCGCACCTCCCATCGACGCCGGCCCGGGGCGCCTGAGGGCTGCGGCCTGTGAGGCAGTCCTCAGCCCACTCGTCTCAGCAGGCCCAGGACGGCTCCGAGGGAGCCGGAGGTCGCACACAACTGTGTGCGACCCCGGACGCGTCGACGACCGCCGCCCCGGAGGGCGACGGCCGTCGACGACGCGGTCTGCGTGAGGTGATTCGCCTCAGCCCTGCAGCACGCTGCGCGTCACGGCGCTCTGCTCGGTGAGCACGCCGGAGATGATGTTCTGCGCCTCGTTGATGCGCTCGACGGTCTGCGCGACACCCTGCAGGGCGTGCACGACGGAGCCGGCGTCGCTCTGGATCGCCGAGACCTTGGAGTCGACCTCCTCGGTCGCCTTCGCGGTCTCGCGGGCCAGGTCCTTGACCTCGTTGGCCACGACGGCGAAGCCCTTGCCGGCGTCCCCGGCGCGCGCGGCCTCGATCGTCGCGTTGAGCGCGAGCAGGTTGGTCTGCTCGGCGATGCTCGTGATGACCTTGACGACGTTGCCGATCTCGACGCTGGAGGTGTTGAGGCTGTTGACGATCTTGCTGGCCTCCTCGGTGAGGCGCTGGGCGTCGGCGGCGACGTTGCTCGCCTCGACGACGTTGCGCTCGACCTCGGTGATCGAGGACAGCAGCTCCTGACCGGCGGTCTCGGTGCGGGCGCTCGCGCGGTGCCGCTCGATCGCGTTGGAGACCAGGAAGGCCGTGTTGCGCAGCGCGCGCTCGCGGTCACCGGAGAGCACGATCTCCTTCGTCGTGAAGAAGTCCATCGTGCCGACGACGGCGCCGTGCACGATGATCGGCAGGCACACCCCGGACTTCACGCCGGCGCGCTGGGCCGCGGGGGCCCGGACGCAGTCGGTGACGGTGCCCAGGTCGGGCTCGAAGACCAGGTCGCGGCTCTTCCACGCGCGCCCGGCGACGCCGACGCCCTCGGCGAAGGTCGCCTCACGGGTCACGCGGCGGAATTCGTCACCGGCGCTGCCGGACTCCAGGGAGTTGCGCAGCACGCGCTCGTTCTCGTCGATGGCCCAGAAGGAGCCGTACTCCCAGCCGAACTCGTTGCGCGTCGTGTCGAGCGCGCCCTTGATCGCGCGCTCCTCGGAGGAGGACTCGGCGATCTCGCGGACGACGGAGTTGATCGCCGCCATGTCGTGCTCCATCTCGGAGCGACGCTCACCCTCCAGGACCCGCTCGAGCGCCTGGGAGACGATGACGCCGACGGTGCCGAGCACGGTCAGACGCACCGGGCCGGGCACATGGGCCGGGTAGGCCATGAAGTCCATCGTGCCGACGACCTCGCCCTCGCGGATGAGCGGGAAGGCGACGGCGGCCTCGATGCCGCTGCGCTTGGCGACGGGGGCGCGGACACAGTCGGTGACCTGGGCCAGATCGGCGGCGAAGACGAGCTCACGCTGCGCCCACACCCGGCCGGCCAGACCGACACCACGCGGGAACGACGCGGTCTGGGTGACCTGACGGAACTCCGGCGACACCTGGCCCGACTCGATGCGGAACGTCAGGGCGTTCTGCTTCCGGTCGATCCACCAGCACGACGCGTACTGGCACTGGAAGGCGTTGCGCACCACGTCCAGGGCGGTCTGGAGCACCTCGTCGACCGTGGAGCACGTGCCCGTGCGCTGGGCGACGGTGTTGAGGCACTCGACGTAGCCCTTGAGCTCCTCGTCGTGGGAGAGAGACGCAGTGCGGGCGGTAGAGGCGCCCTGCTTGCGATTACCGAACACGTGGTTCCTCGCTTCAGACGTCCGCACGGGTGGTTTCCTGCGGCTCCTGGTGGTCGTGGTAAGTCAGCTACTTCATCGGCGGCTCTGGGCATCTCCTGAGAGACGAGCACCGGACGAGATGCACGGGATCGCATGGGGCACGCCGGACCCCGTCGCCGGCGGGTGGGCCCGGGACGCTGCACCGACGCCCGACGACCGCGACGACCAGGCACGACGCCGCCCCGCTCGCGCCGATCCACCCACAAGGGTCGTCCCGGGCGCGCTCGTGCCGACACTGGAAGGCATGAGCCTGTCCCTGCTGACCGACGACGACGTGCGGGCGGTGTTGACCCCCGAGGTGGCGCGATCCTGGATGCGTGCGGCCCTGCGCGCGCACACCTTCGGCG
>JAVTVZ010000022.1:10801-14365 GCA_032229625.1 Dermatophilaceae bacterium | reverse complement strand
CCCGAGGTGGCGCGATCCTGGATGCGTGCGGCCCTGCGCGCGCACACCTTCGGCGAGTTGTCCGCCCCGGCCCGCACCGATCTGATGATCGGCGACCGTCGACTGCGGCTGACGGCCGGCGAGGCGCACCACCCCGACGCCGGCTGGTTCGGATTCCGCTCCTACCTCGCGCCCGGCCAGGGCACCGAGGACGAGGTGACGGTCGTCGCCGACGAGCGCTCGGGTCGGGTCCGCGGCATCCACGTCGGTGCCACCCTGGCACCGCGGCGCTGCGGGGCGATCGGCGCCATCGCCGTCGAGGCGCTCACCGCACCCGAGGCCCGCACCGTCGGACTCGTGGGCACCGGCCGCCAGGCCTGGCATCAGCTGTGGGCCCTGAGCGGGATGCGCGCCTGGGAGGACATCACCGTCCACTCCCGCGACCGCGCGAGGCGCGAGGACTTCGCCGCCCGCGCCCGCGACGAGCTCGGGCTGCCCGTCCGGGCGGTCGGCGGTGCCCGCGAGGCCGTGCAGGACCGGCCGATCGTCGTGCTCGCGACACACAGCTCGACCCCGGTCATCGAGGCGTCCTGGCCCGCGCCCGGCGCCTATCTGGCGACCGTCGGCCCCAAGCAGATCGGCCACCACGAGTTCGGCCTCGACGTGCTGCCCCGGATCGGCGTGGCCGTGACCGACTCGGTCTCGCAGGTCTCGTCCTACTCCCCGCCGCACCTCCTGACGACCACGGCCGACCCGCCCTGCCTGCTCTCGCTCGGGGAGGTGCTCTGGCGCGGACTGCCCGAGATCGACGGCATCCGCGGCGCCGGCGACCTGACGACCTTCTTCTCCGTCGGGCTCGGCGGCAGCGAGGCCTACCTGCTCGCGCGGATGCTCGAGGCGAGCCCGCCACGCTGAGCTGCGGGCACGGGCGCCGCACGGCAGCCCGCACAGGTTACGCGCGCCGGACCCAGCGGCCCATGAGCGCCCCCTCGGCCTCGAGCAGCACGACCGGCTCGTAGTCGCGATCGGCCCCCCGGGCGGGCCGCTCGCCGTGGACGAGACGGGGCGCGGGCCCGCCGACGATCCTGGGCACGAGGGTCCCGCACCACTCGTCGACCACGCCCGCGGCGACCATGGCCGACATCCACCGCGGCCCGCCTTCACACACAATTCTGTGCAGCCCGCGGGCCGCGAGCTCCGCGATGAGGAGCGTCGGGCTCACCGCGCCCTGCCCACCGGCCGCACCGACCGTCAGCACGTCGCCCGGGCCGAGGAGCTCACGCGCCCGCGTCAGCACGCGGTCGTCCGGGCCCTCACCGCAGGCCAGCAGTACCGGGCCGCCGTGTGGCTCGACGGACCCGTCGATCAGCCCGGGCGACACCCGGCCGCTCGCGCTGACGACGACGAGCGTCGGCTGCTCGGGGCGACCCTGACGCAGGAAGTCCCACCGCGGCTCGACCCGCACGGGCCCGTATCCCTCCGCCCGCACCGTGCCGGCACCGACGAGCACGGCATCGGCCCGGGCCCGCAGCATCGCGAAGACGTCGACGTCGGCCGCGGTGTTGATCGAGCCACTGCGCCCGTCGGCCCCCCACGCGGCGCCGTCGAGCGTGCCGACCATGTTGCTGCGCACCCAGGCGCGCCCGGCGGGCTGCTCGGGCTCGGCATACAGGTCGGCCAGGGCGCGCACGTCGCCCGCGGCCAGCGGCGCCCCCGCGGGCAGGCCCGCGCTCGCGGGGCTCAGCAGGACTCGCACGCCCACCTCCCGACGACGTAGGCGACCCCCAGGTCGTCGTGCAAACGCGCCGACTGCGGCCGCACCGCCACGGGCAGCTGCTCGACGGCGGCGCCGACGACCTGCACGCTCGCGCGGCCCGCGATGAGCAGCTCGGCGTCCCGTCCGGCGGCCTCCAGGCGCGCCAGGGCCGGCGCGTCGCCGCCGCGCACGCCGCTCAGCAGCGCCTCGTCGAAAGCCCGCGCGTCGGGGTCCGGCAGGCCCGGCGACTGGGCGTCGCGGCGCGCGCTGCCGTCGGCGAGCGCGACGAGCAGGATCCGCGCCGGGCCCGCGCAGCGCGCGACGACCTCGGCCGACGCCCGCGCGACCTGCGCGGGCGACGCAGCGCGCGGCACCGTGACCACCTCCTGCGCGGGCACGGCCCGGGTCTGGGGTGCGCGGTCGGCCCACTCGCGCAGCAACCGACGCCCCACCCGCAGCCCCAGCGGGTCGATCGTGCTGCGCCCGCGCCCCGCGCGGGCCGGGTCGTCGCGGCCGGTGACCAGCAGCACCACGTCAGGTCGCGTCTGCGACAGGGCCGCTCCCAGCGCGTCCACGCACGCGGCCCGCAGCGACTCCCCCACGTCGAGCGCGCCGACCGAGCCAGCGCCCACCGACCCGGCGCCCACCGATACGCCGACCGATCCCGCAGCAGGTCCTCGGGCGGCGGGCGTGGCGGCGGCCCAGTCCGTCTCGGCCAGCAGCAGCGGCGGGTGCGGCAGCCACACGACCCCGACGAGGCTCACGCGCGGATCACCGCGCCGACGGCCGGCCTCATCGCAAGCCCCGCACGGCCCGCGCCGGCGCACGGTCGCCGGCGATGCACGACGTCATGTCGAGCGCGGCGCGCACCGCGGCGACGTCGTGCACCCGGTGGATCCGGGCGCCGAGCCAGGCACACACGACGGTCGCGGCGATCGTGCCGGGCAGCCGCGCCTGCGTCGGGGCGTCGAGGCTCTCGCCCACGAAGTCCTTGCGAGAGACCGACACGAGCACCGGCCAGCCGGTGGCGACGAGCTCGTCCAGGCGGCGGGTGACCTCCAGAGAGTGCGCGGTCGTCTTCGCGAAGTCGTGCGCGGGGTCGATGATGATGCGCCCCGGGTCGACGCCGTCGGCGACCGCGCGCTGCGCCAGCTCGAGGCAGGCGTGGCGAACGTCGGCGACGACATCGTCGTATTCGATGCGGTGCGGGTTGGTCCGCGGCGCGAGGCCCGCCGTGTGGGTGCAGACCAGTGCCAGGTCGTGCGCCGCAGCGACGCCGGCCAGCTCGGGATCCACCCCGCCCCACGCGTCGTTGACGATGTCCGCGCCAGCGCCCGCCGCCTCCCGGGCGACCTGCGCCCGCCACGTGTCGACGCTGACGAGCACCTGGGGCCAGCGGGCCCGCACCAGCTCGACGAAGGGCACGACCCGGTCGATCTCCTGCGCGGGTGAGACCGGATCGCCGTGACCCGCCTTGACCCCGCCGATGTCGACGATGTCCGCGCCGTGGGCGACGGCCTCCTCGACGCGCGCGAGCGCCCGGTCGGTCTGCCAGGCCGCGCCACGGTCGTAGAACGAATCCGGCGTCCGGTTGACGATCGCCATGAGCAGCCGGTCACCCGGGCCGTAGGTCCGGTCCCGCAGTCGCAGCAGCCGGTCCGTCGGCGCGCCGCTGGGGTTGCCCGGGGTCACCACCTACTCCGACGCGGGCGTGGCCGGCTTCTGCGCGGTCGTGCTGCCGGCCGCCGTCCGCTTCGCCGCGGTCTTCGAGGCCGCGGTCTTCGTCGCGGCGGCCTTCTTCGTCGCCGTCTTCGCTGCGGTCGTCTTCG
>JAVTVZ010000022.1:6249-10701 GCA_032229625.1 Dermatophilaceae bacterium | reverse complement strand
TCTTCGTCGCCGTCTTCGTCGCGGCGGTCTTCTTGGCCGCCGTCTTCTTGGCCGGGGCGCGCTTGGCCGTCCGGCGGGTCGTCGGCCCCTTGGCGCGCTTCTCGGCGAGCAGCTCGTAGCCGCGCTGCGCCGTCAGGGTCTCGGGGTCGTCGTCGCGGCGCAGGGTCGCGTTGGTCTCCCCGTCGGTGACATACGGCCCGAATCGGCCGTCCTTGACGACGACCGGGCGCCCCGACACCGGGTCCTGCCCCAGCTCGGCCAGCGGCGGCTTCGCCGCGGCCCGCCCCCGCTGCTTGGGCTGGGCGTAGATCGCCAGCGCCTCCTGCAGGGTGATGTCGAAGATCTGCTCCTCGGCGGTCAGCGACCGCGAGTCGGTGCCCTTCTTCAGATACGGGCCGTAGCGGCCGTTCTGCGCGGTGATCTCCTGGCCCTCGGCGTCGGCGCCGACGACCCGGGGCAGCGACAGCAGCTTCAGCGCGGCGTCGAGGTCGATGCTCGCCAGGTCCATGCTCTTGAAGAGGCTCGCCGTGCGCGGCTTGGGCTTGGCGGCCTTGCGGCCCCGCTTGGGCTTGGCGTCCTCGTCCTGCGCCGGCTCGGGCAGCACCTCGGTGACGTAGGGGCCGTATCGCCCAGCGCGAGCGATGATCTCGTGGCCGCTGACCGGGTCGGTCCCCAGCTGACGACCGTCGTCGGAGGCCACGGTCATCAGCTCGCGCGCCTTCTCCGGCGTCATCTCGTCCGGGGCGACGTCCTCGGGCACCGACGCGCGACGCGGCGTCTCGGAGCTGTCCGCCAGATCCTGCACGTAGGGGCCGTAGCGCCCCACCCGCACGACCATGTCCTCGCCGAGCGGGATCGTGCTGACCTCCCGGGCGTCGATCTCGCCGAGGTCGTCGACGAGGTGCCGCAGCCCGTCCATCGACGTCGCCTCGTCGCCGAAGTAGAAGCGGCTCAGCCAGTCGAGACGGCGCTGCTCACCGTTGGCGATCGCGTCGAGGTCGTCGAGCATCCGCGCGGTGAACGTGTAGTCGACCAGCGTCGGGAAGTGCCGCTCGAGCAACTGCGTCACCGCGAAGGCCAGCCACGTCGGGATGAGCGCCTGGCCGCGGTTCGTCACGTAGCCGCGGTCCTGGATCGTCGAGATCGTCGCGGCGAAGGTCGAGGGCCGGCCGATGTCGCGCTGCTCCATCGCCTTGACCAGCGTGGCCTCGGTGTAGCGCGGCGGCGGCGAGGTCTCGTGACCGTCGGCCTGGGCGTCGCGGACGTCGAGGTCGACGCCCTCGGACAGCTTGGGCAGCCGGCGCTCCTCCTCGCGGGCGGCGGCGGCCCGGGCCGTCGCGGCGCGCGCGTCGGGATCGTCGTCGCGACCCTCCTCGTAGGCCGCGAGGAAGCCGCGGAACGTGATGACGGTGCCGGAGGCGGAGAACTCGGCGGTCGTCGTGCCGGCGGCCCCCTGGGTCGGCACCCGCAGGCGCACGGTCGCGGTCGAACCGCGCGCGTCGGACATCTGCGAGGCGATCGTGCGCTTCCAGATGAGCTCGTAGAGCGCGAAGTCCTCCCCGCGCAGCTGCCCGGCGACCTGGGCCGGCGTGCGGAAGTGGTCCCCCGAGGGGCGGATCGCCTCGTGCGCCTCCTGGGCGGACTTCACCTTGGTCTCGTAGCGGCGCGGGGCGTCGGGCACGTATTCCGCGCCATACATGTCCCGGGCCTGGCTGCGCGCCGCGGTGAGCGCGGTCTCGCTCAGCGTCGTGGAGTCGGTGCGCATATAGGTGATGAAGCCGTTCTCATACAGCCGCTGCGCGACACGCATCGCGGTGCGGCTGCTCATCCGCAGCTTGCGGGAGGCCTCCTGCTGCAGCGTCGAGGTCGTGAAGGGCGCCGACGGACGACGCGTATACGGCTTCTCGGCGACGTCGGAGACGGTCGCGGTGACGCCGCGGATCGCGTCGGCGACGGCCACCGCGGTCGCCTCGTCCACGTGGCGCACCTTGGCCGTGACGAGCGAGCCGTCGTCGGCGAAGTCCCGACCCGTCGCCACCCGCAGCCCGTCCAGCGCGGCCAGCCGGGCGCTGAAGGACTCCGAGCCCCGGGCGAAGTCGCCGACGATGTCCCAATACTGCGCCGCCTTGAAGGCCATCCGCTCGCGCTCGCGCTCGACGACGATGCGGGTGACGACCGACTGCACCCGCCCGGCAGACAGGCCCTGGCGCACCTTGCGCCACAGCACCGGCGACACCTCGTAGCCGTAGAGCCGGTCGAGGATGCGGCGGGTCTCCTGGGCGTCCACGAGGCGCGTGTCGAGCTCGCGGGTCTCGTTGAGCGCCCGCAGGATCGCCTCCTTGGTGATCTCGTGGAAGACCATCCGCTTGACGGGGACCTTGGGCTTGAGCACCTCCTTGAGGTGCCACGCGATGGCCTCGCCCTCGCGGTCCTCATCGGTGGCGAGCAGGAGCTCGTCGGCGTCCTTGAGCAGGCGCTTGAGCTCGGTGACCTTCTTCTTCTTGTCCGCGTCGACGACGTAGTAAGGATCGAAGCCGTTGTCCACGTCGACCGCGAAGCGGCCGTAGGGTCCCTTCTTCATGTCCGCGGGCAACTCGCTCGGGTTCGGCAGGTCGCGGATGTGCCCGACGGAGGCCTCGACGTCGTAGCCCTCACCGAGGTAGGACGCGATCGACTTCACCTTCGTCGGCGACTCGACGATCACCAGTCGTCGCTGCTGGCTGCCGCTCACCTGGACACCTTCCACCCTGATTGCTGTGCGTGCGCCGGGACCTCCGGCACCGCTGCTCGGGCTGGGTCCATGCGCCTAGCACCGTAACGCGTCCCACCGACAAGTCGACAATCATCGACCAGAAGGTGTCCAGCCGATTCTCATCCTCGACACCTCCCGGGCCGCCGAGGACCTCCGCGGACCGCCGCGGACCACGGCGGGGATCGCTCAGCCGGGCACCCCGGCCGGGGTGACGAAGCCGTCCGCGACGAGCGCCCGCAGCTGCGCGATCGCGCGCGGATCCACGCCTGCGTCGGCACTGGGGCCGGCACTCGGGTCGACGTTGGGGTCGACATTCGGGTCGGCACCGGTGTCGGCGGCGGCGAGCACGGCGGCGACGGCGGTCAGCGCCGCGCGAGCCGTGAGCGTGCCGTCGCAGACCGACAGCAGCGCCGCCCCGGTGGTGTCGAGCCGCTGCGAGCGACCGAGCCCACCGCCCTGGCGGGCGAGGATGACCCGCGGGTCGAGCTCACCGGGCACGGTGTGCGACTCGACCGTGACGTCGGGCGCGGCCACCCACGCGACATCGAGCAGCCCGTCGTCGTCGTGCTCGGCGAGCCACGTGCGCGCCGCCATCCCGGCGAGCACGCTGCCCCCCATCGGCAGCGCGACCGGCCCGGTGACCTCGACGAGGTCGACGAAGGGCTCCCGCGGCGTCGCCGGCCGCTGCAGCGTCACGACGCCGAAGCCGATGGCCTGCACCGCGCGCTCCTCGAAGTCCTCCAGCCACGACGCATACAGCTCGTCGTGCACCCACGTGCCCGGCAGGTGGCCGCCGTCGCGGGCCCAGGTCTCGGCATACTGCGCCGGATCCTGCACGCCGCGCTGCACGACCCACGCGTCGAGCCCCGTGCCCTCCAGCCAGCCGCGCAGCCGCTCCTGCCACGTCGTGTCGGTGCGGATCTCCCAGTTGCCCAGGAAGTGCGCGATGCCGCCGGGCTCGAGCACGTCCCCGACGCCGCGCACGAGGTCCTCGACGAGACCGTCGCCGGCCCGGCCCCCGTCGCGATAGGAGAAGAGCGGCACCCGGGCGCGGCGCGGGGTGATGACGTAGGGCGGATTGCTGACGACCAGGTCGAAGCGCTCGCCCGCGACGGGCTCGAAGAGGTTGCCGGCGCGCAGGTCCCACTCCTGCCCCGCGAGCGCCGCGTTGAACCGCGCGAAGCCCAACGCCCGGGTCGACACGTCGGTCGCGACGATCTCGTCGGCGTGCGCCGCCAGGTGCAGCGCCTGCACACCGCAGCCGACCCCGAGGTCGAGGGCCCGCGCCGCGCGGGGCCGCGGCGTCCAGGCCGCCAGGGTCAGCGACGCCCCGCCGATGCCGACGACGTGATCGGGCTCCAGCGGCGCTCCCCGATGCGGCAGCCCGAGATCGGAGGCGACCCACCAGTCGTGTCCCTCGTCGCCGTAGGGCCGCAGGTCGCACCGGGCGCGCAGGTCCGCCCCGGAGCGGTCGGCCAGGCCCAGCTCGACGAGCCCGTCGGCACCCAGCGTCGGCAGCGCCGCGTCCACCGCGTCGAAGGGCACGTCCACGCCGAGCGTGAAGAGCCGCACGAGCCCGGCGAGCGGGCGGGCGTCGGCCCGGGTGGCCCGCTCGACGGGCAGCAGCTGCTCGCGCGCCAGGGCGGCCTCGACGACCGGGCCGAGGAAGGTCGACAGGCCCTCGACGGTGAAGCCGACAC
>JAVTVZ010000022.1:2548-6149 GCA_032229625.1 Dermatophilaceae bacterium | reverse complement strand
GTCAGTCCGGCAGCGTGCCGTGCTCGACGACGTGCTGGGCGACCGTGCGCAGCTTGGTGTTGCGGTCCTGGGAGTAGCGACGCAGCACCGCGAAGGACTGCTCGGTGTCGAGTCCGAAGCGCTCCATGAGCCGCCCCTGCGCCAGGCCGATGACGTGCCGGCTCTCCAGCGCCTCACGCAGCCCCGATTCGGTGCGGGCGGAGGCCAACGCGACCGAGGCGTGCCCGGCGAAGATCCCGCCGATGACGGCGTCCTGCTCGGTGAAGTGCTCGGGCCGCGAGGAGTAGATGTTGAGCGAGCCGATCGTCTGATGGGGGGTGAAGAGGCGGGCCGACAGCACGCTGCGGACGCCGAGGTCGACCACCCGCCGCGACCACTGCGACCAGCGCTCGTCCACGGTCGTGTCGTGGATGACCAGGACCGAGCGGTCGGCCATCGCCTCCAGGCAGGGACCCTCGCCGCATTCGAGTTGGAGGTCGTCGGCGCGGCGGACCCGCTCGTCGGTGACGGCGGCGGTCTCGACGCGGCTCCCGCGATGGACGAGCATGACCCCGCACATGTCGGAGTCGAGAGTCGCGCACGCCAACTCCGCGATGCGGTCCAGCGTCGCCGCGACCCCCTCGGCGCCGTGCAGCGCCTGGGCGATCCGTGCGAAATCCACCGCGCGTGGCTCGTCCAACTCTCCTCCATCTCCGTCGTCTCTGCGTGCCGCTCGGGTCCACACCGCTGACCGCGAGGGCGGCAGGCCATCGGGGATCGGATCGACTCGACCCCCGAGGACTCCCCGGATTCTCGCAAACCTGACAACTCGGACTACAGGCGGATCCCCTTCCTTGCCCTCATCATCCTCGGGCAGGGGCCTGCGTGCCGGGTATCTCGGACGAAGCGGACGTGTCTGGAGCCTGCCTGACGGCGTGACGGATCGACGTCGCGGCGCGGGTGGCGTGCGCGACACGGTGCGCCCGCGCGCCCGCGCGGTCGCGCGGGGTGAGCAGGGGCGCTCAGTCGTCCTGCGAGAGCTCGTCCCGCAGGCTGCGCAGGATGCGTGTCAGCAGCCGCGACACCTGCATCTGACTCACGCCGATCTCGTGGCCGATCTGCTCCTGGGTCAGCCCGCCGAAGAATCGCAGGTCCAGCACGCGGCGGTCGCGGTCACTGAGGTGCTGCAGCGCGGGTCGCAGCGTCTCGCGGGTCTCCAGCGGCGCATAGTCGTCGTGCTCGTCGACGAGCTGATCGCCGAGCACGGGCCCTGCGGGCGACCCGGGCCGCGCCGCGTCGAGCGAGACGGCCGTGAAGCAGCGCTCGGCCGCGCGGGCCTCGACCAGCTCGGCGAGCGAGATCTCCAGGGTCCCGGCGAGCTCGGCGTCGGTCGCGGCGCGCCCGTGACGCTGCTGCAGGTCGGCCGCGGCCGACGAGGCGGCGGCCCGCAGCTCCTGCAGGCGGCGCGGCGGCCGCACGATCCACCCGTAGTCGCGGAAGTGTCGCTTGATCTCACCGGAGATCGTCGGCACGGCGTAGGCGAGGAAGCCCGGCCCGTCGCCCTCGCGATATCCCCGAGCGGCCTTGACCAGCCCCAGGAAGGCGACCTGCAGCAGATCGTCGGACTCGATCCCGCGGGCCCGATAGCGCGCGGCGATGCCCTCCGCGACACGGCCGTTGAGCAGGACGACCTCGTCGAGCAGCTCCTGGCGCCGCGCCACGTCGGCATCCGCCGCCTGCCGCAGCAGCTCGCCGGTGCGCTCGGCCACCGTCGCGGCCGAGGCCGGCTCCGACTCGTCGGACGCGAGGGGCTCGAGGGGAGCCACAGAGGCGGCCGACAGGGCAACGGATGCAGACATGGGTCACTCCCGACTGACACAGACGTCATGGAGTGGCACTGGGCTGGACCACGGTGGTGCTGACGATCACGCACGGCACTCGGCGGGCGCCGTCGCTGACGTCACCTGCGTCGACGGCCGCACCAGAGATGGGCCGGTCACCGCCCTTCGAGCATAGTTACTCAGGAGTCACAACGGGCCGACGCAGCGAGATGATTCCACAACTTGAAGGACGTCGGCCGCGCATAAGTGAACGGCGTCGCGATGCGGACGGTCAGGTCGATCAGGGTGGGGCGACCCAGGGCAGCAGGTCGATCAGGGCGCGGTGTCGATCAGCCCGCTCGGTCCGGTGATGTCGCTCAGTCCGCGGTGTCGGCCTCGGCGCCCCGGGCCGCGTCCTGCAGCGCGGGCTCGCGCGCCGGATAGACCGAGAAGACCTCGTCGAGCCCGGTGATCGCCATGATCCGCAGCACCCGGTCGCGGGGGGCGACCAGGCGCAGGTCCCCGCGGTGCATGCGCGCCATGCGCAGCGCGCCGACGAGCACCCCCAGGCCCGTGGAATCCATGAAGCCGACGCCGGAGAGGTCGACGACCAGGTGATGCTGCCCTGCCGCCACGTGCATCTCGAGACGCTCCTGCAGGGCGGGGGCGGAGAGCGCGTCGACGTCACCGCGGGCGTCGACGAGGGTGACCGGCCCCTCGTTCGTGCAGGTCAGCAATAGTTCCACCGGGGGGCTCCTCTCGCAGGCACGACCGCGCCCACTGTATCGAGCCAGGGTCAGGCGGGTGTGGGCGGCCGGGCGCGACCGCCCACGGCCCGGACCCGGGCGGCTGCCCGCCCGGACCCGTTCGGCCAGTAACGGATCCGGGCGGACACCCGGCAGCCCCGCAACCTTGTCGGTGGTCGGTCCTACGGTGACGTCGATGTCCGATCCCACGCTCCCCGCCCCGCTCCCTGCCCCGTCCCTCGCCGCCGGGCCGCAGGAGCTGCTGCGCGACGTGCTCGCCGCACCGCGGCACGCCCGCGTGACCCACGTCGAGACGCTTCCGGGGCGCCGCGCCGTCGAGTCCTCCTACCCGCCGTGGGTGGCGCCGGTCGTGCGCGCTCGGCTCGAGGCCGCGGGGATCCACGCGCTGTGGAGCCATCAGGCGCAGGCCGCGCAGGCCCTGGCGGCGGGCCGACACGTCGTGCTGGCGACCGGCACGGCCTCGGGCAAGAGCCTGGGCTACCTGCTGCCGATCCTGACCGCGCTGACCGCGCTGACGGCGGGTCAGGGCACCCTGCGGCGCCCGACCGCGCTCTACCTCTGCCCGACGAAGGCGCTGGCCGCCGACCAGGCCGCGCGGGTCGCGGCGCTCGGCGTGCCCGGGGTGCGCGTCGCGACGTACGACGGGGACACGCCGCTGGACGAGCGACGCTGGATCCGACGACACGCGGGGATCGTGCTGACCAACCCCGACATGCTGCACGCGGGGATACTGCCGTCGCATCCGGCGTGGGCGGACTTCTGGCGCGGTCTCGACTACGTCGTCGTCGACGAGTGTCACGTTTATCGGGGGGTCTTCGGGGCGCACGTCGGCGCGGTGCTGCGGCGCCTGCGGCGGGTCGCGGCGCACTACGGGGCGGCACCGACCTTCGCGCTGGCCTCGGCGACCACGGCCGAGCCGGCGCAGCACGCCGGCCGGCTCCTCGGCCTGCCCGTCGAGGCGCTCACGCAGGACGGCTCGCCGCGCGCGGCGCTGACCATGGCCTTCGTCGACCCCCGCGAGAGCGTCGCCGGCGA
>JAVTVZ010000022.1:0-2448 GCA_032229625.1 Dermatophilaceae bacterium | reverse complement strand
CCGCCGCACCGGCGCAGGGCGAGCCGGTGAGCGCGCTGAGCCGCTCGGCGTCGCTGCTGGCGGATCTCGTGCGCGCCGGGGTGCAGACCGTCGTCTTCGCGCGGTCCCGGCGCGGGGTCGAGGTCGTCGCCGATCGCGCGCATCACCTGCTGACCGACGAGCCGCGGCTCGCGGAATCGGTCGCGGCCTACCGTGGTGGCTACCTGCCCGAGGAGCGCCGCGACCTCGAGACGCGGCTGCGCGACGGGCGGCTGCGGGGCCTGGCGGCGACGAGCGCGCTCGAGCTGGGCATCGACATCAGCGGCCTCGACGCGGTCGTGCTCGCCGGGTGGCCCGGCACCCACGCGGCACTGTGGCAGCGCGTCGGGCGGGCCGGGCGCTCGGGTCGCGACAGCCTCGCGGTGCTCGTGGCCGGTGACGACCCGCTGGACCACTATCTGGTGACGCACCCGCAAGCCGTGCTCGGCGCCCCGGTGGAGGCGGGCGGCCTCGATCCGACGAACCCCTACGTGCTGCTGCCGCAGCTGGCCGCGGCCGCCGCGGAGGTGCCGCTGACCGACGCCGACGAGGCGGTCTTCGGGGCGTCGATGCGGCCGCTGGCGGACGAGCTCGTGCGCCGCGGGCTGCTGCGCCGGCGCCGCGACGGGTGGTATTGGACGCGCGAGGACCGTGCCGCAGACCTCACACCATTGCGTGGGATCGGGCGCGGCGTGAGCATCGTCGAGAGCGGCAGCGGGAGGGTCCTGGGCACCGTCGACGCGCCCCGCGCCGACTCGGTGGTGCACACCGGCGCGGTCTACGTCCACCAGCAACGCCCGTATGTCGTCACGCGCCTCGACCTCGACGAGGGCGTCGCGCTCGTGACGCCCGGCGACCCGGGCTGGCACACGCAGGCCAGGTCGGTCGGCGCCTTCGACATCGTCCAGACCCAGCGCCGCCATGCTGCGGGCGCGGTCACCGTCGCGCACGGCCGGGTGCGGGTGCGCGAGCGCGTCGTGTCGTATCTGCGGCGCGCGCCGGGCGGGACGGTCCTCGGTGAGCACCCGCTGGATCTGCCCGAGCGGACCCTGACGACGCAGGCGACGTGGTGGACGGTCACCCCGGAGGCGCTGGGGGACGCCGGGGTCGAGCCGGCGAGCGTGCCGGGCGCGGCGCACGCGGCGGAGCACGCCGCGATCGGGCTGCTGCCGCTCGTCGCGACCGCCGACCGGTGGGACATCGGCGGGGTGTCGACGGCGTGCCATCCCGACACCGGGCTGCCGACCGTGCTCATCTACGACGGCCACGACGGCGGCGCCGGGATCGCCGAGCGGGGCTACGAGCGCCGGGCCCAGTGGCTGCGCAGCACGCGGGACGTCGTGGCCTCCTGCCCGTGCGAGCGGGGCTGCCCCGCGTGCGTGCAGTCGCCCAAGTGCGGCAACGGCAACGAGCCGCTCGACAAGGCCGGGGCGGTCCGGCTGCTCGACCTGCTGCGCAGCGACGGTGCCGCCCAGGCGCGGGCCGCGACCAGCGTCACGGCCCGCGCCACGCGTCAGCCGGTGTGACGCTCGACGTCGGCGGAGCCGGCCACGGCCCGGGCCCGGGCCCGACCGAGGTGGGCCAACCGGCCCGGCAGGGCGGCCGAGGTCTCGACCTCGACCTTGCCCTCCGAGCCGTAGACGTGTGGCCCGCCGCCCGGGTCGAGCGGCCCGCCCCCGGCGCCCAGCGCGCGGCAGAGCCCGAGCCGGGCGTCGTTGCGCTGGGCGACCTCGCGGGCGACGGCGCACGCGGTGCCTGCGTCGGCGCCGCGCAGGACCCGGGTCGCGGCCGCGAGGGCCGCGAGGTCGGCCGCAGCCCGAGCCTTGTGCGTCGACAGGACCACGCCGGCCAGGAGCAGGCCACCGGTGAGGAGCGACAGCGTCACCGTGATGATCCCCAGCGCCATGGCCGACCCGTAGCCGCGGTCGTCCAGCGCGGCGCCGCGCAGGGCGGGCCGTGCGCGCCCGACGGGCGCGACTGTCCTGGTGGAAGCGACTGTGCTGGTGGGAGCGACAGTCCTGGTGGACGCGACCGCTGTACGCGACGCGAACGCCCGGGTCGACGATTCGGCCGAGTCGCAGGAGCCACCGCCGGTCGTGGGCCGCGTCATCTCGGGGTCTCCCGCGGCACTTCCGCCCGGGCCTGGGGGTCGATGCCGGTCGGCAGCCAGCCGCCGATGCGGCGGGCCGGCGCCCGGACCTCGACGCGGACCACGTCGCCGCCCGAGATCGTGACGCTCGCCTCCGGCGGGGCCAGCCGCTGGGCGACCAGCCGCGTCTGCGCCGCCGAGTCGCCCCTCGACGCGGACCGGGCTGCGGCCCGGGCCGCGTCGAGGCAGCGGATCTCATCGATGGCGAAGCCGAGCACCGAGCAGGCCATGACGAGGATGAGGACGATCGCAGGCATGGCCGTGGCAAACTCCGCCGTCAC
>JAVTVZ010000021.1:11650-17153 GCA_032229625.1 Dermatophilaceae bacterium | reverse complement strand
CAACCGGGGATCCCCGGCGCTCCGCTCGCCGCGTGCGCCGGGGGCGCTGGGGGCGCGCCGTCGCGCGACGCCGCGGGGGGCAGTGTCGATAGAATCCGGCAAACACCCTGTCGCACAGACGTTTTCGCAGACTCCACACGGTCCTGCGGAGCGCGCGTGCATCTCGGGTCCGACCTACCCTGACCGGGGAGGTCGGCTCCCGCCGGTGTCCCGCATCGGTCCCGCTACGACACCGGAGGTCCTCTACGTGACGACGCCGCTGGTCTCGGTCCTCATCCCCTCCTATCGGCGCGCCGACACCGTCGCGACGGCCGTGCGCAGCGCACTGGACCAGACCCACCGCGACCTCGAGGTGATCGTCGTCGACGACGACTCCCGCGACGGCACGCAGGAGGCGGTGCAGGCCCTGGTCGCGCAGACCGGGGACGAGCGCGTCCACTACGTGCGGCACGACCGCAACCGCGGCGGCAACGCGGCCCGACGCACCGCCGTGGCCCACTCCCGCGGCACGCACCTGGCCTTCCTCGACGCCGACGACCGCTGGCATCCGGACAAACTCAGCGCCCAGCTCGCGCGGCTGGAGGAGGTCGGGCCGGGCTACGGACTCGTCTACACGTGGTACGACTCGCTGCTCTCCGACGGGCGGCTGCTGCCGGCGCGGCGCCCGCGCGCGCAGGGGCTGGCCTCCCCGGCGCTGCTGCGGGAGAACGTCATCGGCACCTTCTCGACCGTGCTCGTGACGCGCGAGGCCTACGAGCGGGTCGGCGGGCCGGACCCGAGCCTGCCCTCGTGCCAGGACTGGGAGTTCTACCTGCGCCTGAACGAGGTGACCGGGATCGCCTACGTGCCGCGGGTGCTCGCCACCTACTGGCGCGGCGAGGATCCGCAGCGCATCTCGGCCGACCGGGCCCGCGTGGCCGCCGGGCACGCCCAGATCTATCGCCGGATCGCGTCGCGGCTGCGCACGCTGAGCACCGACGACGCGGTCGCCGCCCGGCGGTATCTCCTGGAGGCCGTCGCCGGCCAGGGCGACACCGCGCAGGTCCTGGCGATGGCCCGCGACATCCCGCCGGAGCAGTGGACCCCCGGGGCCGTGCGGTTCGTCACGCACATGCTCGCCCGCAGCGCCCGCAAGGGCGGCCTGCGCACGCTGGCGGGAGGGCGCTCATGAGCACCGTGCGGGAGGTGCTGGAGGAGGCGCGCGGTCGGTACCGGCGGATCTATGTGCGCCCGGGTCTGGGCAACGCCGGGGACGCGCTCATCGCCGCCGGCTTCTCCACCCTCGCCGACTCCATCGGCGTCACGCTGCACGAACTGCCCGGGGTGCCCCTGGAGGTGCCGCAGGTCACCGGCGACGACCTGCTCGTGCTCATGGGCGGCAGCTGGCTGGCCTCGCACTGGGACTTCGGCACGCAGGTCATCGACCACCTGACGCGCGCCGACGCGCCGCTGCTCGTCCTGCCGTCCTCGCTGCACGGCAACGAGGCGACCCTGCGGCGACTGCGCCCGCAGGACACGCTCTTCACCCGCGAGCGCTACAGCGACGACTTCGCCCGCTCGCTCGGGCTCGACTGCCGCGTCGAGATCGACCACGACACCGCCCTCCACCTGGACGCCCGGCAGGTCATGACGCGCGGGTGGGCCGTACGTCCGCGGGACCGTCACGACGTCGAGCGGCTCGTCGCGCTGGCGCGGCTGCGCGCGCAGGCCACCCGACGCGACACGCTCACGGCGTGGCGGGTCGACGCCGAGGCCAGCGGCGCCCATCCGCACGCGCGGTGGCGCGACGACCTCTCGCTCGTCGCGAACTTCGGCACGACGGACCACGCCGCCATCGAGCGCTCGGCGGGCTGGCTGCTGCGCGCGATCTCGTGGTTCGACCGCGTCGAGACCGACCGGCTGCACGTCGGCATCGGCGCCGCGCTGCTCGGGCGGCCCGTGACGATCCACACGAACAGCTACCACAAGATCCGCGGCATCTACGAGTACTCGCTGCGCGACGACCCGCGGCTGGGCCCCCTGGTCCGGTATGTCGACGCCTCGCAGCGCTGAGGCACCGCGGCCCCGGAGTCGTGGGTGTCGTGGGTGTCGGGGGTGTCGGGGGTGTCGGGGGTGTCGGGGGCGTCGAGGGCCTGCCGCAGGTCAGCGCCGACGCGCCATCGCCCACAGCGCGCGCCACTGGGCGGGCCGCAGCGCCAGGCCCGCGTAGAGCGCGAGCGCGGGCACGGCGACCAGACCGGCGGCCAGCAGCCCGAGCGCGCCCCGCGGATACCAGGGCGACGCGAGCGCCTGCAGGAGCGCGCAGGCGACGCCGCCGACGACCCCCGCGAGCACCGGCACGTCGCGGCCGAACCAGCGGATCGGCGTGCTCAGCGTGCGCCGGGCGTCCCAGGAGATCCAGACCATCGCGGCGACCCGCGACAGGGCCGTCGCGGCGACGATGCCGAGCATGCCGAAGGCCACCCCGAGCACGACGCTGAGCGCGATGTTGACGGCGAGTGCGACAAGGTTGGCGCGCATCTCCAGCCCGGACTGCCCCAGCGTCAGCCCCCACAGCAGCAGGACGCGCCCGATGAGCCAGAAGGTCTGCCCGAGCAGCAGGATCGCGGCGACCGTGCCGGCGAGGGCGAAGGAGTCCGGCAGCCAGGCCCGCACGCCGAAATACGCGGCCGGGGCGCCGATGAGGCACCAGCCCGTGACGCCCTTGACCCAGGCCTGCTGGATGGCCTCGACGGTCGCGGTCGCCCCGGCGGCGCCGACCGCGCCGACGCGTTGGCCGATCATCGCCTGGATCGGGCCGACCGCGTTCTGCGGGAGCCACGCGAGCTGGGTCGCGAAGCTCGTGCCCTGCCCGAAGGGGCCCGACTGCTGCGCCGAGAGCAGCCGGCCGGCGACGAGCTGGTCCTTCTGGTAGCCCAGGAAGGCGACGATGCCGCTGACCTGCACCCGCCACGCATACCGGAAGAACTCGCCGAACTCCGCGCGGCTCATCAGGGCCACCCCCGCCCGGTCGAGGTAGCGCAGCCCGGTCGGCACCGAGATGCAGCCGAGCACGACGCCCTGCGCGACGAGCGCCCCCGCGATGCCGTAGAGCCCCCACCCGCGCACGACAGTGAGCACCACCCCGATGACGTAGGCGGTGTAGCCGGCCAGGACCGCCAGCGACATCACCCCGAAGCGCTGCCGCGCGTAGACGACCGAGCTGTAGAGGTTGCGCAGCAGCAGCAGGCCCGTCACGGGCACGAGCACGAAGAGCAGCACGCTCGCCTCGGGGCGCAGCGCGTCGTCGAGCCGGAAGAAGCCGAGCAGGTGGGGCGTGAAGGGCAGCACGACGGCGCTGACCAGGAGGGCCCCGGCGACGACGACCGCCGAGACGCTGACGAGCAGGCGCGTCGTGGCGACCCGGTCGTCGCGCCCGGCGTAGATCGTGAAGAAGCGCATCACCGACTGGCCGATGCCGCCGTCGAGCGTGCCGAGCAGCGCGACGATCGAGGTGATGAGCAGGAAGACGCTGTAGCGCTGCGCGCCGAGGCCGTGGATCACCCAGGGGGTCATCGCGAGGTTGACGACGATCGGGCCGACCTGGGCGATCGTCGACCAGCTCGTGCCCTTGAGCAGCGTCGCCGCCGCGCGGCCCCGGGCGTGGGTCGCCCCGGGGTCCGGCGTCGGCCCGCCCGAGGGCGACGCGCCCGGCGTCGCGTCACCGGTCGTATCGCCGGTCGCGTCACCGGTCGTCTCGCCGTCCGTCGCGTCGTCACCCGTCGGGCCCGCAGGCGTCTGGCTCATCGGTTCCTCTCGACTCGTCCGGCTCCGGCTCCGGCTCCGGCTCGCACGGTGGCGCGGGCCGGTGGGCCCGGCGTGTCGCGACCGGCGGGCACCTGGGCGCGGCGCGCCCCTCGGGCGAGCGCCCGGGCGCCGATCACCGGGTTACAGTGACGACATGCCTCGGGCGACATTCTGCTATGTCATTCTGGCGCACCGATATTCGGGCATCATGCGGCTCGTGCGTCGCGTCGCGTCGAGCAGTCCCCACGCGCGGATCGTCGTGCGCTTCGAGGACACCACGCAGTTCGACGTCGATGAGTTGCGGGCCGCCGGAGCGATCCCCCTCGTCAGCACGATCCGCGCGCGCTGGGGCGACTGGACGCTGACGGAGGCGATGCTCGAGGCGCTGGGGGTGGCCCGTGCGGTCACCGACGCCGACTACTACGTGCTCGTCTCCGGGCAGGACTATCCGGTGCGCGACCTCGCCGCGTGGGAGGAACAGGTGGCGCAGCGCGCGCCCGACGCGATCCTCGACCCGATCGTCGACCACCCCCGCGACTGGCGGTCCCGGTGGGCGATGGTGCCGATGCCGTGGCCGCGGCACGAGGGCGCCTATCGCGCGCTGCGGCACGCGGCGTGGCGGGTGGGCACCGTCACCGACCCGGCCCTCACCGTGCTGCCGCGCTTCGTCGACGGCGACCGGCGCTGGCTCATCGGCGTGGCGCGACCCCGGGCGCGGGTGCCGCACGGGGTGCGAGTCACCAAGTGCAGTCAGTGGATGACGCTGTCGGCGCGGGCCGTCGCCGCCGTCCTCGAGCGCGACGGTGCCGACCGGGCGCTGCGCGACTTCTTCCGCACCGTGCGCGTCTCGGACGAGAGCTACGTGCAGTCGATGCTGCACGCCGACCCCGGTCTGCGCATCGAGCACGGGCAGACGACGCTCAAACGCTTCCCGCCGGGCAAGGCGAGCCCGCAGCTGCTCGACGTGGCGACCCTGCGCGAGCTGGCCGACGGCTCCGAGGCGCCCTTCGCCCGCAAGGTCGCCCCCGACGGCGACGACGTGCGCGACGCCGCGGACGCGCTCGCCGCCGCCGAGCGGCACGCCCGCGAGGGGTCGACACGCCTGAGTGCGCCCGAGCGCGCGCGGACGCAGGGGCGCCCATGCCGCTGAAGGACTTCGTGCGCGGCCTGCGGGACGGGCCCCTGGCCCGCGAGCGGTGGCGCCGCGCCCACCCGCACGTGTGGATCACCAGCGAGGTGCTGCTGCGCGGCGACCCGGCGCGCGCCGACTTCGGCGAGGGCGTCGCGATCAAGGGCCCGACGGTCATCGCCGTGACGACCGGCGGCGGGCTCGACGGCAGCCGCCTGGAGGTCGGGGCGGGCGCCTACATCGGCGAGTTCAACAACATCCGCTGCGCCGGCGCCGCCGTCGTCATCGGCCGCGACAGCCTCATCAGCCAGCACGTGACGATCGTCGGCACCAACCACGGCCTCGCCCCGGGGTCGACGATCGTCTCCCAGCCCTGGGCCGGCGACGGCGTCGTCGTCGGCGACGACGTGTGGGTCGGCGCGGGCGCGGTGCTGCTGCCGGGCACCCGCATCGGCGACGGCGCGGTCGTCGCGGCGAACGCCGTGGTCCGCGGGCCGGTCGCCCCGGGCGAGATCGTCGGCGGCGTGCCCGCGCGCGTCATCGGTCGGCGCTGACCTGCGCCGAGCGCGGGCTCAGTCGGTCGGCCGC
>JAVTVZ010000021.1:0-11550 GCA_032229625.1 Dermatophilaceae bacterium | reverse complement strand
CGCGTCATCGGTCGGCGCTGACCTGCGCCGAGCGCGGGCTCAGTCGGTCGGCCGCCGCACGCGCGCGCGGACGCGGGCCGGCCACTCGTGGGCCTGCGTCGCCCGGCCCGGCTCGACGGCGTCGGCGGCGACCTGCGCGCGCGTGCGGCGGCTCAGCGCGTCGGCCGCGGCGATGACCTCGTCGCCGACCCCGGGCCCGAACTTGCGGGCGAAAGGCGCCGCGCTGCGGCGACGCAGCCCGTCGAGCACCTCGGCGTCGATCCACTCCGGGCTGCCCTGCCCGGGGCGGAAGTCCTTGGCGGTCGTCTCGCCGTGCCCGATGACGAGCCCGGAGCTGTCGTGCAGCATCGACGCGACATACGACTCGTCGGGGATCTTGACGTGCTCGAAGTAGCGTCGGGTCGCCGCGTCCGTGCGGTCGCGGGTGAGTGCGACGTCCAGGGCGCGTCGCGTCAGCGTCATCCACTGGGCGCACTTGGTGACCGGCATCGGCGCGGCGCGGGCGAAGCGCCGGGTCACCCCCAGCCACAGGCGGTCGTCGTTCGGGCGGCCCGAGGTGTGCGCGTGGGCCAGCGGCGCGGCGGCCTCGCCGGCGCGGTTGAGACCGAAGCGGACCGCGCGGTCGACGGGCTCGATGCCGGTGCTGCGCAGGCGCCGCACCGACCAGCGGATCGTGTGGTTGTGATGCTGCGGCGGCAGCGGGTCCAGCAGCGCGTCGATCCCGGCGTCGAGGATCTCCTGCTCCCAGGCGCGCAGGTCGCGGATCGGGTAGTCCTGCCCGGAGATGTCGACGAAGAGCTGCGCGTCGCTGACCCCGCGGGCGAAGGCCAGCGCCCCGAGCACCATCTGCACCTGGCTCCAGTCGCCCCAGCGCACCGCGACCCGGCTCGGCAGCGGGATCGCGCCGGCGGCCCGGATCTGGGCGGGGTCGAAGCCGTCGGCCGGGTGGTAGCGCACGACGACGTCGCTGCCCGGCGACAACGCCCCGATGCGTCGCACGAGTCGGATGACCCCCGGCGCGTCGGTGTGCGCCAGGATGACGTAACAGCACGTAGGAGCCACGCTCGACCTCCGAATCTCGTTGCCCCGCAGCCCCTTTCACAGGGTACCCAGAGACCGCGACGAGCGCGCGCAGCGCCGGGACCGGCGGCGCGCCCCGCGGTCCGGACCGGCGGCACACCCCGACGCGCGCGAGCCTGCCGGCGAGGCGATCCGACGACGATCCGGCGAGGATCCGGCTACGATCCGGCGCGCGTCGCCGGGGAGCGGCGACCGATCGGCCGGGCGGGGACGCCGCCGACGATGACCCCGGGCTCCACGGCGCCGGTGACGACGCCGCCGGCCGCGACGACCGCGCCGTCGCCGATCACCGTGCCCGGCAGCAGCGTGACCCCGACGCCGAGCCACACGTCGTTGCCGATGACCACGGGCAGGTCCGGCGCCATGCCCTGGGCGTTCATCGGCGTCGAGACGTCGTCGTAGATGTGTTCGTGGCTGACGACGACGCAGCGCGGCCCGATCATCACGTCATCGCCGATCGTCACGGTGCCCAGCACCAAGGATTCGACGCCGATGCCGCTGCGATCACCCAGGCTCACACCCGCCCCGGAGCCGAAGAAGACGCCTTTGTCGACATTCGTGTCCTCGCCCAGGTGGTCGAAGAGGCCGGCGCACGCCCAACCTCGGGCCGATCTGCCCAGGAATCCCACGGGCGAGCGTTTGCGCGGCAGCTTGGTCGCGACCAGATAGTAGAAGGCATAGCGCACCAGCCGGTCGAGTGAGAATCGCCGTCGGGTGCGCTGCGGCGGCGCCTCGAGCAGATCGCCGGCCGCCGACTCCCATTCCTGGGCCAACTCCTCGGCGGATGTGCCCAGGACGTCACCGGGGTGGGACACGGCGTGGGCCAGCGGTTCGACGACGCTGCGCGCGGCCCGGCCCAGCCGCGTGTCCGCCGGGCCCTCGCCGTGGCCGTCCAGGCGCGTCGGGCGCGGCCCGGTCACGGGGTCACCCCCGGTGGTGCGGATATGCTCTGGAAGCAATCTGCTAGAGCTGGAGAGGAATTCATGTCGTCTGGTGCTCCCCCGGTCGTCAGTGTCCTGATCCCTGCCTACAACGCCGAGCGCACGATCGGCGCGGCGATCGCGGGCGCCCTCACCCAGACCTACCCGCACATCGAGGTCGTCGTCGTCGACGACGGCTCCACGGATCGCACCCCCGCGATCTGTGCAGCATACGGTGATCTCATCACATTCGTCTCCATCGAGAACTCCGGCACGGCGAATGCGAGAAATGTCGCAGCCGAGCATGCCCGGGGCGACTTCTACGCGCTGTGTGACTCCGACGACATCCTCCTGCCGCCGCACATCGAGTCGCTCCTGGCGGCGTATGACGCGGCCGGCGCGGGGCGGCGATTCGTGCACGCCGACGCGTATTTCCTCACCCCGACCGGCATGCGTCACCTGCGCACGGTGATGTATGGCCGCACCCCGCCGCCCGCGCAGCAGCGGATGCGCATTCTCGAGGCCAACTTCGTGTCGATCTTCGCGCTCTTCCCCGCGCCGATGTTCGACGAACTGCGCGGCTTCGACACCGACCTCTATCTGGAGGACTGGGACATCTGGATGCGGGCGATCTTCGCCGGCTGGGAGGTCGTCGGCAGCCACGACCCCCACGCGCTCTACCGCCAGGTCGTGGCGACGAAGTCCTCGGCCCGCGGCCGCGTCTTCGCCGGCGAGCTCGAGGTGCTCACGCGCATCGCCGCCCGGCCCGACCTGCGCCCCGCCGAGCGCGCCTACCTCGACCTGCGGCTCTCCTCGCCGTCGCCGCGGGCCCTGCACGATCGGGCCGAGGCGGCGCTGCGCGCCGGTGACGTGCCCGCCGCGCGCCGCGACTTCACCCAGGCGGCCCGCCTGTGGCGCACCAACCACGTCCTGCAGGTCAAGGCGCTGCTGATGCGCTGCCCGCTCGTGCCGACGCTGTGGCGCCGCCGGGTCGCCCGCGTCGACTCCCAGCTCGGGCGCTCGGCCGCCCGCCCCGACGGCCCTCGCTGACTCGGGCGCCGAGCGGGCACCGAGCGGGCACCGAGCGGGCGTCAGGCCCCCGGGGCGGGCCGCCACGCTCCGGCCTGCCGCGCTTCCCACCGGGCCACGGCCCGCTCCTTGCCCAGCGCCAGCGACTCGAGCTGGAAGCGCCGCAGCTGACGGCGGAATTCCTTGCCTTGGGAGCGCGGCTCGCGCGTGGCCAGGGCCCGCGCATAGCCGGCGAGCATGTGCGCCGCGCCGACGACCCGGGGCTCGTCCCGGGTGCGGGCGAGCACACTCGCCGCGACGAAGACCGGGTGACTGCCCATGAGGTATTGCCCGCGGCCGTGCCGACGCTTGCCGCGCAGCAGACCACGGTCGCTGGAGCCCATCGGCCGCAGATGCTCGAAGCGCAGCGACTCCTGCGGCAAGGCCCGGGCGCGCCAGCCCTTCATCCGCGCCGTGTGGCAGTCGATGCCGTCCCACATGAGCACGGGCACGAAGCCGCCGATGTCGCGGAACGCCCGGACCCGGTAGAACTTGCTCATCCCGACGGTGATCTCGAAGGACCCGCGCTCCGGCACGAGCCGGTCCCCCTCGCGGGTGCACGCCGTGCCCGACGCGCTCGCCAACCGCGGGTCGGCCTCCATCGCGTCCATCAGCCCGGCGAAATACCCCGGCGGCAGGTCCAGATCCATGTCGAGCTTGACGACGTAGTCGTAGTCGTCGAGGTCGACGGTCGCCAGGCCCGCATCGAAGGCGTGCACCACCGCCGGCCCGAGCACCCGCGTCGAGCGCGGCGGCAACGTCACCACCTGCACGTAGGGGTGCGTGGCGGCGAAGTCCGCCAGGATCGCCGGGGTGTCGTCGCTGGACCCGTCGTCGACGACCACCCAGCACGCGGGCGGCTCGCTCTGAGCGGCCACGGAGGCCAGCGTCGTGCGCATGTAGTCCGCCTCGTCGCGGCAGGGCGAGACGATGACGTACCTGCGGCCCGTCATACCTCCACCTTCTCTCGGTCAGGCCCCCGGGGATGGTCATGGTCATGGTCGTGGTCGTGGTCGTGGTCGTGGTCGTGCTCACGCCCCCTGCCCCGCCGCGGCCGCGGGTCGTGCCCCCGACCGCGCGCGCGGCGCTCCCCCGGCCGCTCCTGCTCCCCCGACTCCTGCTGCCGCCCCGAGTCACCTGCCGGCCCGCGACCGGGACCGCGCACCGACTCCCCACCGGCCGGGCCCGAGTCGTCCGCGGCGGCGCAGCCCTGCGGCACCCTCGTCCAGCCCAGCGCCCGATGGTCGGCGACCATGCCCAGGCCCAGCCACAACACCGACGTCGGCAAGGCGTATTTGATCGGCGCGAGCATCGCCACCGTCCCCCACGCCAGCGCGAACGCGAACGCCCCGACCCGCAGATCCCGCAGCGGGCCGTCGCGGCGCCGCGGCCCGGTCGCCGCCGCCCACAGCCCGTAGCCGAGCGTCAGCAGCCACAGCGTCAGCCCCGGCAGGCCCAGCTCGGCGGCGTAACCCAGCACGACGTTGTGCACGTCGATGCCCATGTTGGTGATCGGATAGTCCGGGCTCTGCCACACCCATGCGCTCTCGACCTCATGGAAGCGGTTGAGCCCGACCCCGGACAGCGGCTGCGCGAGGACCACCCGCACCGCCGCCGCGTTGGCGTTGAGCCGGTCGTAGACCGACCGCGACGCCTGCGTGCGCTCGCTCACCTCGCCGCCGATGCTCGGGGCGAGGGCGAACGCCGCCCCCACGACCAGCCCGGCGACGACGAGCACCGCCGAGAGCCGCAGCCGCGCCCGCGGCTCCGCGACGACGACGAAGACCGCGCCGATCACCAGAGCCAGCCAGATCGACCGGGTGAGGGTGAAGCACGCGCCCGCCGCGCAGGCCAGGCCCGCCACCGCGCCGAGCGCCCGCCGCCACCCGCGCGAGCGGACGGCATACAGGGCGCTGGGGTAGAGGCAGGCGAGCAGGGCCAGGCCGTTGCTCGCGACCTGCTGCGAGGGGCCCATCGCCCGCCCGAAGTGCGTGTGGCTCGGGTCGACGATGCCCGGCGGGACGATGAGCGAGTAGAGGTGCAGCCCCTCGGCGACGGAGACGTAGCCGAGGTAGAGGCCCAGCCAGGTGAGGGCGCGGATGAGCACGTGGCGGCGGGCGCGGGTCGCGAAGACGACCGGCGCGGTCAGGAAGAGCAGGAACGGCACGACGCCGATGGAGTCGACGAGGGCGAAGAGCCCCGTGGGGTTGCCGACGACGCCGAACCACAGCAGGGAGCCGACGCACCACGCGATGAGGGCCCCCATGAGCACGTGCACGCCGGCGAGCCGCGGGCCGCTGCGCCACAGGTCGGGGTGCACGAGGAAGAGCAGCACCCCGGCCGCGAGCGCGAGCCGGTCCGGCGGCAGCGGCATGAGGTAGATCGTGCTGCTGCCGGACATGAACTGCAGGACGACCGCGAGGGTCAGGACGTGCACATAGAGCGGCACGCGCTCCCCGGGCGAGGTCGAGGTCGAGGACGCGGGCGCGGGGGCGGTCGAGTCCGCGGTCGGTGCGGCCGGCCCCGCGCCGGTCGACCGGCCGGGCACCTGCGCGACCGGCGCGTCGCCGTGCTCGCTCATCGGCCGGACCGCCCGGTCACCGCTCGCGGGGACGGACGAGCACGTATCCGCCGGCGAGCAGGAGCGCGGCCCCGGCGCCGCCGGCGAAACCGCCGAGCAGCAGCGGGCGGGGCAGCCCTGCCTCGATGGGCTGGGCGCCGTGCACGACGGTGACACCGGCGCTGTTGCTCAGCGAGGCGCGCAGGTCGTCGCGCAGCGACTCGGCCGCCGCGTCGACGCGCACCTGGGCGAGCGCGACCTGGTCGGCGGCGGCGCCGCGCACCGAGGCGGGTCGGCTCGCGGCGGCGGTCGCGCGCGTTTGCGCCGCGCGCAGCTGCTGCTGGGCCTGCAGGTAGGCCTGGCTCGCGGCGTCGTCCTCCTCCTGGTTGCGGGCGCGGTTGGCCGTCGCGATGAGCTGGGTCGCGGCCGCGTCGGCCTTGGCGACGGCCTCGTCCTGAGTGGGCGCGGTCGCGCGGACGCGGATGATGGCCGAGTCCGGGATCGGTGACGCGCTCGCGTCCTCCGAGGCCGCCCCGATGAGCCGCGCGTAGGTCGCGGCGAGCTGCTGGGTGGCCAGCGCATAGCCGGGCACACTCTGGGCGCGCACGCTCTGATCCCCCACGACGAGCTGCGCCTCGGCGGTCACGGACGTCCCGAGCAGTCGCTGGCCCAGGAGCGCCCCGCCGGCGGCAGCGGCGATCACGACGACGGCGGCCACCATCAGGGCGATCACTCCGGGACGGCGGGTGCGCGCGGGCGCGGTGCGTTGGTCGACGCTCAACGGTCGAACCCCTTTCGATTTCAACTACCCCCTATGCGAATGTAGTTGATGGACAGGCGATTCGACACCCAGGTCGGTCGTGGCGAGACGCAATCACGGCAGGGGGCGACGGTGCGGGTGACTTCGCGGGCGGCGCAGCGACGGGCGCTGGTCGGCCTCTTCGCGCTCGGGGTGAGCCTCGGCGCCTGCTCGGGCGCGCCGACACCGGAGCAGACGGCGACCACCGGCGCGACGAGCGCCGCCCCGTCCGCGAGCGAGCGCCCCCCGGCCGTCGCGGGGCAGGAGCTGACGGTCGGGGTGCGTGAGGGGCAGGCCGGGGCGCTGCCGCCGTGGTGGACGGGCTCGTCCGTGCAGGCCGAGGTGCCGGCCGGCGTCACGCCCGCTGACAAGTACCGCTCGGAGTTCTTCTGGAGCGACCCCGGCGGCCCGCAGGTCAAGGTCGGCGAGGGCGACCGGCTGCGCTGTCGGCTGCAGATCGGTCCGCACCTGGGCGCCAGCGGCGCCGAGCGCGGCGTCTGGCAGGTCGTCTGGCAGCTGCACGGGCCGCTGCGGGACGGCCAGTGGCCCGCGCCGCCCCTCAACCTGCACGTGCGCGGCGGGTCGTGGCGCATCGGTGGCGGCGCCGGGCGACCGGACGGGTACGCCGACTACGCCAAGCCCTTCCCGGCCTTCGTCGACGACAAGAACGTCGTGTGGGACTTCGACATCCTCGTCTCGCAGGACCCGGCCAGGGCCCGCGTCGACGCCTGGCTGGACGGCGAGCACGTCGTCGAGGACTGGCATCCGCCGTCGGGGACCCGGTATCCCGATCACGCCTGGCTGTCGATGAAGTCCGGGCTCTACACCGGCAGCGACCCGGGCACGCCGCCGCCGACCGGGCGGCGCTACGTGACGTTCTCGCCGATGGACTGCCGCATCGACCGCGCGAATCCGAGCACGACCGCGCCGACGACGCCCGGCTCGTCATCGGCGCCGTCGCAGTCCTCGTCGCCGTCCTCGCCGCAGTCCTCCTCGTAGTCCTCGTCGTAGTCCTCGTCGCCGGACGGCGCGGCGACCACCCCCTAGGCAGCGGCCGGCCACGCCGCCGGGGCCGCCTCCTCCTGCCGAGGTGGCGGCCCCTCTCCCCCTGCGTGCGGCCGGTCGGCGGGTCAGTCGGCGATGGCGACGGTCGTGCCCGCCGCGGTCGTCACGGTGACGCGCATGTCGCGCTGCTCGACCCAGCGGCTCCACGTCGGTGACTTGGTCGCCGTGTAGAGCCCGCTCTTGAGCGAGATCTCCTTGTGGCTGTAGGCGCCGGAGTCGGTGTACATCGTGCCCGCGACCGGCTTCCACTTCGTCATGTAGGGCTGGCCGTCGATCCACACCGACATCCAGCCCCGCCCCGGCCCCTCGAGGTAGGTCGTCACCTTGATCGTGCGCCACACGTTCTCCGGCGCGGGCGCGTACGGCTGATACCAGCTGCCGCGGTAGGTCAGCGCGCCCGTCGTCGTCGGCACCGCGGCCCCGCCCCCGACCCGATACGTGCCGTTCTGCCACGCGATGGACACCGGCGGCGCGGGCCAGGAGTTCGCCAGCGTCGGCCCGTGCAGCTGGTAGATGGTGTGCCAGGTCGCCGGGTTCGGCATCGCCCCGGTCACAGGGTCCGAGAATCGGTGGCGCAGCTGGAATTCCGTCGTCACCGTCGTGCCGCGCGACCACCGGTAGCGGCCGGAGTTCATCGTGCCCCAGAAGACCTCGGAGCGGGAGTCTCCGCCGCCGGCCGAGGCCTTGAGCAGCCCGTCGACCAAGGTCGGCTTGATGCCGCCGCCGGAGACGTCGACGGTCGCGGCGAGGAACTCGTCGACGGTGTCGGCGACGCCGGTGCCGGGGGCGTTGGGCTTGGTGCCCAGGCCGCCCTTGTCGATGCTGCCGGTGCCGTAGGTGCCGCCCTTGGCGGGCGTCGGCGCGGTCTCGCCGGGCTTGGCGACCCGCACGATCTCGATGGCGCTGACCAGCGGGTTGTCCGCGACGGCGACGAAGCCCAGGTCGAGCGAGCGGTCCGTGACGCGCGTCGTGAACGTCCGGTCGTAGGCGGTGGCGCGCGCCCCGACGGCCCCGACGATGTCGACCTTGGACAGCACCGGGCGGCCCTCGGCGGTGACGTCGAAGACGCGGCGCCCGGCGGCCTGGTGATAGTCCTCGGCCATGAGCAGCCGCACCCGGTAGTCGCCGTTGGGCAGCTCCCGGCGGAAGCTGGTCATCCCCCAGACGTTCGACTGGTAGAGGATGTCGTCGGTCGTCCCGGCGATCGGCTTGCCCGCCAGGCCGTCCGAGCGGTTGACCCGCGCGCCTTCGAAGCCGACGCGGCCGGCCCACGTCCGACCCGCGCCGTCGACCACGCTTCCCCACCGAGCGTTGATCCTGACGGTCGCGTTGTCCGCGTGCGCCGGCAGCGCCACCGACGTCAGCAGCGCGAGCCCCGACGCGACGGCGGCGGCGACGAGCCGACCGGCGCGGCGACGCCGCGAGGTCGGGCCCGCAGTCGTCCTGCGTGCGGGTGTCGAAGAGAAGTCCATGACGCGTCCATCCGTGTCCATGGATCACGAAGGGTCGCGTCGCGTGCGGCGCGATGTCGCGCCAGGCCCGATGTCCCTGCGGGATCCTGCCATCCGTGGCGAGCGAGCCGACCCGGGGCGGGGCGCCTCACCCGTGTCGCGCGGCCGGTGGTCCGTCCTGGCCGGGCCAGGTGTCCCACGCCGCCGAGCGGCACTGCCCCTCCGATCGTCCCGCGATACTTGAACCTGAGTGCATTCCCGCCCGGCCCTCGTGGGCTGGGCCACACCGATCCGGTGAGACTCCTGCTCCTCACTTGCCGTAGTCGCGGGGCAGGGCCTGCAGCTTCTCCCAGGGGAAGCCGCGCAGCGCGAGGTGTGAGGCGTCGCCGAGCACCTCGTCCCACGGGTTGATGCCGGTCCGGGCGCGCACGGGGTCGCCGGACTCGCCGATGACGGCGATGGCGTGGCCCTTGTCGACGACGACGAAGCCGTACTCCTGCGCCGCGCGGGCGATGATCCGCCCGACCGGTGTCAGGCCGAGGCGGTCGACGTCCAGCCGCGGGTCGAGCCGCAGCCGCTGCCCCTCCATCACGGCGTCGGGGCGGGTGGAGTTGCCGTCGGAGCGGTTCGCCGGCCACGAGTAGCGGTGCCACGGTGCGGCGTCGATGACCGCCAGGGGGATGGCGTGGTCGATGCGGCCGCGGCGGATGTCGGCGACGGTGACGACGCCCGCGCCGAGCATGAGCCCGGTCGCCGTCGACCCGTAGGGCCAGGGGAAGATGCCCTGCGAGCGCGACACGTCATCGATCCGCCCGCCCCAGCAGGCGCTCCACGCGCCGGGGCCGGTGCGCTTCATCTGCCAGAACTCCCAGGCCTTGTCCGAGCTCGGGTCGTAGATCGTCATCGCCCGGTCGGTGCCGGTCGCGGGCACGGCGTCGCTCGGCACGGGCACGTCGACGAACTGCTTGCGCCCCGTCAGCAGGTGGTCGGGCAGGTAGCCCTTGCGCTGGCAGTCCTCGAAGGCGACCCGCACCCTGCGCTGCCCGGGCGGCACCCGATAGATCGGCGTGTTGTATTGGTGCGTGTTGAAGGCGGCGTTGCCGCCCCAGTGGTCGCGCACGTTCGCCGCGATGATCGCGACGGTCCGCGCGGAGTTCGGCGCGAGGGGGGCGTGGCGGATGCTCGTGCGCCAGAAGCTGCGCGGCGAGACCGGCACGTTCGTCGAGGCGATCGTGGCCCGCGCTGCCGCGGGCGCGGCGACCCGGGTCGTGGAGACCACCTCGACGGCGTTGACCAGCGGGTTGTCGGCCCGGGAGACGAAGTCGAGGTCGAGCCGCCCGTCGCGCACCGGCACGTCGAGGGTGAGCACCTGGGCGGCCGCGCGGCCCACGCTGCGATAGATGTCGACGCCGCGCGCCACGACGCGGCCCTCGGCGCGGATGTCGAACACGCGCTTGCCGGGCTGGGACCAGAAGTTCTCGGCCATGTGCAGCCGCACCCGGTAGGTCGCGGCGGCCGGCACCTCGAGCCGATACCACCTGATCCCCCAGGCGTTGACGCGGTAGAGCGCGTCGTCGGCGGTCCGGGCGATGTCGGTCGTCGCGGGGACGGTCGAGGACCGCCACGTGCCCCAGCCGATGCTGCGCGGCGCCCACACCCGGCCGCGGGAGTCGACGACCGGCTGCGGCGCCGCCGTGGTCCGGGAGACGAAGGTCGTCGCCGCGGCGGGGGCCGGGGCCGCCGGGGCGGTGCGAGCGGTGCGGGCGGTGCTCGCGGCACGAGAGCGCCCCGACGTCGTGCCCGCGCCCCCGCCGCGCGAGTCGCGCCCGGGGGCTGCGCCGGCGGCCGGGATCGACTGGGCAGGGATCGTCTGTGCGGCCAGGCCCGCAGACGCGCCGCTCACCGCCGACGCCGGCTGCGGCGCGGCGACCGCAGCGAACCCCGCAGGCACCGCCACCGCGAGGGCGGTCGCCGCGAGCGTCACGATCCGGGGGGCCCGGCGGCGCCGGTGGGTCCGACGATCGGGCCGGAAATCGGGCCGGAGATCGGGCCGGTGATCGGGCGCGCGGGTGGGCGTGTGGGCGGGCGGCAGGGGCTGGCGCGACACGAGGAGCACTCCGTCGATGGGCGGCGGTCTGGCGACCCCTCCCATCGACCCCGCGCAGGGGTGCCCTGAGGGCCACCCCGCCCGCCTTGCACATATGCCGATGCGCTGACGCCAGGGCACTGACCTGCACCGATACCCGCGCCGACCCGGCTCGGCGGGACGCGCACGGCGCCGAGCCCCCTTGCGCGCCAAGGCCGCCCGGCCGCACGCCGGGGCTCGTGACGACGCCGGGCCCGACGCCCCGGCGCGCGAGCGCCCGCGGCCCCGACGGCGCACGTTTCGCAGTCGGCGAACACCACGACGCACCGACACGCCGGCAATCACCAGCGTGTCCGCGCGCCCACACGTTCGCCGACGCCCTCCGCCACCCCGCGCCAACGCCACACGCCACCCCAGGCGCCACGGGCGCGCCCGCCACACGCCAAGCCACGCCCTCCGACTCGGCCCCGGGTCGGCGAACGCCACGACGTACCAACACGCCCACAATCGCCAGCGTGTCC
>JAVTVZ010000020.1:0-17201 GCA_032229625.1 Dermatophilaceae bacterium | reverse complement strand
GGATCGAGGCGGTCATCTCCTCGGTGCCGGCGGCGACGGTCTGGATGTTGCGGGAGACGTCCTCGGCGTCGCTGGAGGCGCGGTCGAACTGCGCGCTCGTCCGGTCGGTGTTCGCCCCGGCGCGGCTGGACTGGCTGGACAGCTGCTCCCCGGCGGCGCTGACGGCGCCGGACGCGGTGGCGACACCCTGGACGAGGCCGCGCAGCCGCTCCAGGGCCGCGCGCAGCGACCGGCCCATGCGGCCGATCTCGTCGTCGCCGTCGACCTGCGGGTCGTGGGTGAGGTCGCCCTCGGCGAGTGCCGTCAGCGCGTCCTCCATCGCGCCGACCTCGCCGCGCACCTTGCGGACGGTCGTGATCGTGAGCGCGGTGATCGCGATGAGCGCGAGCAGGATGGTGACGATCTGCAGGATGCGGGCGAGGCTCGCGGCGCCGTCGGCGCCGGACTGGATCGTGGCGACGCGGCTGTTGACGGAGCCGTTGAGCTGGGTCGTGGCCTGCTGCGCCTGGGTGTAGGCGGCGGCCGCGGGGCCGGCGATCATGCTGTTCGCGGCGGCGGTGCGGGCCGCGACGTCCTCCTTGTAGGCGGCGGTGGCGCGGTCGTTGACGGCGAAGAACTCCGTCCAGGCGGCCCGCGCGGCCTCGAACGTCGTCTTCTCCTGCGCCGTGAGCACGTCGAGCGGCATCGCGCTCATCGTGCCCTGGAGCTTCTCGGCGGCCGCGCGGTAGCCCTGGTCGTTGGCCTGGTTGCCCGCGAAGGTGACGGCCGCGCCGGCGCGCTCGACGTCCCAGGCGTAGGCGAACTGGAAGCCGCGCACGTCCGCGCCCTGGCGGCCCATCATCGAGGAGGAGATCGCGGCCTTGCGGACGGCGCTGACCTCCCCGAGCGCCGAGTTGTAGCTCGCCTGGGAGACCAGGGAGAGCGCCCCGACGATGACGGCGGCGAGAGCGCCGACGACCCCGACGAGGATCATCCGCCCGATCAGGCCACCGCGCCCGCTGCGACTACCGTCCGACTCCTCGCCTGCCAACAGGCCCATGACCGCGCTCATCTTTCTCCTTCGCCGGATGCCTCCGGGGCGGCGCGGGCTCACCCCGCGCCGGCGGCCCGTGACGGCACGTCTGCCAGTCGGCCGATCCGGGCCTGGTCCAAGGGAAGTGGAGTGACGAGATGGTCGGGCGGCGCGACGGCCCGCGGCGCGCCGGTCGTCGCCCTCGCGGCGCGTGGCACGTCGCCCTCCACGGTCACGAGCGCGTCACGAGCGCGTCACGGCCGCGCCGCGACGAAATACCCTAGAGGGGTATAGTCGGAGTCGCCGCGCCGAGAGGGGCGCGGCCCCGCGGACCGACCGACGAAGGAGAATCGAGACATGACCACCACGATCCAGGTGACCGGACTGACGTGCGGCCACTGCGCCTCGGCCGTCCACGACGAGCTGCAGGAGGTGCCGGGCGTCTCCGGCGTCGATGTCGCCCTCGTCGCCGGCGGCACCTCGACCGTGACGATCGAGAGCGCCGAGCCGCTGACCACCGAGATCCTGCAGGGCGCGCTCGCCGAGGCGGGCGACTACACGATCGTCGGCTGAGAGCGCCGACCCGGCACCTGGACCTACCCGGCGAGCGACACCCGACAGAGCACCGACAGAGGCAGAGATGAGCACCCCCGCGACGACCGATAACGCGACGACCGACACCGCGCAGATCGACCTGGCCATCGGGGGGATGACCTGCGCCTCGTGCAGCTCGCGCATCGAGCGCAAGCTCAACAAGCTCGACGGCGTCGAGGCGGTCGTCAACCTCGCGACCGAGCAGGCCCACATCCGGTATCCGCAGGCCCTGCCCGCCGACGACCTCCTCGCCGTGGTCCGGAGGCTCGGGTATACCGCGGACCCGGTCCGGCCGGACACGACCCCGGTCGACCGGAGCGGCGCCGGCTCGTGCGCCACCGCCTCCCCCGAGGCCGACCCGACCGATCCGACCGGCGCGGCCCCCTCCGGCGCGACGCCGACCCCCGCGGCGGGGCCGACCCCGGCCGACCCGGCGCCGGCGCCGACCTCGGCCTGGGCCCGGCTGCGCCGCCGCTTCGAGGCCGCCGACCTGCGGCGACGCATGATCGTCTCCGCGGTGCTGACGCTGCCGCTCGTGCTCATCGCGATGACGCCGCTGGGCCACGGCCTGGGCGCGGCGCGCCCCTGGGTCGAGCTGGTGCTCACGGCGCCGGTCGCGATCTGGGCGGCCTGGCCGTTCCACCGCGCGGCCCTGATCAACGCCCGCCACCTGTCCTCGACGATGGACACGCTCGTCTCGATCGGCGTGACGGCGGCCTTCGCGTGGTCGCTCGTCGCGACGTTCGCCGGGTCGACCGGGCACCTGTATTACGAGACCGCGGCGGTCATCACGACCTTCCTGCTCGCCGGTCGCGTCGCCGAGGCCCGCGCCCGCCGCGAGGGCCGCTCGGCGCTGCAGTCGCTGCTCGACCTGCGCACCGGCGACGTGACGATCCTCGTGGACGACCCGGGCGCCGCCGGCGGCACCACCCACGAGCGCGTGCCGATCGGCCGGCTCGTCGTCGGCACGCACTTCCTCGTGCGCCCCGGTGAGAAGGTCGCGACCGACGGCGTCATCCTCGAGGGCAGTAGCGCGATCGACGCCTCCCTCGTGACCGGCGAGTCGGTGCCGGTGGACGTCGCGCCGGGCGACCAGGTGGTCGGCGGCACGATCAACACGGTCGGGCTGCTCGTCGTGCGCGCCGAGGCGGTCGGCGCGGACACGCTGCTCGCGGGCATCACGCGGCTGGTCGAGCAGGCCCAGACGGGCAAGGCGCCGGTCCAGCGGCTCGCGGACCGGGTCTCGGCGGTCTTCGTGCCGTTCGTGCTGGCGCTGGCGGCGGTGACCTTCGCGGGGTGGCTGCTGACCGGTCACGACGCGGCGGCCGCCCTGAGCAGCGCTGTCGCGGTGCTCGTCGTCGCGTGCCCGTGCGCTCTCGGGCTGGCGACCCCGACGGCGCTGCTCGCCGGCACGGGCCGCGGCGCCCAGCTGGGGGTGCTCATCAAGGGCCCGGAGATCCTGGAGTCGACCCGTCGCGTCGACGTCGTGCTGCTCGACAAGACCGGCACGGTGACGACGGGCCGGATGCGCCTGGTGGAGATCGCGCCGGCGGGGCGGCTGTCCTCGACGGCCGCGCTGCAGGCCGCGGCCGCCGTCGAGTCCGGCAGCGAGCACCCGGTCGCGCACGCGATCGTCGCCAGCGCCCGGGAGCGTGGCCTCGACGTGCCGGCGGCCACGGACATCACCGCGCTGCCCGGCTCGGGGGTGCGCGGGCGCATCAAGTCGACCGAGGTCGTCGTCGGGCGCGCCGACCTCTTCACGCACGTGCCGTCGCAGATCGCCCGCCCGCACGAGGCCGGCACGACGGTCTACGTGGGGTGGGGCGGCACGGCCCGCGCCGCCCTGACGGTCGCCGACGGGGTCCGCGCCGACTCCGCCCACGGCATCGAGCGACTCCACGAGCTGGGGCTGCGCACCTACCTGCTCACGGGCGACAACGCGACGACGGCCGCGGGCGTCGCGCAGCAGATCGGTGTGGCGCCCGGTGACGTCTTCGCGGGGGTGCGCCCGGCGCAGAAACACGCGGTCGTCGAGCAGCTGCGCCGCGAGGGCCACGTCGTGGCGATGGTCGGCGACGGCGTCAACGACGCGGCGGCGCTGGCGGCGGCCGACCTGGGCATCGCGATGGGCACCGGCACCGACATCGCGATGCAGTCGGCGGACATCGTGCTCATGCGCCCGCAGGTCGCGGCGGTCGCCGACGCGATCCTGCTGTCGCGCCGCACGCTGCGGATCTGCCTGGAGAATCTCGGCTGGGCGTTCGGTTACAACGTCATCGCGCTGCCGCTCGCGGCGTTCGGCGTCATCTCACCGATGATCGCAGGGCTGGCGATGGCGGCCTCGAGCGTCATCGTGGTGCTCAACTCGCTGCGGCTGCGCGGCGTGGGGCGGGCGCCGCGCGACGAGGACTGGGGGCAGCCTCCCGCTACAGCGTGACGGGGCCGCCGGGCGTGTCGAAGGTGACGCTGAGCAGCCCGGCGGTGCCGCGCGGGGCGACGAAGTCGAAGTCGATGAAGGTCGAGGTCTGCCCCGGCGCGAGGCCGACCCACTCCCGCACGCGGTCGGGGTCGCCGGCGATCTGCAGGGAGCGGATGACGACATCGGGCTCGGAGGCCACCGCGAGCGAGGGGTGCAGGCCCATGTCCTCGAACTGCACGAAGAAGGGCAGCTGCGGGTCGCTGATGAGGCCCTGGACGCCGAGCTGACGCCAGTGCAGGTGACGCCCGTCGGGGAAGATCCGATGGCCCGGCACCGACTCCTTGCCGAGCCGCTGCTCCAGCGGCGCGAGATCGTCGACGCGGCAGACCCAGCCGAGCCAGCCGCCGCCCCGCTCGGAGCAGGCGCGCACGGCCTGCCCGAAGGGCGCCTTCTCGCACACCGGATGGTCGAGCACCTCGACGACCTCGACATACCGGCCGTGGGCGAGCGGGAGGATGACGTTGCGCGTGCCGAAGCTCGGGTGGACGCCACCGTTGACGGCCCGGACGCCCAGCGCCTCCGCGAGCCGGTCGGCGGTGGGGCGGACCCCGTCCTTCTCAGCGGCATAGGAGACGTGGTCGAGTCGCATAGCGTCATCGTGGCACAGCGCGGGACGGGCCCCAGGGTGCGGGTGCCCACACCGACATCCCCGACAGGTCGGGCGGGGGCCTCAGCGGCGGCGGCGCTGCCGAACGGCCTCGTAGGCGACGATCGCCGCGGAGGTCGAGACGTTGAGGGAGTCGGCGGCGCCGGCCATCGGGATCCGCACGCGGTGGGTGGCGGCGGCCAGGAGCGCGTCGTCGAGGCCGTGCTTCTCGGCGCCGACGGCGATGGCGACGGGCCCGGTGTAGTCGACGTCGGCGTAGTCGATCGAGGTGTCCGGCGTCGTCGCGACGAGCGCGATGCCGCGGTCGGCGAGCCAGGCGAGCACGTCGACGGTCGGGGCGGCGGCGACGGGCACGGAGAAGACGGTGCCCTTGGAGGCGCGCACGAGGTTGGGGTTGCCCCAGTCGGTGACGGGGTCGGCGGCGATGACCGCGTCGGCGCCGGCACCGTCGGCGGTGCGCAGCATCGCTCCGAGATTGCCGGGCTTCTCCACGGACTGGGCGACCAGCAGCAGCGGGGTGGCGGGCGGACGCAGCTGCGTCAGGTCGTCCTCGACGGCGCGGGCGACGGCCAGGATGCCGTCGGGGCCCTCGCGATACGAGACCTTCTCGAAGGCCGCTCGGCTCAGCCGCACCACCTCGGCTGCCGCCGGTCGCAGCGCGGCCAGGCCCTCGGCGCCCGCGGGCCCGAAGAGCTCGGGGCAGTAGTAGAGGGTCCGCAGCCGCGCTCCGGCAGCCGCGGCGAGCGTCGTCTCCTCGAGGCCGTCGATGAGCGTGGCCCGCTGCTCGTCGCGCACGCGGCGCCGCCGCAGGGTGACGAGCGACTTCAGGCGCGGGTTCGCGGGGCTGGTGAGGTGCAGATCGGCCATGGCCCCAGCATTTTCACACGCGGGGGCGGCGGCTCGGGGCGGGAAGCTCGGACGCCGAACCCGTCGGCCCCTCGGTGGCGCCGATTGCGGTCGCCCCTGTCGCGGCGGCGCCGATCGCGGCGCCACGGCGCGTCGACGTCACGCGGACGTCACGCGGACGCAGCGACGGCCGGGGTGAAGAAGGGGCCGTCGGGCAGGCCGTCGCCGTCGACGAGCAGGGTCGCCATGTCGCGCAGCGCGCGGACGTAACCGAGCATGTAGTCGTCCTCGGAGAGGACGCGCTCGGGGCCGGTGCAGCGCTCGACGGCGGGGCGCATGCCGTCCGCCCAGCGGCGGATGCACGCCGCGATGGCGACATGGTTGGGGTAGAGCTCGGGGTAGCGGTCGGCGAAGTCGTCGCCGGCGCCGATCGTGGTGACACCGTCCGTGGCCTGTGTCCGCATGGTGCTTCTCCTCCGTGAGCAATGCGCGTGGTGATGCGTCACCGTTTCTATCGTCGGAGGCGGGGCGCCCCTGATGATTTCGCCATTACGCACCTGCGATCTGGGCAACAGTCGCCGGCCTTGTCGGGCATTTCCCAGACAACAATTCTGAGCGTCGACTTCCCTTGTGGCCCAGGTGAATTCCGCGGCGGACGAGTGACCGACAGCCGTCTTGGACGCGATGTTGTCGGACGTCCTGGAGACAATTCAGCCGTCTTGGACGGCTCCATGTCGGACGTCCTGGAGAGGCATTTGTCGTCTTGGACGCGTCCATACCGCTCGTCCATACCGCTCGTCCAGGTGCGGGTTCGTCCAGGTGCGGGCCGCCCGCGCGCGGGTCAGCGCGCGGCCGGCAGGGCGGCGAGGACGTCGATGAGCCCGTCGTCGTGCACGTGCCCGGTGACGAGGTCGGCGACGGCCTGCACCTCCTGGGGCGCGTTGCCCATCGCGACGCCGCACGCGGCCCACCGAAGCATCTCCAGGTCGTTGCGCTGGTCGCCGACGGCGACGGTGCGCTCGCCGGGCACGTCGAGGCGGCGGCGGACGCCTTCGAGGGCGCTGGCCTTGGAGACGCCGCAGGGTGCGACGTCGAGCCAGGCGGTGTAGCCCACGGCGTAGTTGACCCCGTGCAGGCCGATGCGCTCGACGGCGTGGCCGAACTCCTCGACCTGCGCGTCGGGGCTGTAGAAGGTGAGCCGGGTCGTCGGGGAGCCGGTCAGCTCCTCCCACGGCGAGACGCGCAGGCGCCCCGAGAGGTCGCCGTCGGGGAAGGGCGCGCTGATGTCGAAGCCGACACCGACGCGCTCGACGGCGAAGACAGCGCCCGGCCACGCGTCGCGCAGCAGCTCCAGGGCCGGGCGCGGGTCGAAGGTGACCTGGTCGACGATGCGGAAGCCGCCGGGCTCGCGGGGGTCGAGGCGCAGGGTGACGGCGCCGTTGGAGCACACCGCGTAGCCGGTGCGCAGCCCGAGCGCGTCGATGACCGGCCAGGCCTCGAGCAGGGAGCGGCCGGTGGCGATGACGACGTCGTGCCCGGCGGCAGCGGCGCCGCGGACCGCCGTGTAGACCTCTTGGGAGAGCGTGCCGTCGTGGTGCAGGGTCGTGCCGTCGATGTCGAGGCCGACGAGGTGGCGCCCGGCGGGGGTGCCCAGGGGGCCGCCATGGCGGCCGTCGACCGGCGCGCCGGCGGGTGTGACGAGGCGGGTCCCGGCGGTGCGGGGGTCGAGGGTGAGGCTCATGGGTGTCCTTTCGGTGATCCGCTCCTGCGTGCCGCGCAGCTGCCGTCGCGAGATGACGGCGCCGGCTGCGGCGGCGAAAACGGGCCCATCCCGGGCGCCGCAGCGGATCTGATGCTTCGATGCGTGAGCGATGTACAACACCGTCGGGGCCGTAGGTGTTCCCCACGTCACCGCCAGGTGACACCCCGGCGTCGGTCTGCCGAACTCGCCGCGCGCACCGACCGGCCCGACACCGGGCTCAGCGCGGCGCGCTCCGGCCGACTCGGCGTCGCGGTCGCAGGCTCCGCGAGTTCCCATATCGACCCTGCCGACTCGCACAACGAAGCGACGTCCACTCATGGGCAGCGCCCGACCTTTTCGCGCCGGTGCGCGGCTACAGTCGCGACGCCCGCCGCCCGTGTCGCGGCGCACCCCCGCCCTCTCCTCAGGAGTAGTCGTGTTCGCGAACCTGCCCTCCCATACCGACCCGGCCCGTCGCCGCGTCGCCGTCGCCGCGCTCGTCGGCCTCATCGGCGGCGTGTTCTCGGCGATCGTGAAGTTCGGCTGGGAGATCCCCTTCCCGCCGCGCAGCCCCGAGCGCGACGCGACCAACCCTCCGCAGGCGCTGCTGGAGCTCTTCGGGATGTCCCCGGAGACGTCGCACCTCACCTACAGCTATCTGGGCAACGAGCGCCCGATCATGAGCTTCCTCGTGCATTTCGGCTTCGCGATCTGCTTCGGCCTCTTCTACTGCGTCGTCGCCGAATACTGGCCGCGGATCAAGCTCTGGCAGGGCGCTGCCTTCGGCCTGATCATCTGGGTCGCCTTCCACCTGGTCGTCATGCCCGTGATGGGCGTCGTGCCCGCGCCGTGGGACCAGCCCTTCGGTGAGCACTTCTCCGAGGCGTTGGGCCACGTCGTGTGGCTGTGGAGCATCGAGATCGTGCGCCGCGACCTGCGCAACCGCATCACCAAGGAGCCCGACGCCGAGGTCCCCCTCGCCGCCGCGACCCGGTGACAGGCCCGGTCCAGCCACGCGCCAGACCGGCCCCCACAGACGCTCGAGGTCGCGCTTGCAGCCGACGGTCGCGGCAATCACCGCAACGCCGAGCTGCCAGCGCGACCTCGAGCGTGGGCCCAGACCGGCGCGCCGGGCGCCGGGGCGGCCCGCCTACTCCTGCACCTTCAGCGCCTGGCGCAGGGAGAGTCGGCCGCCGGTCTGCAGGAGGCTGCGGCGGTAGAGGCGCTCGGCGACGGCGATCATCAGGGCGGCGAAGACGACGGTGATGCCGAGGGAGACGATCGGCTCCCACCAGGCGGCGGTGCCGGCCAGGAGCCGCCCGGGCATCGTGATGACCGACGCCAGCGGCACGTAGGACGCGACGACCTGGACCGTGCCGGAGGCCATGATCCCGAGGAAGAGGATGCCGACGAGCAGCATCGACATCGGGGTCGTCGTCGCCTGCAGGTCCTCGTTGCGGCTGGCCAGCGCGCCGCAGACGGCCCACACGCAGGCCAGCGCGACGAAGCCGACGAGGAAGAAGACGAGGAACCACGCCGCGGGCCCGAGGATCGAGGGCAGCATCGCCGAGTAGTCGGTGTAGCTGAGCCCGATGAGGCCCACCCCGACGAAGAGCACCATCTGCCCCAGCGCGAGCACGGTGTTGCCGAGCACCTTGCCGATGAGCAGCTGCCGCACGGGGATCGCGGTGGCGAGGATCTCGACGATCCGCGACTGCTTCTCCTCCACGACGCTGCTCGCGATGGCCATGCCGAAGAGCAGCGAGGCCATGTAGAAGAGCATCGCGAAGACGAGCCCGCTGAGCTGACGCACCAGGTCGTCGGCGGCGTCGGCCCCGTCGCCCTGCGGAGTGAGGGCCTGCACCTGCATCGTCGCGCCCTGCGTGAGCGCACCCATCGAGGTGCCCGCCGCCTGGGCGTTCGCGGCCAGGACGTGCTCGCGGACCGCCGTGCCGAGCGTCGCGGACAGCTGACCGCCGGGGGTGTCGGTGGCGCTCAGGGTCCAGGTGTCCCCCTCCTCGTGCAGCCAGGCGTCGGCGCGGCCGTCGGTCAGGGCCGCCCGGGCAGCGGCCTCGTCGGCCACGGTGACGGGCGCGACATTGCCGCTCGACAACCCGGGGACCGGAGAGGCCTGCACCGAGGAGACGATCTGCGCGGCCTCCGGCGAGGTGACGGCGACACTCGTCGTCGAGTCGGCGGCCCGCGCCGCGAGGAAGCCCTGCAGCACGAAGACCGCGATGAGCAGCACGAGCGTAAAGCCGGTGGAGATGAGGAAGTTGCGGTCGCTCAGGCGCGCGACGATCTCGCGGATCGCGACGATCGGCCAGGCCGCGCCGCGCCGCGCGGGCGAGCGCTCGCCGGCGCCCGGCTGGGGGTCGTGGCCGGGCGAGACCCCGCTGTCGGGGCGGCCCTGGATCTCGGTGGTGTTCATCGGGTCCCTCCTGCGGTCCCGGCCGCAGCGGTGACGCGCGCCGCCTCGGTCGTGACCTCGCGGTAGATCTCGGACAAGGGCGGCACGATCGGCGCGAATTCGCGCACGTCGCCGCGCCGCAGCGCCTGCGTCAGCAGCTCCCGCTCGGCGCCGGGGTCGACGACCTCGAAGACCGCGCACGCGCCCTCGACGTCGGCGACGTGCAGGCCGGGCAGGTCGCGCACCCAGCCCGCGTCGCCGCTGAGCACGATCCGGTGCCGCTGCGCCGCGCCGGCGCGCAGCTCCTGCGCGGTGCCGTCGGCGACGACACGACCCCCGGCGAGGACGACGAGCCCGTCGCTGAGTCGCTCGACGAGGTCGAGCTGGTGGGAGCTGAAGAGGATCGGCACGCCGCGGCGCGTGTGCTCGCGCAGCAGGTCGGCCATCTCGTCGACGGCGGTCGGGTCGAGGCCGCTGAAGGGCTCGTCGAGCACGAGCATCCGGGGCGCAGTCATCACGGCGGCGATGATCTGCACGCGCTGCTGGTTGCCCAGCGACAGCTTCTCGACGTGGTCCTTGGCGCGGTCCGCGAGGCCGAACCGCTCGAGCAACTCCATCGTGGCCGCCCGCGCCTGCCCCTGGGCCATGCCGTGCAGCCGCCCCAGATAGATGAGCTGGTCGACGATCCGCTGCTTGGGGTAGAGGCCCCGCTCCTCGGGCATGTAGCCGAACGTCGAGCGGTCGACGGCGGTCACCGGGTGCCCGTCGTAGAGCACCTGCCCGCCGTGGATCGCCAGGACGCCCATGATCATGCGCATCGTCGTCGTCTTGCCGGCGCCGTTGCCGCCGACGAAGCCGATGAGGCGCCCGTCCGGCACGTCGAAGCTCACGCCGTCGACGGCGGTGTGCTCGCCGAATCGTCGGGTCAATCGCTCTACGGTCAGCATCGTCGTCCCTCTCCCGCGCGGATCTGCCTGCCTGGTGCCATGACCTCCACGGTAGGAGGCCGGGCGCGGCGGCGGATCAGCCGCGCGGGGGGTCCGGTGCCCGGGCTACTCCCCCGGAAGGATGACCCCCGCCTCGTAGGCGAAGACGACCGCCTGCACGCGGTCACGCAGGTGCAGCTTGCTCAGCACGTTGGAGACGTGGGTCTTGACGGTCGCCTCACCCAGGTACAGCTCCTTGGCGATCTCGGCGTTGGCGCGGCCCCGGGCCAGCAGCGTGAGCACCTCGTGCTCGCGGTCGGTCAGGCGTGCGAGGGCCGCCTCGTGCTCCGTGGAGCGCGTCGGCGCGGATCGCCCGGCATCGCCGTCACGACCGGCATCGCCGTCACGACCGGCATCGCCGTCACGACCGGAGCCGTCCCCGTCGCGGCGATCGTCGCCGGGCTCGACCATCCGGGCGATGACCCGGCGCGTCACCTCCGGGGCGAGCAGCGCGTGCCCGTGACCGACCGCGCGGATCGCCTCGACGAGCTGGTCGGGCTCGCAGTTCTTCAGCAGGAAGCCGCTGGCCCCGGCCGCCAGCCCCGCGAAGAGGTAGTCGTCCTGGTCGAAGGTCGTCAGGATGACGACGCGCGGCGCCCCCGGCCCGGACGCGACGATCCGGGACGTCGCCTCGATGCCGTCGAGCCGCGGCATCTGCACGTCCATGAGCACGACGTCCGGCGCCAGCGCGCCGACCAGCTCGACGGCCTCCAGCCCGTCGGAGGCCTCACCGACGACCTCGATGTCGTCCTCGACCGAGAGCATGAGCTGGAAGCCCGAGCGGACGAGCCGCTGGTCGTCGACGAGCAGCACGCGCAGCGCCCCGCCATCCGGCGTCTGCGACGCCTCCGGCACCTGCGATGTCCCGCTCCCCGTCACTGCCTGACCTGCCACGTCATCCCTCCCACTGTCGGCCCCCGGTCGCTGTCGTCCCCGGTCACTGCTCCACCCGAGCCGGTAGCGGGAATCTCGCCCGCACGCGATACCCCGGCGAGGAGAATCGCGGCCCGGTCTCGACGACCCCGCCGTGCGACGCGGCGCGCTCCCGCATCCCGAGCAGGCCGACGCCGCTGCCCGACGACCCCGGCACGGGGCGCCCGTTGTCGACGACCTCCGCCTCGACATACCCGGCGGCCCCGCGAGAGCCCCCCGCCGGTCCCGGCCCACCGGCCCCACCCGCCGCCGGGTCGTGCCGCACGCGCACGACGACGCCGACGCGGTTGGCGCTGGAGTGCTTGCGCACGTTGGACAGCGCCTCCTGCACGATCCGGTAGACGGACAGGGCCATGGGCGCGGGCACGGCGTCGAGCGCGTCGTCGGGCTCGGCGACGAGGTCGAAGCCGACGTCGAATCCGGGCGTCTGCGCGGCCGCGCACAGGTCGGCGATGGCGGCGATGCCCGGCCCGGGTTCGCGCGCCTGCGGGGTCTGCCCGGGCCGCACTGTGCGCAGCGACCCCAGCAGGGTGCGCAGCTCGGTGACGGCCTGCCGGGAGGCGTCCTCGATGTGCCGCAGCGACTGGGCCGCGGCCTCGGGGCGCCGGTCGAGCACGCGCCGGGCCGCGGCGGCCTGCACGCCCATGACGGAGACGTGATGAGCGACGACGTCGTGCAGCTCGCGGGCGATCCGCAGCCGCTCGTCGACGACGGCCTGATCGCGCAGCTCCTCGGCCTGCGCGACGATCGTCGTGGCCTGCTTGGCGACGATCGCGCCGCGCCGCGCGCCGTGCCACGCGCTCTGCCCGAGCAGCACCGCCCCGCCGAAGAAGACGACGTTGATGAGCAGCGTGTAGACGATCCACGCGACCGCGGGCGACAGCGGCCCGTCGGCGCCGCGGGTGGCCGCGTCGGTGGTGAGCTGGGCCATCGAGTTGCCGAGCGCGAAGTCCCACGCGAGCCACCCGGCCATGAAGACGAAGACGCCGCCGAGCAGCACGAGCAGCGCCCGCCGATCCCGCGCCCACGCCACCCCGCTGTAGAGCCCGTAGAAGCACAAGAACTGGATGACCAGCGAATACCCCAGCCCGGGCATCGTCAGGGCGACGAGGAAGAACGCGGCCTGCGTCGCGAGCGCCACCGACAGCGGATACCGGCGCCGCACGACCAGCGGCGCGACGGCCGCCAGGAGGATCGCGTATTGCTGCCACAGCGGCCGGCCCTGATCGGCGGTCGCGCCGAGGCTGCGCAGCAGCTCCAGGGTGGCGACGACGAGCACGAGGAAGGCCGCGGCGATCCGCCGGTCCTGACCGGGCGCGCCGGGGCCGGGTACGCGCTCCCACTCCTCCTCGACGCCCATCCACCGCGCGACACTCTCGAGTCGGCCCCGGGCGGCGCCGGGCGGCCCCTCGCGCAGACCCGAGGGACCACCGGCGCGAGGGGCGCCTCCGGCGACCGACACCACGGACGCGCTCGCTCAGCGGCCGCCGGGCACGAGCCGGTCGGTGCGCAGGTAGGGCCGCAGCGCCTCGGGCACGACGACCGAGCCGTCGGCCTGCTGGTGGTTCTCCAGGATCGCGACGAGCCAGCGGGTCGTCGCGAGCGTGCCGTTGAGGGTCGCGACGGTCCGGGTGCCGCCCTCGCCGCGCTCGCGGATGCCCAGGCGACGCGCCTGATACGTCGTGCAGTTCGACGTCGAGGTCAGTTCCCGATACTTGCCCTGGGTGGGCACCCAGCCCTCGCAGTCGAACTTGCGCGCCGCCGGCCCGCCGAGGTCACCCGCGGCGACGTCGATGACGCGGTAGGGGATCTCCATGAGGTCGAGCATCGCCCGCTCGTGCCCCAGGAGCGCCTCGTGCTGCGCGACCGCGTCCTCCGGTCGGCAGTAGACGAACATCTCGACCTTCTGGAACTGGTGCACCCGGATGATGCCGCGGGTGTCCTTGCCGTAGCTGCCCGCCTCGCGTCGATAGCACGTCGAGCACGCGGTATACAGCTTCGGCCCGTCCGTCAGATCGATGATCTCGTCGGTGTGCAGCCCGGCGAGCGCGACCTCGGAGGTGCCGGTCAGATAGAGGTCGTCCGTGCCGAGCTTGTAGACCTCGTCGGCGTGCGCGTCGAGGAAGCCCGCGCCCTCCATCGACCGCTGGTTGACCAGGGTCGGCACGCCGAGCTGGGTGAAGCCGGCGTCGTAGGCGCGGTCGAGCGCGAGGTTGAGCATCGCCTGCTCGAGGCGGGCGCCCTGACCGACGAGGTAGTAGAAGCGCGACTCCGCGACCTTCGTGCCGCGGGCGAGGTCGAGACCCCCGAGGCCCTCGAGGAGGTCGACGTGGTCGAGCGGCTCGAAACCCTCCGCGGCGAAGTCCCGCGGCGCGCCCACGGTGTCGAGCACCGCGAAGTCGTCCTCGCCGCCGGCCGGCACGCCCTCGATGACGATGTTGCCGATCCGCCGCAGCAGCGCCGACAGCTGCGTCTGCGCCTCGTCCTTGGCGGCCTCGAGCTCTTTGACCCGGGCCGAGAGCTGCGCGCCCGCGGCGCGGGCCTCCTGCGCCTGCGCGGCCAGGGCCGTCGTGTCCTCGCCGGCCTTCTCGGCCTTCTTCAGCCGGCCCATGAGCGGCCCGACGGACTTGCTCACCCTGTTCTGCTCGGCCCGGACCGACTCGTATTCCGCGAGCGAGCTGCGGCGCCGCTCGTCGGCCTCCAGGACGGCGTCGACCACCGTCACGTCCTCCCCGCGGGCCTGCTGCGACGCGCGCACGGCCTGCGGATCCTCCCGAAGCACCTTGATGTCGATCACGCGTTTCAGACTACTGGCGCGACCCTGTGCCCCTCGAACCAGTTTCGCGGCGCGCCCCCGCACGGTGCCCTGCGACCGCCGCCGGCGCGCAGACACGGCGCAGACACGGCGCAGACGACAAGCACACGCCACGCAGGCCGGGCCGCGACGCACACACCGCGGGGCGCGGGACACCTGCGCGGAGTACCGTCGGACGGTGGATACGAGTCAGCTCGTCGTGGTCGCCGTCGTCTGTCTCGTCGTCGGCCTGCTCCTGATGCTCCTGGGCAACCAGCGCAGCCGCACCCGCGCGCGGCAGCAGCGGCGCGAGTCGCTGGAGTCCCTGCCCGCCCCCCGGGAGGACGGGCAGGATCTGCCGCGTGCGGCGATCGTCGTCAACCCCACGAAGTTCGACGACGTGGCGCAGGTCCGCGCCCGCGTCGCCGGGGTGTGCGCCGACGCGCGGTGGGGCGAGCCGATCTGGCTGGAGACCACGAAGGACGACCCGGGCACCGGTCAGGCCCGCGAGGCCGTCGAGCGCGGCGCGAGCCTCGTGTGCGCCCTCGGGGGCGACGGCACCGTCCGCGCGGTCGCCGCCGGTCTCCTCGACGGGGACGTGCCGATGGGGCTGCTGCCGGGCGGCACCGGCAACCTGCTGGCCCGCAACCTCGACCTGCCCGTCGACGACCTCGGGCGCGCCCTGCAGGTCGCGTTGACCGGCAAGGACCTGGCCATCGACGTCGGCGCGATCCGCGTGCGGCCCGACGCGACGCAGGACCAGGAGAGCGACTACTTCTTCCTCGTCATGGCCGGCATGGGCTTCGACGCCTCTGTCATGGCCGACGCCCCGGAGCGTCTCAAGGCCCAGTTCGGCTGGCCGGCCTATGTGGTCGCGGGCGTCAAGCACCTCAACGGCAAGCGCTTCGCCGTCGACGCGAAGATCGACGACCACCCGCCCTTCCGCCGCCGCGTGCGCACGGTCGTCGTCGGCAACGTCGGCCGCCTGCAGGGCGGGGTCGAGCTGCTGCCCGACGCGCAGGTCGCCGACGGCGAGCTCGACGTCGTCATGCTCTCCCCGAAGGGGCTCGTGGGCTGGGCCTCCGTCGGGGCGTCGATCCTCACGCGCAACCGTCGCGGTCACAGCCGCATCGAGCACCACCGCTGCCGCGCGATGCACCTCACGCTCGCCCAGACCCAGGAGGTCCAGCTCGACGGCGACCCCATCGGGCCGGCCCACGCGCTGGACTTCCACGTCAAGCCCGGCGCCCTCACGGTGCGCGTTGGCTGAGCCGCGCCCCTCGTGGTGGGCGCGGTTCGCCCCCAGCGTCGGGCGGGGCCTGCTGACCGCTGTCGTGACGTGCGTGCCGGTCGCGGTCATCGCGGGCCTCGTGCAGTCCGGCTTTGCCCCGCTGCACCGGCTCGACGAGGGCGTCATCGCCGCGGCGACCGACTACACCCGGCACCGTCCGGCGCTGCGCTCCGCGCTCCTGATCTGGCAGGAGATCTTCCAGCCCTGGCACGTGTATGCCGCGTCGCTGCCCCTGGTCGTGTGGACGTGGCGCCGCGGGCTGCGGGGCCGCACGCTCTGGGCCGTGGCCACGGCCCTCGTCGGGTGGAATCTCGGCCTCGACGTCAAGCTGATCGTCCAGCGGGCCCGGCCCGTCGTGCAGGACGCGATCTCGCACGCCCCCGGCTACAGCTTCCCCTCCGGTCACGTCTTCAACGTGACGATGGCGGGCACGACGATGCTCGTCCTGGTCTGGCCGCTGCTGGGCCGCACCGCCCGGCGCGCCGCGCTGCTCGCCCTCGCGCTGACGATCGTCGCGACGATGGCGGACCGCGTGTATCTCGGCGTGCACTACCCCTCGGACACGGTGGCGGGGGTGCTGCTCGCGGTGGCGCTGACGTATTCGTCGTGGACCGGCTACGCCCATGGGATGCGGCGTCGTCAGGGCCGACCACACGACCGCCCACACAACCGCCCACACGACCGCCCACACGACCGCCCACACGAGGGTGCGGTCTGAGGCCGCACAGGGCACCATCGACGCACGCGGCACCTCGCCGCGACGGCAGTCACGACCGGGAGGTGGACCGATGAGCGCTCCGACACGCGACCAGGGCGGCCTGATCAGGCGCTGGCCGCCGCCGCGCCGCTCCCCCGGCGTGGGCGGCGTCGCGCGGCAGCTGCTGCGTCGCGCCGTGCTGCCGGGCCTGCTCGTGTGGCTCGTGATCGTCGGCCTGGGGCTGCTCATCATGGGCCCGTTGGCGGATCTGCGGCCCGAGGAGGCGTGGAGCAAGGAGATCGAGGCCGAGCGCACCGGCCTGCTCAACACGCTCACGAAGATCTGGTCGACCTCGACCGACACGTGGTGGACGATCGGCTCGGCGATCGTGCTCGCGCTGCTCATCACCTACCTGACCCGACGGTGGTGGGTCGGCATCGTGCCGCTCGTGGCGATCACCCTGGAGTCGACGATCTTCGTCACCGCGACCCATCTCGTCGGCCGACCGCGGCCCGAGGTGTCGCGGCCCGACCAGGCGCCACCGACGTCGAGCTTCCCCAGCGGTCACGCGGCGGCCGCGATGGCCCTGTGGCTCTCGATCGCCCTGTTGTCGCTGCGTATCGAGCGCGCCTGGCTGCGCCGCACGATCGTCACCTTCGCCGTCGCGCTGCCCGTGCTCGTCGCGTTCGCCCGCTTCTACCGCGGCGCGCACCACGTCAGCGACATCGTCGTCGGGGTGCTGCTCGGCATCTTCTGCGCCGTCGTCGCCGTGCGCTCGGTGCGTGAGACCGCGACCGCGCCCCACGAGACC
>JAVTVZ010000019.1:1701-3049 GCA_032229625.1 Dermatophilaceae bacterium | reverse complement strand
GTCGGCTCGTCGAGGAAGTAGGCGTCGAAGCGCGACAGCAGCAGCCCCGCCAGCCCGACCCGCGCGGCCTGCCCGCCGGACAGCGTCGACGTCGCCCGATCGAGGTCGACGTCCAGGCCCAGCTGCGCCGCGACGACCTCCAGCCGCTCGTCCAGATCCGCCCCGCCGAGCGCCAGCCACGACTCCAACGCCTGCGCGTAGCGGGTGTCGGCGCCCGGCTGCTCCGCGGCCAGGGCCAGCGCGGCCGACTCCATCTCCTCCTGCGCGGCCGCCACCCCCGTGCGCCGCGCGAGCTGCGCGGCGATCGTCTCGGCGCCCCGATCCGGCTCCTGCGCCAGATAGCCCAGATGCGCCTCCCGCGGGGACACCTCGACCCGCCCGGAGTCCGGCCGGCGCAGGCCCGCGAGCACCCGCAGCAGCGTCGACTTGCCCGCACCGTTGGGCCCGACGAGGCCAATGACGTCGCCCGGCGCGACGACCAACTCCACCCCCGAGAAGAGCTCCCGGTCGCCGTGCCCGGCACCCACCCCTACGGCCTGGATCGTCGCGCTCATGGGTCGACAGTCTCCCTCTGCCCGCCGAGGTGTCGCAAAAGGGCTCTGTCGGCGAGCGCCGACCCGGGCTCGCGCGGCGAGAATCGTGCCTGCGGGCGTCGTGATCCCGACCGCTCGTATCCCTGACGGCTCGGGATCGACGGGCACCGCGCCTACGATCGTGGTGTGACGACGTTGCGGGTCGTGCTCGCCGAGGACAGCGCCTTGTTCCGCGAGGGTGTGCGGGCGCTGCTCGAATCCCACCCGAGCGTCGCCGACGTGCGCGAGGCCGCCTCGCTGCCGCAGGTGCTCGACGTCATCGCGGCCGACCCGCCGGACGTCGTCATCACCGACATCCGGATGCCGCCGAACCACCTCGACGAGGGCATCCAGCTCGCCGCGACCCTGCGCCGCACCCACCCCCGGCTCGGGGTCGTCGTGCTGTCGCAGTATGCGGACGCCGAGCTCGCCGTGGCGCTCATGAGTGCCGGCAGCGGTGGCCGCGGCTACCTGCTCAAGGAGCGCGTCTCCGACGTCGACCACCTCATCAGCGCGCTCGTCGACGTCGCCGCCGGCGGCTCGGCCATCGACCCCGAGGTCGTCGACCTGCTCATGGGCGCGCGCACGTCCTCGCCGCTGGGGCGGTTGACCACGCGTGAGCGCGAAGTGCTCGCGCTCATCGCCACCGGCGCATCCAACGCCGCGATCGCCAAGACCCTCGTCGTGACGTCGCGCGCCGTCGAGAAGCACATCAACTCGATCTTCGCCAAGCTCGACCTGCCCGTCGGGGAGGACACCCACCGCCGGGTCGCCGC
>JAVTVZ010000019.1:0-1601 GCA_032229625.1 Dermatophilaceae bacterium | reverse complement strand
GCCGCGCCCGGCGTCGAACTCGCGGCCGTCACCGACCGGGTCCGGACGCTGCCGACGCTCGTCGCGGACGCCGACGCCCTGCTGCTCGACGTGCGCATGCCCGGCGAGGACCCCCTGGAGATGGCCTGCGCGCTGCGCCGTGAGCGGCCCGCGCTGCGCATCGTGCTCGTCTCCGCCGAGAGCGTCGAAGACATCCCCGACGACGTGTTCGACGCCGGCGTCGGCTTCCTCGCCAAGGAGGACCTCACCCCCGAGACGCTGCGCGCCGCGCTCGGCGTCGGTCACGTGCCCGGTCCGGACGACGACCCCGCCGGTTCGGGGCCGGGCTGATGTCGGCGACGGGTGACACCGGCCGCCGGACACTGCGCGACATCGCCGCCGCGCTCAGCCGCGCTGCGGCGCGCGGCCTGGGCGGCGCGGCAGCGCGCAGGCTCTCGCCGCGCGGGCTGGGCAGGGCGGTGCGGGGGCTCGCGTCGTGTGAGACGAGCGTGCCGAGCGACGAGGCCGTCGCCGCGCGGCGCATCGCGCACCTCCTCGGCGTCAACGCCGTCGCGCTGTGGGCCTCGACGGCCGTGCTCGTCGTCCTGCGCCTGACGCTGACGTCGAGCCACACCTTGACGGTCAGCGCGCTGTGCCTGGCCGGTGGCGCGCTGCTGCTGACGATCGGGCGGGCCTTCGTCCGCAGGTCACACGCGTGGCCGGCGGCGATGCTGATGATCGTCGCGAACTGGCTACCGGCGGTGGGGGTGGCCTATGTCTCGCCCTTCATCACGCCGGTCGCGCTCTTCGCCGTCGTCGTGCCGCTCGTGCTGCTCGTCGACTTCCTGCCGCCCCGGCAGGTCGTCGCCGTCACCGCCCTGACGATCGTCACGACCGGCGCGATCGCCGGCCTGGGGGAGTGGCGCCGCGAGCAAGGGTCGGCGCTGCAGCCGGAGGCCTTCATCAGCGTGCCGCTGCTCGTCCTCTTCGTCGTCGCGGTCGTCAGCGTCGTCGCGATCGGGCTGTGGCTGCACACCAGCCGACTCACCGAGCAGGCCCGCGAACTCGCGCTCTCCCGCAGTCGTCTCGCCTCAGCCGCCGACGACGCCCGCCGCGCCATCGAGCGCGACCTGCACGACGGTGCCCAGCAGCGGCTGTCCGCGCTGTCCGTGCGGCTCGGCCTCGCCGCCCGGCTCGTCGCCGACGACCCCGACCAGGCCCGCGACGCCCTGGCGACCGCTCACGCCGAGCTGCACGACGCCATCCGCGAGCTGCGCGACCTGGCCCACGGCATCTACCCGGCGCTGCTGGAGCAGCGCGGCCTCGGCCCGGCGCTCGCGGCCGCGGCCCGCCGCAGCGGGCGGCGCTGCCACGTCGAGGCGACCGGGGCCGGACGGTATGCCGCCCCGATCGAGAACGCCGTCTACTTCTGCTGCCTGGAGGCGATGCACAACGCCGACCGGCACTCCGGCGCCGACATCATCCGCGTGCAGGTCGGCGACGTCGACGTCGACGGGGTGCTCGCCTTCACCGTCAGCGACGACGGCGCCGGATTCGACCCGCAGCGCGTGCCCACGCGCGGGCTGACCGGCATGGTCGACCGGGTGCGCGCCGCCGGCGGC
>JAVTVZ010000018.1:85430-101158 GCA_032229625.1 Dermatophilaceae bacterium | reverse complement strand
ACAGACGATCATGGCCTGAGGTTAGCCTTGCCTACCCCCGGAGCGCGAGACCTCGGTCCACATGTCGGGCGGCACGTCGGGGCCTGCCGGGTCGCTCACCCGGCCACAATGGCGGCCATGGCCGATCCGCAGCTCCGCCTCCTCGTCCTCATGCGCCACGCGCAGGCCCAGTCCTTCTCCGCCGCCGGCGACATCGGCCGCGAGCTGAGCGCGCAGGGCCGGCGTGAGGCCGCCGCGGTCGGCGCCTGGCTCGCCGACCAGGGCGTCCGCCCCCAGGCGGCCCTCGTCAGCCCCTCGGTGCGCACCCGTCAGACCTGGGACTGCCTCGTCGAAGCCGGGTTGAGCGCCCTGACGGCCGGCGTCGACGACGCCCTCTACGACGCCTACCCCGACGAGATCGCCGAGTCGATCCGCGCGGTGCCCGACGACGTCGGCGCCCTCGTGGTCATCGGGCACGCGCCCGGCATCCCCGGGCTCGCCGCGGAGCTCGAGCAGCGCCTGCCCTCCGGCGCAGACGGCCCCGGGCGTGGCTGGCCGCCCGCCGCGGTGGCCGTCGTCGGGCATCGCGGCGACTGGTCGGCCTTCCCCTCGCCGGACTCCGCGGTCGTCGCCTTCCATCGCGGCTGACCGGTCGTCCGCCCGCCGCGCCCGTTGCCCCCGACCGCCTCGATCGCCCCGATCGCGTGCCCGTCGGGCGACCCCGTCGTGTCCCTGGGGGCGGGGCGATGGGTGACGCACGTCACAGTGCTCGGGCTCCGAGCCCTCCCTTGATGATTCAAGTGATGCCGGGCACAGCGGGGTCGAAGCGATCAGGCATCGGGTGTCCAGGTCGATAGACCAGTCGGACGCGCTGGAAGCGCGTCGGTCAGGGACGTGCACGGAAGCGCGTTCGAGGAAGCCCATGGAAGGGAAGCAGGGATGCGCTCTTCGCTACGAATCGTTCGCATGTCGGCGTTCACCGCCGTCGGCGCAGCCATCGCGATCGCCGGATCCACCGGCAGCGTCGCGGCCCAGCACGCGGCCGCCGCGCCGGAGGGGACCGTCCAGGTCGCCGGCACCGTCGTGCGTCTCGCCGACGAACCCGCCCGACCCGCGGTCGCGCACACCGCCGCCGACGACGCGACAGGCGGCCACGACACCGCCGTGCGCACCGCCGACGGCGTCTTCGTGCCCGTGCCCGAGCAGGCCGTCGCCGGCCTCGACGCAGGCACCCCCGTCACCGTCACCGCGAAGGTGCCCCGCGCGGTCACGGCCGCCGCGACCAGCACGAACGAGACGCTCGCCCCCGACGGCACGACGGTCCCCGTCGACCGCGACGACCTCGCGCAGGGGCTCGACGGCACGCCCGCCGAGCCGACCTCCCGGCTCGCCAAGGCGACCGCCGCCTCTGCGGCCCGCACCGGCACGACGCTGACGACGACGCACACGCAGGTCGCCGGGGCGGCCGTCTCGTCCTACACCCGCGGGGTGCACGACCTGACGATCGCCGTCGTCGTGCCCCAGGGGCTCTCCGGTGCGAGCGCGACGAACGCCCAGCTCGCGGCGCAGGTGGCGAACGCCTCGGCCTACTGGTCGCGGGTGTCCGGCGGCGGCATCACCCTGCGGATCGCCAAGATCACCCCGCTCTACACCTCCGCCTACCGCTGCGGGGACGACGTCTTTGCCCTGTGGTCCGAGGCCGCGCAGCGCAGCGGCTTCGTCGAGGGGCCCAACAAGCACCTCGTCATCTCGTTCCCGAAGGAGGCCGCCCGGGCCGGGTGCCCCTACGGCCTGGCCTCGATCGGCGCCGGTGTCAACAACGGCGGCGTCAACATCGTCTCCGACACCGCCTGGCCGGTGCTCGCGCACGAGATCGGCCACAACTTCGGCCTGGGTCACGCCAAGGCGCTGCAGTGCACCCGCGGTGACGTCGACCTCACCTCGGTGCCCAGCGGCTGCGCGCTCGTCGAATACGGCTACCCGTGGGACGTCATGGCCGCCTCGAGCCTGGACAGCGCCGGCACGCTGTCCTCCGTCCAGGCCAGCCGCATCGGTCTGATCTCGGGCGCGGACGTCGTCGAGGTCGCCTCGGGGGTGCGCACCGTCACCCTCAGCCCGATGTATACCGAGTCCGGTGTCCGCGCGATCCGCGTCGTCGACCCGAAGTCCGGTGCCGTCTACTTCGTGGAATACCGCGTCCGCTCCGGCATCGACTCGCGGCTCTACCAGAACGTCGCCAACGGCGTGCGGGTGCTGCAGGTCGATCGCACCGCCTGGCAGGAGCGTGGCTCGGTCACGCTCGACGCCACGCCGACGGGCCGCGCGAGCGACGTGTCCCGTGAGATCACGCCCGGCGCGACCTTCCGCTCCTACTCCGGCGGCGTGAGCGTCACGGTGCAGTCGGTCGGCGCCCGGGCCGTCGTGCGGGTCGCCACGGGCGCGGCCGCGGCGGCTCCCGTCAAGGCCGTGCGCCCCGCGGCGAAGGTCGCGCCCGCCCCGCCGCGGGTCTCCTCGACGACGGCGCGCGTCAACGCGCGCGCCAGCGCGGCGAAGGTCGCCTGGACCGGCGGTGGGTCGGCGGCGCGCTACGACGTGCAATACCGCCAGGTCGTCATCGCCGCCGGCGGGCGTCGCTCGCCGGGGCCGGTGCGCACGTGGAAGGCGCGGACCGCCGCGACCGGGGCGACCTTGACGGCGCGCCCCGGGACCACCTACCAGTTCCGTGCGCAGGTCGCGGGCCGCGGCGGCTGGTCGGGATGGCACTCGGCGAGCCTGCCCACGGCCAGGCGCTGAGCCGGGGCCCATCGGCGGCAGGGGCGGCAGGGGCGGCTGCCGGGCCGGGCCGCGGCGGATCGGCGGCGGATGCTCGGCGGGTGTCCGGTGTCGACCGGTGGGACGACGCGCGGGGTCATCGGAGCCTGTCGGTGCTCCGCTCTAGGATGCGAGGCATGACGCAGACCACCGACAGCCCCGATCTCAAGCCTCGTAGCCGCGACGTCACCGACGGTCTGGAGAAGGCCGCCGCGCGCGGGATGTTGCGGGCTGTCGGCATGGGCGACGACGACTTCGCCAAGCCGCAGATCGGCGTCGCCAGCAGTTGGAACGAGATCACGCCGTGCAACCTGTCGCTGGACCGGCTCGCGAAGGCGGTCAAGGACGGCGTGCACGCCGCCGGCGGCTATCCGCTGGAGTTCGGCACGATCAGCGTCTCCGACGGCATCTCGATGGGCCACGAGGGCATGCACTTCTCGCTGGTCAGCCGCGAGATCATCGCCGACTCGGTCGAGACCGTGATGATGGCCGAGCGCCTCGACGGCTCGGTCCTGCTCGCCGGCTGCGACAAGTCGCTGCCCGGGATGCTCATGGCTGCGGCCCGGCTGGATCTGGCGTCGGTCTTCCTCTACGCGGGCTCGATCCTGCCGGGCATCGCCAAGCTGAGCGACGGCACCCAGAAGCAGGTGACGATCATCGACGCCTTCGAGGCCGTCGGTGCCTGCGCGCGCGGGCTGATGTCGCGAGACGACGTCGACGCCATCGAGCGGGCGATCTGCCCCGGTGAGGGTGCGTGCGGCGGGATGTATACGGCCAACACGATGGCCAGCGTCGCCGAGGCGATCGGGATGTCGCTGCCCGGCTCGGCCGCGCCCCCGGCGACCGACCGCCGGCGCGACGGCTTCGCCCGCAAGTCCGGTGAGGCGGTCGTGCAGATGCTGCGGCGCGGCATCACGGCCCGCGACATCATGACGAAGGAGGCCTTCGAGAACGCGATCGCCGTCGTCATGGCCTTCGGTGGCTCGACCAACGCGGTGCTGCACCTGCTGGCGATCGCCCACGAGGCGCAGGTCGACCTGACGATGGAGGACTTCCGGCGGGTCGGCGCCACCGTGCCCCACCTGGCGGACGTCAAGCCCTTCGGGCAGCACGTCATGACCGACATCGACCGGGTCGGTGGCGTGCCGGTCGTCATGAAGGCGCTGCTGGACGCGGGGCTGCTGCACGGCGACTGCCTGACGGTGACGGGGCGCACCGTCGCCGAGAATCTCGCGGGCATCACCCCGCCGGATCCCGACGGCCGGGTGATCCGCGCCCTCAACGAGCCGATCCACCCGACCGGCGGGCTCACGATCCTGTCCGGCTCGCTGGCCCCCGAGGGGGCCGTCGTGAAGTCGGCCGGCTTCGAGTCCGACGTCTTCGAGGGCACCGCGCGGGTCTTCGACGGCGAGCGCGGCGCGATGGATGCCGTCGAGGACGGCACCCTCGGCGCCGGCGACGTCGTCGTCATCCGCTACGAGGGGCCCAAGGGCGGGCCGGGGATGCGCGAGATGCTCGCCGTGACCGGCGCGATCAAGGGCGCGGGCCTGGGCAAGGACGTGCTGCTGCTGACCGACGGTCGCTTCTCCGGTGGCACGACCGGGCTGTGTGTCGGGCACGTCGCGCCCGAGGCCGTCGACGAGGGGCCGATCGCCTACGTGCGCGACGGCGACCGCATCCGGCTCGACGTCGGCGCCGGCACGCTCGACCTGCTCGTGCCCGAGGAGGAGCTGGCACAGCGGCGCGCGAGCGGGGTCGAGCACCCGGCGCCGCGCTACGAGCGGGGGGTCCTGGCGAAGTATCGCCGGCTCGTCGGGTCGGCCTCGGCCGGGGCCGTCTGCGACTGACATCCGGCGCGCGGCGGCTCCCGGGCCGGGAGCCGCCGCGGCGGGGCAGCGGTGGGCAAGCACGAGACGCACGGAGTCGTCCGGATCGCAAGACCTGCGGGAAGTGTCTTTGACTTGGGCGGCAATCATGGGTGAAGGTAAACCCATGGCCCGAATTCTCGTACTTCCCTGAGCGTGTCGGACGTTTTCCCGTTCGACGCGCTTCCCCTTTGCCCGCCGGGCCAAGGGGATTTTTTGTGGGACGGGTCGCCTCTTCATCGTGCTCGGCTCATCCCGCAGATCAGGTCGGTCCGTGCGATTCGGACGCCATGCGGCAGAACCAGTAGCTGAGGTAGGCAGCGCCTGAGCGCACCTCAAGGAAGCGGTGAAGTCATCGTGTCGAGCACACCACGACCCTCCGGGACGGCCCCTGCGGCGCCTCCCCCCGGCACACATCCCGGGTCCGGGGCGCACCCCGTCCCGGTCGCGCCCGGCGGCGCGCCCGTCCCGCGCCCCGCGCCACCCGCGGGTGCCGCGTCCCGCCCCATCACGATCGAGAACGTCACGGGTGCCCAGAGCCTCGTGCGCTCCCTCGAGGAGGTCGGCGCGGACGTCGTCTTCGGGATGCCGGGCGGGGCGATCCTGCCGGCGTACGACCCGCTCATGGATTCCCAGCGGGTCCGGCACATCCTCGTGCGCCACGAGCAGGGCGCCGGCCACGCCGCCGAGGGGTATGCCGTGGCGACGGGCAAGGTCGGGGTCTGCATGGCGACCTCCGGCCCGGGCGCGACGAACCTCGTGACCCCGCTGGCCGACGCCGCGATGGACTCGGTGCCGATCGTCGCGATCACCGGCCAGGTCGGCAGCGCCGCGATCGGCACGGACGCCTTCCAGGAGGCGGACATCCGCGGCATCACGATGCCGATCACCAAGCACAACTACCTGGTGACGGACCCGGCGCAGATCCCGCGGGCCATCGCCGAGGCCTTCCACATCGCGAGCACCGGTCGCCCCGGTCCCGTGCTCGTCGACATCACCAAGGACGCGCTGCAGGGGCAGACGACCTTCTCGTGGCCGCCGAAGTTCGAGCTGCCGGGCTACCGGCCGGTGACCAAGCCGCACAACAAGCAGATCCGTGAGGCGGCGCGGCTCATCAAGGCCGCGCGGCGACCGGTCCTCTACATCGGTGGCGGGGTGATCCGCGCCCGCGCGTCGGAGGCGCTGCGCGAGTTCGTCGAGCTGACGCAGATTCCGCTGGTGACGACCCTCATGGCGCGTGGCGCCGTGCCGGACGACCACCCGCTGCACCTGGGGATGCCGGGCATGCACGGCTCGGTCGCCGCGGTGACCGGCCTGCAGAAGGCCGACCTGCTCATCGCCCTGGGCACGCGCTTCGACGACCGGGTCACGGGCAAGTTGAGCACGTTCGCGCCGCTGGCCAAGGTCATCCACGCCGACATCGACCCGGCCGAGATCAGCAAGAACAGGGTCGCGGACGTGCCGATGGTCGGCGACTGCGGCGAGGTGCTCGCCGAGCTGCAGCGCGCGATGTCGGCGCCGGACGCCCTCGGTGACTACTCGGCGTGGCGCGAGGAGGTCCGCGGCTGGAAGGAGACGTATCCGGTCGGCTACGTCGTCCCCGACAGCGGCCAGATGGCGCCGCAATACGTCATCGAGCGCATCGGTGCGCTCACCGGCCCGGACGCGACCTACGTCGCCGGTGTGGGCCAGCACCAGATGTGGGCGGCGCAGTTCGTCAACTACGCGCGCCCCAACAGCTGGCTGAATTCCGGCGGTCTGGGCACGATGGGCTTCGCGGTGCCGGCGGCCATGGGCGCCAAGGCCGCCGAGCCGGAGCGCACCGTGTGGGCGATCGACGGCGACGGCTGCTTCCAGATGACGAACCAGGAGTTGGCGACCTGCGTCATCAACAACATCCCGATCAAGGTCGCGATCATCAACAACTCGAGCCTGGGCATGGTCCGGCAGTGGCAGACGCTCTTCTACAACGAGCGCTACTCCAATACCGATCTGCACACGGCGCACGGCGGGGAGCGCATCCCCGATTTCGTCAAGCTCGCCGACGCCTACGGCTGTGCCGGGCTGCGCTGCGAGCGCGCGGAGGATGTCGACGACACGATCCGGGCGGCGTTGGCGATCAACGACCGGCCGGTCGTCGTCGACTTCGTCGTGTGCCGCGACGCCATGGTCTGGCCGATGGTGCCCGCGGGCGTCAGCAACGACGAGATCATGTATGCGCGTGGCGTCTCGCCGGTGTGGGACCGCGAGGAGTGAGGGTCGTGAGGAAACGAGCGCAGATTCGAGGCCGCGGGTGCGGCGAGGGAGTGGCGGCGTGAGCAACATGCATGTCCTGTCGGTGCTGGTGGAGAACAAGCCGGGTGTGCTGACGCGCGTCTCGGCGCTCTTCTCCCGGCGGGGCTTCAACATCCATTCCCTGGCGGTCGGCCCGACCGAGCACGAGGAGATCTCGCGGATGACGGTGCTCGTCGACGCGGACGAGCTGCCGTTGGAGCAGGTGACCAAGCAGCTCAACAAGCTCGTCGAGGTGCTCAAGGTCGTCGAGCTGGAGCCGGAGAGCACGGTCGCGCGCCGCATCATCCTCGTCAAGGTCAAGACCGAGGCGGCGACCCGCTCGCACGTCCTGGAGACGATCGAGCTCTTCCGCGCCCGGGTCGTCGATGTCGCGACGGACTCGGTGACGATCGAGGCGACGGGCCGCATCGAGAAGCTCGAGGCGTTGCTCACGTTGCTCGAGCCCTACGGTGTCAAGGAGATCGTCCAGTCCGGCCTCGTCGCCATCGGACGTGGACCGCGCTCCATCACCGATCGCGCGTTGCGGCACTGAGCCGCCGCGCACCCCAGACCAACCCCCGTAACCCCGTACGCAAGAGAAGGAGCCACTCGTGGCCGAGATGTTCTATGACGACGACGCCGATCTGTCGGTGATCCAGGGCCGCAAGGTCGCGGTCATCGGCTATGGCAGCCAGGGCCACGCGCACGCCCTCAACCTGCGCGACTCCGGCGTCGACGTCCGCGTCGGTCTCGCCGAGGGCAGCGGCAGCCGCGCCAAGGCCGAGGCGGAGGGCCTGCGGGTCCTGACCGTCGCCGACGCCGTCAAGGAGGCGGACGTCGTCGTCATCCTCACGCCGGACCAGGTGCAGCGCACCGTCTACGCGCAGGAGATCAAGCCGAACCTCAACGAGGGCACCGCGCTGGTCTTCGGGCACGGCTTCAACATCCGCTTCGACTACATCACGCCCGAGGCGTCCTCGGACGTCTTCATGGTCGCCCCCAAGGGCCCGGGTCACCTCGTGCGCCGCGAGTTCGTCGACGGCCGCGGCGTGCCGGTGCTCGTCGCCGTCGAGCAGGACGCCTCGGGCAACGCCTGGGCGCTCGCGAAGTCCTACGCGAAGGCGATCGGCGGCCTGCGCGCCGGCGGCATCAAGACGACCTTCACCGAGGAGACCGAGACCGACCTCTTCGGCGAGCAGGCCGTCCTGTGCGGTGGCGCGAGCCAGCTCGTGATGTACGGCTTCGAGACCCTCGTCGAGGCGGGCTACCAGCCCGAGGTCGCCTACTTCGAGTGCCTCCACGAGCTCAAGCTCATCGTCGACCTCATGATCGAGGGCGGCATCGCCAAGCAGCGCTGGTCGATCTCGGACACGGCGGAGTACGGCGACTACGTCTCGGGCCCGCGCGTCATCTCCCCGCAGGTGAAGGAGAACATGGCCGACGTCCTCGCCGACATCAAGAGCGGCGCGTTCGCCAAGCGCTTCATCGACGACCAGGACAACGGCGCGAAGGAGTTCAAGGAGCTGCGCGAGAAGGGTGCCAAGCACCCGATCGAGGCCACCGGCAAGGAGCTGCGCAAGCTCATGGCCTGGGTCAAGGACACCGACTCCGACTACGTCGAGGGCTCGGCTTCTCGCAACTGACGTCACTGACGCCGCTTCTTCGCGGCCCCGCACCTCTGCCCGAGGTGCGGGGCCGCGCTGCGTTTCTGCGGCTAGCGTGTCGGAGGTGGATGGTGTGGTGGAACCCGAGGTCGTCGAAGCCCGCGAGCCGGGCGGCCTGCCGAGGTATGCGGATCTGGCAGCCTGGGACGCCGTGGTGTCGCGACGTGACGACAGCTACGAACTCGTCGAAGGCGTCCCGACGATGGCACCAGGCGAGAGCCCGAGGAATCGCATCGCGGGGACCCTGTTGGCCGGCGTGCTCAATGCCGGCCGGCGGCGGTGGATCGCGGGGACCGACCTCGACGTGACCCTGGCGGGCGACCCGGCACCGACCGTGCGTCGGCCTGACGTGGTGCTCGTTCGTCCGGAGGTCGGCCGTCGCGACGGATCGGGGCGGGTGGACGCCGCCGACGTGGTGCTCGTCGCGGAGGTCGTCTCGCCGTCGTCGGTCGAGCGCGATTTCGTCACCAAGCGCCGGGAGTACGCGCAGGTCGGTATCCCGGCCTACCTCGTCGTCGACCTGCGCGCGGAGTCCGGGACGCTGACGCTCTACGAGCTGGTGGACGCCCGCGGGACGTATGAGGTGAGCCAGTCAGGATCAGCGGTCACCGTGACGATCGACGGGCACCCCGTCGCCATCGAGGTCGATGACCTGCTGGCGTAGGGCGAGTGGGCCAGAGCAAGGTGCGCGGCCGGCCTGGTGATGTGCCCGGGACGTCGGGTTGAGCGCTGAAAGCAGGAGCCGTGAGACGGAAGCTGGAAGCCGGAAGGAGTCTTGGTGAGCCACGAGGTGACGTCGGAACTGCCGAGCCGAGCCGACCTGACGCAGTGGGATGAGTGTGTCGGCCGGCGTGATGACGCCTTCGAGCTGGTCGAGGGCGTGCCGACGATGCCAGGGGGAGAGGGGCCGGTCGATCGTGGCGCGGTGATGATGCTCGCTCTCGCGCTCAACCGTCAGCGCGGCGACTGGCTCGCTGTCGGCAGTCTCGACGTCACCCTGTGGGAGGTGCCGCGCCCGACCGTGCGCCGGCCCGACGTCGTCGTCGCCCCGGCCGCGGCACTGCGTCGCGGCGCGCAGTCCGCGCAGATCCGTCGCATCCGGCACGACCAGGCGCTCTTCGTCGCCGAGTTCGTCTCGGAGTCCTCGGTCGAGCCCGATCACGTGTCTAAGCGCCGCGACTACGCCCTCGCCGGCATCTCCTCCTACCTCGTCGTCGACCTGCGCAGCGACCCCGGTGAGCTGTGGCTCTACGAGGAGCGCGGCGCCGACGGTCTCTTCGTCGAGGTCGCGCCGCGCGAGCAGGTGGTCCTCACCGTCGCCGGGGTCTCGATCCCGCTGGCCCTGGCCGATCTCGTCCCGTAGACCCGCGGCGAAAAGCCCCTGCGACCTGCGGCGTCGCATGCGAGCCTGGCCCGATGAGCTCAGATCAGGACGTCCACCAGGGGAGATTCGCGTCTCGACATGCGGCATTCGTCTGTTTTCGGGCGTCAGAGGCGTCGTACAGTGACCAGCGGATGACGTCGCCGGTGACCTCCGGCGCTCCTCCGCTGACCGAGACCGGGCCCCGGCGATCCCGAGGGTGTCCCGCGTCGCACCGCAGCGGTGCACGGTCGACATCTGCACACGCGAACGAGCCTCATGCGCCGCCCCCGAGCTGGGCGTCGAGCGTGAGGCGGGGAAGGACGGGATCACGATGACCGAAGAGCAGATCGAGGCGCGCCGCGCCCTGCAGGAGTCGATGGACCTGCGCGACCAGGGCCACTCCTGATCGATCGTCGACTCGGACGAACGACAGACGAAGGGTCGGCATCCCACCGGGGATGCCGACCCTTCGCCATGTCGTCGTGAGTCCGTGACGTGCGGCTCAGCGCTTCGCGTGGTCCGTGGCCGGCTGCTCGTGCTCGTACCGGTCGGCGATCGTGTCCCACAGCCCGGCGTTCGTGATGCCGACCGACTCCGGCCGGAAGATCGGGTCCTTGCCGGCGCGGCGCTGACGCTCGTAGTCCTTGAAGACCGCGACGGCCTTGGGGCTGAGGAAGGCGAGCGCGATGAGGTTGATCCACGTGTAGAGCCCGATGCCCACGTCGGCCAGGCTCCACGCGAACTCCGAGGAGCGGAACGAGCCGAGCAGGATCGACGCGGCGAGGATGAGCTGGAAGACGGTGTTGACGGGGCGCTCCCAGCGCTCCGACCGCACGAGGTAGGCGATGTTCGTGTCGGCGTAGAAGCCGAAGGACAGCAGCGTCGTGAAGGCGAAGAAGAACATCGCGATCGCGACGAAGCCCGAGCCGAAGCCGGGGAAGACGCTGTCGATCGCCGCCTGGGTGTAGGCGGGGCCGGCCTCGAGACCGGGCGCGTACTGCACGATGAGCTGCCCGTCGGGGCCCTCCACGTTGTAGCTGTTCGTCGACAGGATCATCAGGCCGGTGATCGTGCAGACGAAGAGCGTGTCGACGTAGACCGAGAAGCCCTGGGCCAGGCCCTGCTTCACCGGGTGCGAGACCTCGGCGGCCGCGGAGGCCTGCGCCCCGGAGCCCGTGCCGGCCTCGGAGGAGTAGATCGCGCGGCGCACACCCCACATGATGATCGCCCCGAGCATGCCGCCGAACATCGCCTCGCCACCGAAGGCGCTGCGGACGATGAGGCCGAACATCGCGGGCACGACGTCGGCGTTGATGACGAGCATGACGAGCCCGAGCAGGATGTAGGCGGCCGCCATGATCGGCACGACGAGCCCGCAGACCTTGCCGATGCGCCGCATGCCGCCGAGGACGACCGCGCAGAAGAGGGCCGCGACGACGAAGCCGGTGATCCGCGGGTCGATGCCGGTCGCGTTGTCGACCGACTCGGCGATGTTGAAGGCCTGGATCGAGGGGCCGCTGATCGTGCAGGCGAAGACGGTGGCGAGCGCGTAGAGCGCCGCGAACCACTTCAGCTTCAGGCCCTTCTCGATGTAGTAGGCCGGGCCGCCGCGGTATTCGCCGTTGACCTCCTGCTTCCACACCTGGGCCAGGGAGGACTCGACGACGGCGACCGCGGAGCCGATGAACGCCGTCACCCACATCCAGAACATCGCGCCGGGACCGCCGAAGTGGATCGCCGTGGCGACTCCGGCGATGTTGCCGACCCCGACCCGGCCGCCGAGCGCCATCGCGAAGGCCTGGAACGAGGAGATGCCGCGCGAGGAATCACCACCGCGGACGAGGTAGCGCACCATGTCGGGGATGCGGCGCACCTGAGGGAGGAGCAATCGGAGGGTGAAGAAGGCCCCGACCGCGAGGACGAGGTAGATCATCGGCGTGCTCCACAGGGCACTGACCAGGGTCGCTATCTGCTCTTCGAACACGCTGCTCCCTCGACGGGTCGATGGCTGCTGTCTGGCGACGGCTCATCGCGGCCACCGGCGGATCACGTGGCGCGCGCGGGCCTGCCCGGGTGCGCCCGGGTCGCCCGAAGGGTCCAGACTCGCAGGCGTCGGCCGTGACGGCGACCCGAGGGCCGCGGCGGGCCCGGGCGCCACGCCGCGGAGGGCGTCACCGCATGCGGTGACGCCCTCCGTGACGCTGTCGACCAGTCGAGCTGCCAGGCAGCAGCCCGCCTCAGACGTAGGTGAACCGGTTGACGAGCCCCTGCAGCTGAGCGGCGTGCTTGGCGAGGTCGCCGGCGGCGTCGGCGGCGCTGCGGGAGCCGAGGTGCACCTCGTGGGAGCGCTGGGCGACATCCTTGACGTTGCTGGCGATGGAGGTGGAGCTGCCGGCGGCGTCGGTGACGTTGCGGCTCATCTCGTTGGTCGTCGCGGTCTGCTCCTCGACGGCGGAGGCGATGGTCGCCTGGGAGTCGTTGATCTGGGCGATGATCGTGGCGATCTCGCTGATCGCGGCGACGGCGGCCTCGGTGTCGAGCTGGATGGCCTCGACGCGGCGGCCGATGTCCTCGGTGGCCTTCGAGGTCTCCTGGGCGAGGTCCTTGACCTCGTTGGCGACGACGGCGAAGCCCTTGCCGGCCTCGCCGGCGCGGGCCGCCTCGATGGTGGCGTTGAGCGCGAGCAGGTTGGTCTGCTCGGCGATCGAGGTGATCGTCTTGACGACGTTGCCGATCTCGACGCTGGACTCGCCGAGCTTGGCGACGGTCGAGTTCGTCATGTCGGCGACGTGCACGGCCTGGGCGGCGACGCCGGCGGCGTCGTTGGCGGACTTGGCGATCTCGCGGATCGAGGCGGTCATCTCCTCGGTGCCGGCGGCGACGGTCTGGATGTTGCGGGACATGTCGTCGGCGGAGCCGGCGATGCCGCCGAGCGCGTCGGCCGCGGACTGGGTGGCGACGCCGGACTCGGCCGCGTTGGCGGAGAGCTCCTCGGAGGCGGCGGCGACGGTCGAGGACACCTGACTCACCTCGGCCAGGAGCGACCCGATCGACTTGCGGCTGGCTTCCGACGCGCGGGCCATCTCACCGATCTCGTCGCGGGAGTCGACGTGCGCCTCGACGGTGAGGTCGCCGCGGCCCATGGCCTCCATGCTCGTGCGCACGGCCTGCACGGCCCGCAGCATGGCCCGGCTGATCGCCAGCGCCGCCGTGGCGAGCGCGGCCGCGACCGCGAGCAGGGTGATGATGAGCAGGATCGTCGCCTGCAGGGAGGCCGCGGACTTGGCGTCCATGGCGGCGGCGACCCGAGTCTCCGCGGAGGCCACGAGCTCGGCGCCCGCGGCCGTCGTCGCCTCGGCCAGCTTGGTGGCCTCACCGGCCGTCAGCGTGTCCGCCCGCTCGAGCGACGCGGCGTCGCCCTTGGTGACCAGGCCCAGGATCTGCGCGTCGAGGGCGAAGAACGCCTCGACGTCCTTCGTCACCTCGGCCATCGCGGCCTTGCCCTGGTCGGTGCGCAGGGTCGGGAAGTCGGCCAGCTTCTGCTGGACCGAGGCGACCGACTTCTCGTACTGCGCGCGCGACTCACCGGAGGCGGCCTTGGTGCCGATCGTGTGGGCGTCGAGCATGTAGCCGTTCTGGAAGCCGTTGAGGTTGTTGGTGTCGGCGACGAGTTCCAAGGCTGCCTTCTCGACGCCGTAGGCGGCATTGATCTCCTCGGCCGCGGCATTCATGCGCGCCAGGGACCAGGCATTGACCCCGGCGAGGATGAGCGCGCCGAGGAGCCCGATGACGCCGACGGAGAGGATCTTGCCGCGGACGCCCAGAGTGGCGAAGCGGTCGCGAAGTGCAGGCATGGAGACTCGCACCCTTTCGAAGGTGACGGGTCGAGGGTTTGTCGGACCCGGCAGCGGGTTGATACACCCACCTATCGCCAGCTTTCTCTCAGATTTCACTATTGGTGCACGTGCACTGTGAGAACCATGGGAGCGGGTCATCGTGCCGTCTGGCCTGCGCAGCGGGGCGTTCCGGCGCTTCCCCGGGCAGGCTTCCGCGGGGCGAGACGGCTGTATCGAGGCGCAAGACGGCGAGCTAGCCTCCTCGGCATGGCGCAGACAGCATCGGGTCAGGCGGATCAGGCAGGTCGGGCGGGTCGGGCGCAGCAGCTCGACATCGGGGTCATCGCCGGCGACGGCATCGGTCCCGAGGTCGTCGAGCAGGGCCTGGCGGTCCTGCGGGCCGCGACCAGCGGTGCGGGGATCGACGTCGCGACGACCGACTACGACCTGGGCGCCGCCCGCTGGCACCGCACCGGCGAGGCACTGCCCGCGGGCACGCTGGACGAGCTGCGTCGGCACGACGCGATCCTCCTGGGCGCCGTGGGGGACCCCAGTGTGCCCAGCGGCATCCTGGAGCGGCAGCTGCTCCTGACGATCCGCTTCGCCTTCGATCACTACGTCAACCTGCGCCCGGCGCGGCTCTATCCCGGCGTGACCAGCCCGCTGGACGTCGCGCGCGTCGCGCCGGAGGGCATCGACTTCGTCGTCGTGCGCGAGGGGACCGAGGGCCCCTACACCGGCAACGGGGGCGCGCTGCGCGTCGGCACGCCCGCGGAGGTCGCCACCGAGGTGAGCGTCAACACCCGCTACGGGGTGGAGCGGGTCGTGCGCGACGCCTTCGCCCGCGCGCAGGCCCGCCCCCGCAAGCACCTGACCCTCGTGCACAAGCACAACGTGCTGTCCTACGCCGGTCACCTGTGGCGCCGCACCGTCGAGGAGGTGGGCGCCGAGTTCCCCGACGTGACCACCGCCTACCAGCACGTCGACGCCGCGATGATCTTCCTGGCGACCGACCCGGGCCGCTTCGACGTCATCGTCACGGACAACCTCTTCGGCGACATCGTCACCGACCTCGCCGGGGCCGTCGTCGGCGGCATCGGCCTGGCCGCCAGCGGCAACATCAACCCGGACGGCACCGCGCCGAGCATGTTCGAGCCGGTGCACGGCTCCGCCCCCGACATCGCCGGCCAGGGCAAGGCCGACCCGACCGCGACGATCCTGTCGGTCGCGCTCCTGCTCGAGCACCTCGGCCACGCCGACCTCGCGCGGCGCGTCGAGGACGCCGTCGCCGCCGACCTGCTCGAGCGCCGTGACGCGCCCGCGCGCTCGACGTCGCAGATCGGCGCCGCGATCGCGGCGCGCCTGGGCTGACGGCGCCGACCGCGCCGGATCCTCACCGCCGCACCCGCGCCGCCGGCTCCGGCGACGCCGGGCGCAGCCGGTGAGGTCGCGACCGGGGCCTCAGCCCGTCGCGAGGTCCGCGTGGCGGCGGGCCGCGATGTAGGTCAACTGCCAGCCCAGCAGCGAGTCACCCCCGTGACCCGCCGCTCCGCAACGACACTGCCAGGCCCACCCGTCCTGACGGTGCCGCACTCTCGGGTGGTGCCACCGGGTGCCGGCGGATACACCCCTCCGCCGCGTCCGTGTGCTCATGGTGCGCTCGTCCCCTCGTGAATCGTCCACTCCGGCAAGCTTTTTGCCGGTCGGCCCAGGTGGGCGTCTCCCAGGGTGCGCTGTGCGAGCCCGATCGCGAAGCCACAACGCCGACATCGCCGCCGAGATCAAACGCCGAGATCACACCGATCAGGCGCGGACGCGACGAGCTCTCGCATCCTCAGCGCACGGCCTGCCGGGGCTGTGGCGGGCCGCGCCGGGCCACGCCGGGCCGCGCCGGACCACGCCGGGCCACGGCGGCGCCTCCCGGGTGGTCGACGTG
>JAVTVZ010000018.1:83651-85330 GCA_032229625.1 Dermatophilaceae bacterium | reverse complement strand
CGGGCCGCGCCGGACCACGCCGGGCCACGGCGGCGCCTCCCGGGTGGTCGACGTGTCCCGCGAGGGGGCTGGCCGATCGAAGCCGCGCCGGTACCCTGCAAGACACAGCCCGCCCCCAGACGTCAGGAGCCGCGCGCCATGTCGCTGACCTTCCCCGTTGCCGCCCACCCCCAGCCGACGAGCGACGCCGAGCGCGCCTCGGCTCTGGCCGACCCGGGATTCGGCACGCGCTTCACCGATCACATGGTCGTCGCGACCTGGACCAAGGGCCAGGGCTGGCACGACGGGCAGGTCCGCCCCTACGGGCCCTTCCAGCTCGACCCGGCCGCGGCGGTCCTGCACTACGCCCAGGAGATCTTCGAGGGCCTCAAGGCGTTCCGCCACGAGGACGGCTCGGTGTGGGCGTTCCGCCCCGAGCAGAACGCGCGACGCCTCATCCGCAGCGCCGGGCGACTGGCACTGCCGGAGCTGCCGGAGGAGGACTTCCTGGCGGCCGTCACAGCGCTCGTGGAGACTGACAACGCGTGGGTCCCGGCCTACGGCACGGGGGAGACCTCGCTCTACCTGCGGCCCTTCATGTTCGCCTCCGAGGCGTTCCTCGGGGTCCGCCCGGCCAACGAGGTCACCTTCAGCATCATCGCCTCGCCCGCGGGCGCCTACTTCCCCGGCGGGATGAAGCCGGTGTCGCTGTGGGTCTCGACGGACTACGCGCGCGCCGGCGAGGGCGGCACCGGCGCCGCCAAGTGCGGCGGCAACTACGCCTCGAGCCTGGCCGGGCAGCTCGAGGGCGCGGCGCACGGCTGCGACCAGGCCGTCTTCCTCGACTCCTCGACGCACACCTACATCGAGGAACTCGGCGGCATGAACCTCTTCCTCGTCTACCGCGACGGGCGCCTGGTCACCCCCGAGCTGACGGGCACGATCCTCGAAGGCGTCACGCGCGCCTCGATCCTGCAGATCGCCAAGGAGATGGGCCTGCAGCCCGAGGAGCGCCGCATCCCGATCCAGGAGTGGAAGGACGCCGCGGCCTCCGGGGAGCTCGCGGAGGTCTTCGCCTGCGGCACCGCCGCGGTCGTCACGCCCGTCGGCACCCTGAAGTGGGACGGGGGCGAGGTGAGCGTCGGTGACCCCGCCGTCGACGGCGGCGTCGGCGCGACGACCGCCGACATCCGCGGCCGACTGCTCGACATCCAGTACGGCCGCGCGGCGGACCCCCACGGCTGGATGACGCGACTGGCCTGAGCTGCCCGAGCACCGCGCCCGGGCCGCGCGACGACCCGGGCGCGCCGGTCCGTCGGCGCTGTGGCCGGTCGGGTGGCGGACACGCGCGACCGGTGGGCCGACGGTGCGCCGCTCCCGCGCAGTGGGCAGAATCACACCATGACTTCGCCCGAGGGCCTCACCGACGACGAGCTCGGCCAGGCGCGCGACCTCCTGGACCGACGATGGCGCGAGGGGGCCATCGACCCCGGCGAGCACGAGCGCCGGCTGACCCTGCTGCGGCACGCCCGCACCCGCGGCGACCTCGACGCGGCCGTGGCCGACCTCCCCCCGCGCGGCGGAGCCACCGGCCCGGTGCTGGCCGGCTACGAGCCGCCCGCGGGGGTCCGCCCCGCCGCCTCCGCGCCCCCCGAGTCGCACCCCCAGTCGCCCCCCGAGTCGCCGCCGAGTCCGGGGTC
>JAVTVZ010000018.1:82163-83551 GCA_032229625.1 Dermatophilaceae bacterium | reverse complement strand
CGCCCCCCGAGTCGCACCCCCAGTCGCCCCCCGAGTCGCCGCCGAGTCCGGGGTCGTCGACGCTCACGCCCGATGACCGCACGCACGGCCTGCTGCGCCTGGACAAGCGGACCGCCGCGACCGTCACCGGGCTGACCCCGCTGGTCTGCGTGTTGCTCTTCTTCGCGGCGAGCGTGCCGTGGTGGATCTTCCTGGCCATCCCCATCGTCGGGATGGTCGTCTACGGCCGCGGGGACGGCGAGCGCGGCGACGACTGCGGCGAGCGCCGCCCGCGGCGGTGACGGCGATGGGTCGCCTCGGGCCGCGGGCCCGCCACACGATCATGGGTCTGACCCCGATCGTCGCCCTCGTGCTCTTCTTCCTCACCCGCAGCTGGATGTGGTTCCTCGCCGTGCCCGTCGTCGGCGTCCTCGTCTACGGGCCGCACGGCGACCGCTGAGCGGGGCCTGCGCCGCCCACTGCGGGGTCGAGCAGCCGTCGGCACGCGTCGATGAGCCGGGCACGCAGCGGCGCCGCCGCCCGGGCCGACCGCTGCTGCTCCTGCACGTAGCGGGCCCGCCCCTGCGCCGTCTCGATGGGGATCGGCTCGTAGCCGAGCTCGCGCAGGTCGTAGGGCGCGGCGCGCATGTCGATCTCCCGGGCCGCCCGCGCATGCGCGAAGCAGTCCATGACGAGGTCGCTGGGGATCGCCGGGGTCAGCGTGTAGGCCCATTTGTAGAGGTCCATGCCCGCGTGCAGGCAGCCCGGCTGCTCCAGCGCGGGGCGCAGCGCCAGGGTCGGCGTCATCTCGTTGAGCGGCGCGGCCTCACCGGTGAAGAAGCGGAACGCATCGTAGTGCGTGCAGCGCAGCGGGTGCGAGCGCACGACGTCGTCGGTGCCCTGCGCGCCCAGCCGCAGCGGCCACGGGTGGCGGGTCTCGTCGCTGCGATAGACCATCGCCCACTCGTGCAGCCCGAAGCAGCCGTGCCGCGGCGCACGGGCGGCCGTCGCCTCGAGCAGCGCGAGCACGTCGCGCACCGCCTCGCCGCGGTGCGCGAGGAAGGCGGGCACGTCGAGCCCGACGCAGTCGTGCGCCGGCGCCGGGCCCGCGCCGCGACGGACCCGGTAATGCCGCCACTGTCGCTGCGGCGCCGGGGAATCGGGGTCCTCCTGCAGCCACACGCCGGGCCCGGGATGCCAGCGACGCAGCTGCCCGGGCCGGAAGCGGTAATAGACCCACAGGAAGTCCTCGACCGGGTGCGCGCGGCCCTGGCCACGCCGCGCGAGGTGGCCCGCCGCCGCGGCATCGACGCGGGCCTCGTGCGCCGCCTGCGCGCCGCGCCACTGCGCGGCGGGCACGACGGCCTCCGGCGGTGGCGGCGTCAGGGTCGGGCTCCGTGTCGGCGTCG
>JAVTVZ010000018.1:60965-82063 GCA_032229625.1 Dermatophilaceae bacterium | reverse complement strand
GGCACGACGGCCTCCGGCGGTGGCGGCGTCAGGGTCGGGCTCCGTGTCGGCGTCGGGCGCTGCGTCGGCGTCGGGCTCCGTGTCGGCGTCGGGCGCTGCGTCGGCGTCGGGCTCTGCGTCGGCGTCGGCGTCGATCTCGGCGGACTCCACGGCATTGCGCCAGCGTAGGTGGCCGCGGCCGTACCCTGACCACAGACCTGTGACATCCCGGGGGGAGGTCGCGTCGATCGCGTGAGATCCATTGCCGCTCAAGGAGACCCCCATGCCTGTGCCCTCGAGGATGTCCGTCCGCTCCGGCGCCCTGCGCGCGGTCCTGGCATGGTCGGTCGTCGGCGCGACGCTGACCTTCGTGAGCGCCCCCGCCCAGGCCGCCCCCGCGCCGACCGCCACGACGCACGCCGCCACGCAGGCCGCTCCCGGGCAGGCCAGAGCCGGCGAGCGACCGCTGCGCTACCTGTCCCTCGGTGACTCTCTCGCGGCCGGCTACCGGCCGGCGAGCCCCGGCCGCTCGGCCGGGGACGATCGCTCCGGCGGCTATGTCGGGGTCGTGGCCGCCGGTCTGCGCGCCGCCGGTCGGCCGGTGCGGGTGACGAATCTCGCCTGCACCGGCGAGACGACCGCGACGCTGCTCGCGGGTGGGCGCTGCGACTACCGGCACGGGTCGCAGCTCGCAGCGGCCCGAGCGCATCTGCGGGCACACCCCGACACCGCCCTGGTCACGGTGACGATCGGCGCCAACGACGTCCGCCGCTGCCTCGACGCCGACGCCGCCTCGGCCGGCCGTCGGGACCCCCTGGACTCCCGGTGCGCGACGGACGCGATCGACGCGGCGGGGCAGCGGGTCGCCGCGCTGCTGTCGATGATCCGGCAGGAGGCGCCCGCGGCCCGGATCGTCGTGCTCGACTACTACAACCCCTACCTCGCGCTGCGGCTGGCCGGCCCCCAGGGAGAGCGGCTGGCGCGGGCCTCGGTCCTCGTGCACGCCCGCCTCAACAGCGAACTGCGGCACCGGGCCTTCGACGCGGGGGCGCGCACGGCCTACGTCTCCGAGGCGTTCGGCACCCAGGACCTCACCCCCGTCGACCTGCCCGGCGCCGGGCGCGTGCCGCGCAATGTCGCGCGCATCTGCGACTGGACGTGGATGTGCACGGCCGGGGACATCCACGCCGACGCGGCCGGATACGACATCATGGGGCGAGCCGTGCTGACCCGGCTGAGCCAACGCCGCTGACGGCGGGCATCGTGGGCGGCACGCGGCCCCCCCAGAGCCCACGAGAGGTGAGAGCCCATGCGCATCGTCCGCTACACCACCGGTGACGACCCGTCCTACGGGGTGGTCCAGGGCGAACCGGGCTCGGAGTGGATCGCGCAGGTCAGCGGCGACCCGCTCTACACGCCCGTCGCCGGCACAGGGCAGCGGGTCGAGCTGGCGGACGTGCGGCTGCTCGCCCCCGTCATCCCGCGCAGCAAGATCATCGGCATCGGACGCAACTACGCCGCCCACGCAGCCGAGCTGGGCAACGAGGTGCCCCAGCGGCCGCTGATGTTCCTCGTGCCGAACACCGCCGTCGTCGGCCCCGACGACCCGGTCGTCATGCCGCCCGCGACCCAGGAGGTCTCGTACGAGGGCGAGCTCGCCGTCGTCATCGGCCGAATGGCCAAGGACGTGCCGCCGCAGCGGGTCGGCGAGGTGATCTTCGGCTACACGTGCGCCAACGACGTGACGGCCCGTGACCTGCAAGGGCCGGACAAGCAGTGGGCGCGCGCCAAGGGCTTCGACACGTTCTGCCCGCTCGGGCCCTGGATCGAGACCGAGCTGGACCACACCGACACCCGGATCGTCACCCGCCTCGACGGCCAGGTCGTGCAGGACGGGTCGACGAACCTGATGATCCACACGATCCCCGAGCTCATCGCCTATGCCTCCGCGGCGTTCACGCTCCTGCCCGGCGACGTCATCCTCACCGGCACCCCCGCCGGTGTCGGCCGCGTCGAGGCTGGTCAGCGCGTCGAGGTCGAGATCGAGGGGATCGGCACGCTGGCCAACCCCTTCGTGCGTCGCGAGTCGTAGGGGCAGCGCCGCCCGGGGTCGGCCCACGCGACCCCGGAAGCCTGTCGGTGCCCGCCGTTAGGCTGGCCCCATCATGAGCACCCCCAGCCGGCCCCCGGCCTCCACCGTCACTGCCGACCCCGGCGCCCCCCGTCTGCGGGTCGCCCCGTCCCCGACCGGCGACCCGCACGTCGGCACCGCCTACATGGCGCTGTTCAACCTGGCGTTCGCCCGGCACAGCGGCGGGCGCTTCCTGCTGCGGGTGGAGGACACCGACCGGGCGCGCTTCCGCGCCGACTCCGAGGCCCAGCTCTACGACACGCTGCACTGGCTCGGCGTGGACTGGGACGAGGGCCCGGACATCGGCGGGCCCTGCGCGCCCTACCGGCAGTCCGAGCGGCTCGACACCTACCGGCCGGTGGTGCAGCGGCTCCTGGACTCCGGCGACGCCTACTACTGCTGGTGCACCCCGGAGCGGCTCGCGCAGGTCCGCGAGGCGCAGCAGAAGGCCAAGAGCAGCGTCATCGGCTACGACCGGTTCTGCCTGGGCAAGACCCGGCAGGAGCGTGAGGCCGAGCCCGGATTCAGCCAGACCCCCGTCGTGCGGCTGCGGGTGCCCGACGACGTCGACCTGACCTTCACCGACCTCATCCGCGGTCCGGTGTCCGCGCCGCGGCCCGACGACCAGGTCATCCTCAAGGCCGACGGCTTCCCGACCTATCACCTGGCCGTCGTCGTCGACGACCACGAGATGGGCATCACCCACGTCGTGCGCGGCGAGGAGTGGATCAGCTCGACGCCCAAGCACCGGCTCCTCTACCGGATGCTCGACTGGGCCGAGCCGGCGTGGGTCCACATGCCGCTGCTGCGCAACACCGACAAGTCCAAGATCAGCAAGCGCAAGAACCCGGCGGCGCGGCTGACGTGGTTCCGCGAGCAGGGCTACCTGCCCGAGGCGCTCGTGAATTTCCTGTGCCTGCTGGGGTATCCGCCGATCATCGAGGCGGACGGCACCGAGCGCGAGGTGATGACGTATGCCGAGTTCGTCGCGGGCTTCGACTTCGCCAAGGTCAACCCGGCCGGGCCGATCGTCGACCTCAAGAAGCTCGACTGGCTCAATGGCGTGAAGATCCGCGAGCTCGGCGTCGGTGAGCTGGCGAGTCGCCTCCTGCCGTTCCTCGAGCGCGCGGGCGTGCTCTCGGGCACCCCGAGCCTGGGGGAGCTGGGGCGTCTCGAGCTCGTCACCGCCCTCATCCAGCCGCGCCTGGTCACGATGTCCGGCGCGGCGGCGCTCGTCGCGCCGTTCTACGTGCCCGACGAGCAGGTGCCGATCGCCGACGACGCCCGCGCCGCGCTGCGCGACGACGCCCCGGCGATCCTCGACGCCGCGATCCTCGCGCTGGAGCGGGTGCCCGTCCGCGACGACGACCTGCTCGACCTCGTGCGCCCCTGGAACCACGAGGCCATCGAGGCGGCCCTGCGCGCCGCGCTGCTCGACGAGGGCGGGCTCGGGCTCAAGCCACGGATCGCCTACGCGCCGCTGCGGACCGCGATCTCGGGGCAGAAGGTGTCGCCGCCGCTCTTCGAGTCGATGGAGATCCTCGGGCGGCACTCGACTCTGCAGCGGCTGCGCACCCTTCGGTCGTCCTTGTGACGCCGGTCGGTGCTGCGGGTCGTGGGCGGGTACGTGGCTGCGGGCTGGTCGGTGGCCGCGGGCAGATCGGTAGAGGTGTGCGGCGGCAACCATCCGGGACTGCTCCGCTAGCGCTCCGCAGTCCCTCCCGCCAGACCCGTCCACGCCGCCGCACACCTCCACCGACCTGCCCGCTCCTAGTCGTGCGCGTCACCTGCCGATTCGGCGGGCGGGGTGTGGAGCTTCGTTCTTGCGATCAACGGCTGCGGCCGTGAGTGCGTCCTCCGTGTGCGAGGAGTTCGCCGGCGACGACGAGCCCTCCTACGCTCGACGGGAGGTCATCGACATCGCCCGGCTCAGGGCGCGGCTGCTGGCCTCCCGCGTCGGTGTGTCGCCGCTGGTGGTGGCGGTGGACGGGCGCAGCGCGTCGGGGAAGTCGACCCTGGCGGCGGCGCTGGCGCAGGAGAGCGGGTGGTGCGTCGTCGCGACCGACGACCTGGCGTGGTGGCACTCGTTCTTCGACTGGACCGACCTGCTGCGAGAGGTGCTCGAGCCCGCGCGGCGCGGCGAGGCCGTCGCCGTCACCCCGCCCGCGTGGCGCGAGCGGGGGCGCGACGGGGCCGTGCAGATCCCGGCCGGAGTCGCCGCCGTCGTCGTCGAGGGGGTCGGGTCCTCGCGGGAGGTCGTGCGCGACCTCCTCGACGTGGCGATCTGGGTGCACGCGCCCCTGGCGCAGGTCGAGGCGCGCGAGCAGGAGCGGATCGCCACCGGGCACGTCACGGCGTCGCTGGCACAGGAGTGGATGACCGCGGAGTTGCCCTTCCTCGCCGACGACCGGCCCTGGCGGCGAGCCGATCTCGTCGTGTCGGGCACCGATTCTGGCGAGGGGCAGATCGTGCTGCTGTGGGAGGACTCATGAGCATCGACCCCTGGGCGGAGCCCGTGCGCGGGCTCGTGCTCGACGTCGACGACACGCTGCTGGACACGCGGGCAGCCATGTCGGCCGCAGGGGTCGCGGCCGCAGCCGCCGCCTGGCCGGGTCACCCGGGGGAGGTGCACGAGGAGCTGTCGGCTCGGTTCTACGCCGACCCCGGGGGGCACTTCGACGCCTACACCCGCGGGGAGCAGACGTTCGAGGAGCAGCGACGCGCCCGCTACGACGTGGCGTTGGCGGCGCTGCGCCTGCGCGGAGGCGACGAGTTCGCGACCTACGAGCTGGCGTACGCGCGGGCGTTCACCGGCGTTCAAGTGCTCTTCGACGACGTCGAGACTCTGCTGGGCACCGCCGCCGACCACGGCGTGGCCGTCTGCCTGCTGACGAACTCCAGCGCGGAGCAGACCGACCTCAAACTCGACGCGATCGGCTGGCGGGGGCGCTTCCCCGTCGTCACCACCGACACGCTCGGCGTCGGCAAGCCGGACCCTCGGATCTATGCCGCGGCCTGCGACCTCGCCGGTACACCACCGCACACGACAGTGTGCATCGGAGACACCCTGGACACCGACGTGCGCGGCGCCCGGGCCGCCGGGCTGCGCGCGGCCTGGCTGCAGCGAGCCGATCGACCGGCCCCGCGCAACAGCGGCTGGGGTACCCCGATCGACGACCCCGGCGTCCGCGTGATCCCGAGCCTCATCGACGCCGCGGCCTGGCTGCGAGGCTGACCGCCAGGCATCCGCGCAGTTCGGCGATGCAGAGACTCGGTGCGTCAGGTCGGGATCCCGCCGACGGTTTGTCTTCGAGCGCGCTCACACCCCTACTGTCACGGCTATGGATGACGCGCTGACCCAGGCCCTGCGGCTGGCGATCGACCCACCCGGCGGGGTGAGAGTCGAGGCGCTGGCCGAGCTGACCCGCCCCGACGACCACGGCGACTGGGACGTCGCCACGACCGCGGCCCACCTCGGGGTCAGCCCGCACACGCTGCGCTACTACGAGCGCATTGGCCTCGTCACCGTGCCCCGCGACGGGTCGGGGCATCGCCGCTACGACGCCGCCTGCGTGCGCCGTCTCGTCTTCCTCACCCGCATGCGTGTCTCGGGGATGTCGATCAGCGACCTGCGCCGCTACGTCGACCTCGTCGACGCCGGCGAGCAGACCGTGCCGGAACGCCTCGAGTTGATGCTCGAGCACCGCGACACCCTGCGCGCCCAGATCGCCCAGCTGCAGCTCGCGCTGGCCGTCACCGAGTTCAAGATCGCCACCTACGAAGGGAACCCGACGCCATGACCGCCCCCATGCCGCACGACATCGACGCACCCGAGGCCGTGCGCCGTCGCGAGCACGGCCTCGAGGTGCTCGGTCGCATCGACGGCGCCGCCGGGCACGCCGTCATCGACTCCCTGGCCGACATCAACCCGGCACTGGGCCACCACATCGCCGCGTTCGCCTTCGGCGACGTCTACGACCGCCCCGACCTCGACGCGCGCAGCCGACAGCTCGTCACCCTCGGCGCGCTCATCGCCCTCGGCGGCTGCGAGCCGCAACTGCGCGTGCATCTCGGCGCTGCGCTCAACGTCGGCCTGAGTCGTGAGGAGATCACCGAGGCGATCCTGCACGCGGCCGTCTACGCCGGCTTCCCGCGAGCCCTCAACGCCACCACCGTCGCCCGCGAGGTCTTCGCCGAGCACGCGGCCCCCTGAGCGGCCTCCGGCGCGGCGACGGGTCGCCTCCGGTGGGCGTACCGTCGCCGGCATGGCAGACGCCAGATCGATCCGCTCGGGAGCGTCCGGGCCGGGGCCACGATCGTCACGTACACGAGCGAGTGGGAGTTCGGGTGCTGCGGCGGTCCCCTGCGCGAGGGGGACCCGTGGCAGGCCGTGGTGACGGCCCTCGTCGCCGACGAACGGTTCGAGGCCGTCCAGTTCGAGGAGCCGGTGGCGCTGTATCTCGGTCACCACGACGACGGGACGGGCCAGGGCACCGTAGCGATCCACGCTCGCGTCCGGCGCATGTGGGCCCGTGAAGCCGAGGTCGACGCGACGGCGTGGCACCCGCCGTCGGGTGCCCATCTCCGACGGATCCACCTCATCGCCGGCCCCGACATGGACGCACCGCCGACCGCGACTGTCGGCTACGTCATGGAGGTCGAGGTCGCCGAGGCGACCTCGGCCCGCTGAGAGCCGCGCCGCTCGGACGCGGTCCGCCTACCCCTGGCGCTTCTGGATGTTGGCCCACTCGTCGCGCAGGCCGACGGTGCGGTGGAAGAGCAGCGGCTCGCGCGGGTCGTGGGCGAAGTAGCCGAGCCGCTCGAACTGCACGACCTCGCCGGGTGCGGTCTCGGCGAGGGCCGGCTCGACCTTGGCGCCCGTGAGCAGCTCGCGGGAGTCGGGGTTGAGGTCGTCGAGGACGTCACCGGTCGCCTCGCCGGGCACCTGCGCGGTGAAGAGCCGGTCGTAGAGCGCGACGCTCGCGTCGAGCGCGTGCGGCGCCGACACCCAGTGCATCGTCGACTTCACCTTGCGCCCGTCGGGGGAGTTGCCGCCCTTGGAGGCCGGGTCGTAGGTCGCGTTGACCTGCACGACCTGCCCGTCCTCGTCCTGGACGACGTCGGTGGCGGTGACGAAGTAGGCCGACCGCAGCCGCACCTCGCGGCCGGGGGAGAGTCGGAAGAACTTCGGCGGCGGCACCTGCGCGAAGTCGTCGCGCTCGATCCACAGCTCGCCGGTGAAGGGCACCGCGCGGGTGCCGTCCGCCGGATTCTCCGGGTTGTTGACCGTCTCGAACCACTCGACGACGGGCTCGCCGGCCTCGTCCGTCGGCCAGTTCGTCAGCACGAGCTTCAACGGCCGCGTGACGGCCATCCGCCGCTGCGCGGTCGTGTTGAGCTCGCGCCGCACGAACGACTCCAGCAGCTCGATGCTGTTGCGGCTGTTGGTCTTCGTCACCCCGATGTAGGCGGAGAAGTCGCGGATCGCCTTGGGCGGGTAGCCGCGTCGCCGCAGTCCCCGCAGCGTCGGCATCCTCGGGTCGTCCCACCCGTCGACGAGGCCGTCGGCGACCAGCTGCGCCAGGCGGCGCTTGGACGTCACCGTGTGCGTCAGCTCCAGCCGCGCGAATTCGATCTGCCGCGGCGTGTCACCGGGCAGCGGCAGATGCGCCAGATACCAGTCGTACAGCGGGCGGTGGCTCTCGAATTCCAGCGTGCACAGACTGTGCGTCACGCCCTCGATGGCGTCGCTCTGACCGTGCGCCCAGTCGTAGGTCGGGTAGATGACCCACGCCTCGCCCGTGCGGTAGTGGTGTCGACGACGGATCCGATACATCACCGGGTCGCGCATCTGCATGTTCTCGTGGTTCATGTCGATCTTGGCCCGCAGCACGCGCGACCCGTCCTCGAACTCCCCGGCGCGCATCCGGCGCAGCAGGTCGAGATTCTCCTGCGGGTCACGGTCGCGGTACGGGCTGGCGACGCCCTCCTGGCCGAAGCCGCCGCGCCCCGCCGAGATCGTCTCGGCGTCCTGGTCGTCGACGTAGGCCAGGCCGGCCTCGACGAGGTGCTCGGCCCAGGCATACAGCTGCTCGAAGTAGTCCGAGGCGTGCCGCGTCGGCTCCGGCGGCGTGAACCCCAGCCAGGCGATGTCCGCGGCGATCGCGTCGCCGAACTCCGCCTCCTCGGTGTCGGGGTTCGTGTCGTCGAGCCGCAGGTTGCAGATGCCGCCGAAGTCGTCGGCGACGCCGAAGTCCACGCAGATCGCCTTCGCGTGCCCGATGTGCAGGTAGCCGTTGGGCTCCGGGGGGAAGCGCGTCTGCACCCGCCCGCCGTACGTGCCCTGCTCGATGTCCTGCCGCACGAAGTCGCGCACGAAGTCGTCGCGCCCGCCGTCCTGCGTCCTCTCCTGGCCCTGCTGCCGACCCGGTGCGGGCACGTGACGCTCGGCAGCGGTGGTGGCGGGCACGGGGGCAGGCGCGGTGGGCTCCGTCATGGATGCTGAGGATACCCGCTGGTCGGCCCCTCGATTTGGGCGGGCGGCGCCGGTCAGGCTAAGGTTTCATCCGGATCGCGACCGCCGCACGGCTCCGCGCCCCGCCTCCTGACATCACGGCATGACGATGTCTCCGGCGCGGGCTGGAGTGCCGAGCGAGGCGGGCGGGATACCCCATGGGGTATGGTGTAATTGGCAGCACGACTGATTCTGGTTCAGTTAGTCTAGGTTCGAGTCCTGGTACCCCAGCGCTTCTCCGCAGCTCATCGACGTCTGCGTCACGAGCCGGAGGCGATTAGGAGAAATACCGCGCTCGCGGTAACGTTCTCCAGGCCGCTCGCTGCGAGCAGGCCATGGCCCCGTTGTGTAGTGGCCTAGCACGCCGCCCTCTCAAGGCGGTAGCGCCGGTTCGAATCCGGTCGGGGCTACAACGAGAAACCCCCGGAGCAATGCTCCGGGGGTTTCATGCTGTCTCGGGGCGTTTCCCCCCGCAGGGGGCGATCAGCGCCGGTTCCCCCCCGCAGAGGGCGATCAGCGCCGGTGCGATCAGTGGTGCCGGGAGTCGCCGGCGGCCTGCTGCTGAGCGTGGGCGCGGGCGAGCACCTCGGTGAGCTTGTTGGCCCCGGCGACGACGGTCGCCGCGTGCAGGCGCCCCGGCTGGCGCGAGACGCGCTCGATGGGCCCGGAGATCGACACGGCCGCGATGACGCGCCCGGCAGGGTTGCGCACCGGCGCCGAGACCGACGCGACGCCGGGCTCGCGCTCGCCGACGCTCTGCGACCAGCCGCGACGGCGGACGGCCGACAGGGTCGTGGCGGTGAATTCGGCGCCCTGCAGGCCGCGGTGCAGGCGATCGGGCTCCTCCCAGGCGAGCAGCACCTGCGCGGCCGACCCGGCGAGCATCGACAGCGTCGCGCCGACGGGGATGGAGTCGCGCAGGCCCATGGGGCGCTCGGCGGCGGCGACGCAGATGCGCATGTCGCCCTGGCGGCGGAAGAGCTGCGCCGACTCGCTCGTGTGGTCCCGCAGCGCCCCCAGCACGGCCCCCGCGGCGGCGAGCAGCCGGTCCTCGCCGGCCGCGGCCGCGAGCTCCGCCAGACGCGGCCCGAGGATGAAGCGCCCCTGCATGTCGCGCGAGACGAGCCGGTGATGCTCGAGCGCGACCGCCAGGCGATGCGCCGTCGGCCGGGCCAGCCCGGTGCTCTGGACGAGCTGCGCGAGCGTGGACGGCCCCGCCTCCAGGGCGCTGAGCACCGTGGCGGCCTTGTCGAGGACCCCCACTCCGCTAGTGCTTTCCATACCTGGCATTGTGACGTCTCATAGCCTGAGACGCAAGCTCGCCATATCCTGAAACTGGCGGAAGCTTCCCGTAGAGCCCGGGGGAGTGGGTCACATCCGGCCCGCCGATCGGCCCGGGACAGGATGTGAGCAGACGCGGGCAGACGCGCCGGGAGGGATACGGCATGGGACGCACACTGGCCGAGAAGGTCTGGGATCAGCACGTCGTGCGGTCCGCACAGGGCGAGCCGGACTTGCTCTATATCGATCTCCACCTCGTGCACGAGGTGACGAGCCCGCAGGCGTTCGACGGGCTGCGGCTCGCGGGTCGCCCGCTGCGACGCCCCGACCTCACGCTCGCCACCGAGGACCACAACGTCCCGACGACGCCCGGTCCCATCACGGACCTCACGAGTCGCACGCAGGTCGAGACGCTGCGCCGCAACTGCGCGGAGTTCGGGGTCACGCTGCACTCGATGGGCGACGAGCGTCAGGGCATCGTGCACATCATCGGCCCGCAGCTCGGTGTCACCCAGCCGGGCATGACGATCGTCTGCGGCGACAGCCACACCTCGACGCACGGCGCCTTCGGGGCCCTGGCCTTCGGCATCGGGACGAGCGAGGTCGAGCACGTCATGGCGACCCAGACGCTCCCGCTGCGCCCCTTCAAGACCCTCGCGGTGACGGTGGACGGCACTCTCGCGCCCGGCGTGACCAGCAAGGACATCATCCTGGCCGTGATCTCCGAGATCGGCACCGGCGGCGGCCAGGGGTACGTCATCGAATACCGCGGCAACGCGATCGAGGCCTTGTCGATGGAGGCCCGGATGACGATCTGCAACATGTCGATCGAGGCCGGCGCACGCGCGGGCATGATCGCGCCCGACGAGACGACCTTCGCCTACCTGCAAGGGCGCGAGTATGCGCCGGTCGGTGACGACTGGGACGCGGCGGTCGCCCAGTGGCGCGAGCTGCGCACCGACGACGACGCGACGTTCGACGCCGAGGTCGTGCTCGACGCCGACACGCTCACCCCGTACGTCACGTGGGGCACCAATCCCGGCCAGGGGCTGCCGCTGAGCGCGAGCGTGCCCGACCCGGCGGCCCAGCCCGACGACCAGCGCGAAGGCACCCGCCGCGCCCTCGACTACATGGGTCTGGAGCCCGGCACGCCGCTGCGCGACATCGAGGTCGACACGGTCTTCGTCGGCTCGTGCACCAACGGCCGCATCGAGGACCTGCGCGAGGTCGCCGACATCCTGCGCGAGCGGCACGTCGCCGACGGTGTGCGGATGCTCGTCGTGCCCGGCTCGATGGCCGTGCGCGCGCAGGCCGAGAGCGAGGGGCTCGACGCGGTGTTCCGCGCGGCCGGCGCCGAGTGGCGACTCGCGGGCTGCTCCATGTGTCTGGGCATGAACCCCGACCAGCTCGCCCCCGGCGAGCGCTGCGCCTCGACGAGCAACCGCAACTTCGAGGGCCGCCAGGGCAAGGGTGGGCGCACCCACCTCGTCAGCCCCATGGTCGCCGCCGCGACCGCCGTCCGCGGCCGGCTGTCCAGCCCCGCCGATCTGCAGGAGGTCTGAGCGATGGAGAAGTTCACGACCCACACCGGCGTCGGCGTGCCGCTGCGCCGCAGCAACGTCGACACCGATCAGATCATCCCGGCCGTCTACCTCAAGCGGGTGACGCGCACGGGCTTCGAGGACGCGCTCTTCGCCGCCTGGCGGGGCGACCCCGACTTCCTGCTCAACCAGCCCGTCTACGCGGACGCCTCGGTGCTCGTCGCCGGGCCCGACTTCGGCACCGGCTCCTCCCGTGAGCACGCGGTCTGGGCCCTGCAGGACTACGGCTTCCGCGTCGTCATCTCCTCGCGCTTCGCCGACATCTTCCGTGGCAACTCCGGCAAGGCCGGTCTGCTCACCGCGCAGGTCGCGCAGGAGGACGTCGAGCTGTTGTGGAAGCTGCTCGAGCAGGAGCCGGGCGTGTCGTTGACCGTCGACCTGGGCGAGCGCACGATCACCTGCCGCGAGCACGTCGTGCCCTTCGAGGTCGACGACTACATCCGGTGGCGCCTGCTCGAGGGCCTCGACGACATCTCGCTGTCGTTGCGTCACGAGGCCGACATCGTCGCCTACGAGGCGGCGCGCTCCCCGCTCAAGCCGGTCATCGACACCCCCGCCGCCCACCGCGGCTGACGCCGACGGGCTGACGGACTCCGAGACGCCCTGCGCCTCCCTCCTCCGGCTCCGCCGAGGGCACCGAGTCGTCCGTGCTCGCGTGCGGGCCACCCACCGGGGGAGACCGATGTCGCCGCCCGGGGCCGGTTGCGTCCATCAGGGACGCGAGGCGTGCGGTCCACCGGTGGTGGGCCACCTACTGTGACAAGCATGAACGCACCCGCGCAGACGCCGCCGCTGCTACCGGCGCTGGCGCCGGGCGGCCTGGGCATCTCCCACGCCGTCGTGGGCTTCGTCGTGAGCCTGGTCGGCGTGGGCCTCGGCGTCGTCGTCTCCGCGCTCCTGGCCGCACCCGGGGGAGCGGACCTGTCGTATCTCGGGCTGCCGGTCCAGATGTTCGCGACCTTCCTCGTCGGGGCGCTCGCGCTGCGCCTCCTGCGCCTGCGCACCTACCGTCCCAGCGACCTCGGGCTCGTCGTCTCGCAGCGGGCATGGCCGTGGACGTTGGGAGTGGCCTGCGGTGTCGCGTTCGTCGTCATCGCCACGGTCGGCCAGTGGCTGCTGCCGTCCGTCGCCGAATCCGGTCGGCAGGTCTCCCAGCAGGTGGGCTTCGGCGAGACACCGCTGCGGGACGTCGCGTTCCTCCTGTCGTTGGCCGTCGCCGCGCCGCTGGGGGAGGAGATGGCCTATCGCGCCCTGATCTTCCGCGGCCTGCACGACTGGCTCGCGCGCCGGGGGCAGGCGTGGGTGCGGCGCCTGGCGTTCGTGGTCCCGGCGCTGGTGTCGTCCTACCTCTTCGCCGTCGCCCACGGGGGCGAGGGTCAGGACCGGCAGATCGTCTTCCTGCTGATCTTCGGGCTCATCGTCTCGTTCGCCTACTGGTGGACCGGATCGTTCTACATCCCGGTCCTGGCGCACAGCGTGACCAACGCCATCAACGCCGCGCTGCTCGCCGTCGGTGGCACGGGCTTCACGACCCCGCTCATGTGGGTCCTGGTCCCGCTCACGCCCGTCATCAGCCTGGGTCTGCTGTGGCTGCTGGCCCGGGCGTTCGGCCCGGGGGCCGACCGCAGCGTCGCGCGCTGACGGCGGACCGCCGGCTCACCGACCTGCGCCCGAGTCGCCCTCCTGCGCCGGATCAGCGACCCGCGGGTCGCACCGTGCCGGCGTAGCCGTCGACCTCGACGGGGCCGGCGTCGGCGAGCAGCTCGGTCGCGTGGGCGACCCGCAGGACCGCGGGGATGCCGAGCTCGCGGGCCACGATCGCCGCGTGTGAGAGCAGCCCGCCGGTCTCGGTGACGACCGCTGCCGCGATCCGCAAGAGCGGCGTCCACGCCGGGTCGGTGACCCGGCAGACCAGGACGTCGCCCGGTCGCACGGTCGTGAAATCCGCGGGACCGCGCACGACCCGGGCCGGGCCCGTCGCGACTCCCGGGCTCGCCGAGTGCCCGGTCAGCATGCGGTGCTCATGGCTGCTCGTCTCGATTCCTGCTCCGTCTCGTCGTGAGCCGGCCGGGTGCCACGTCAGTCCCGCAGCTCTTTGCCGCCGATCCTGGCGACTTCCTGCGCGTAGCTCGCCGGGATGCCGATGGGTACCCGCCGTCGTCCCCGCGTCGAGACGAGCCGCACATACTCATCCGTCGGGCGCGGCCGGCTGACGGCCGCGATGTTGCCCCACTCGATGCGCGGCAGGTAGGGCCGCCGCCGCACGCCGAGGGCGTCGACGACGATCTCGGTGCGCACGGTCAGCACGACCAGCAGCAGCAGGACCCACGCCAGCCAGCAGAGGCCGACCACCGTGACGCCGGTGAGCCCCCACCGCAGCCACGAGACGGCGACCTGGGCCACCGACATCACCAGGATCAACCACAGCACCACGAGCATCCACCGGGGTCGGTTGTCGCGCGTGTCGTATCGAAGCTCCCTGCCGCCTGCCATGGGGCCCAGCCTGCCCTACACACCGGCTCGATCCGCGGCAGGTCCCCGGGCGTGCGCGGATCCGGCCGCTCGCGCCGCGCCGTGGGCCCCGAGCTGCCCCGATTCGGTCCGTGCGGGCATCGCGAAGCGCCTCGTTCCGGCCGATTCCGGCCCGCACCAACGACGCTGACGTGGCGGCACCGGCCCCTTGTCGACATCGACTTTTGGCCTCTGACCTGCGCATTCATCGCTCTCAGGGGGTATGCAGGGTCGCGCATGCCCGGATCGTCCCGCTGGATTCCTCTGTCCGTCACCGCTGTTCGTGCCGATAGGGCAGCGAAGTCGAGGGTCGCCACGGCTTCCCCAGAGCGTCATCGTCTGCGGGTCCCCGGCAACTCTCGGGACCCCTCCGCCCCGCGGGCGCAGCGCTCGTCGTCGAGGACCGCGACACCACGGCCGACCAGGCATCCCGCCCGGACGGTCGCCCGAACGCACACGGATGTGGCGCGCGGGGCGGTGCTCTTGCCAGCGCATCAGGCCGGCCCACCGGCTCTGGAGGGAGAGAAAAAGAGTGAACAAGGCTGATCTGGTCGAGGCACTGGAGGACCGTCTCGGGGGCAAGAAGGCCGCCGCGGATGCCCTCGAGGCCATCTTCGACGTCATCATCCGCGAGGTCGCCCGAGGTGGCCGCGTCGGTATCACCGGCTTCGGCACGTTCGAGCGTGTCGACCGTGCCGCCCGCACCGGCCGCAACCCGCGCACGGGTGACTCGGTGCGCATCGAGTCCACCGCCGTCCCGAAGTTCCGCCCCGGGACCGCCTTCAAGATGTATGTCGCCGAGCCCGCGACCCTGCCCAAGGGTGGTCCCGCCGCGGCGCGCGCCGCCGCCGGCACCGCCGCCGACGTGCGGGCCCGCGCGGAGGCCGCGATCGCGGCCGCCAAGTCGAAGCGCACCAAGACCCGCAAGAGCGCCTGAGCGACGCCTCGGCACTCCGGGCGGCACCACGTCACCCGGCCACCGACCCGGCGCCCGTCGCACCGACCACCTTCACAGCACGACCCCTCCAGGAGGTCCGCGACGGCCCCTTCGCGCCACGCCCGATGGGCGGGGTGAGCTCGCCACCGCGGCTCACCCCGCCCATCGCGTCGTCACGATCGTGCCGGGCCACGGTCGTGCGGGCCAGGGTCGTGCCGTGTCATGGCCAGGGCCGTGACACGCGGCCGTGCCCGGGCCGCCGGGCGCCCGTGCCGGTGTCAGCCGTCGACGACTCCGCAGAGGTCGTCGAGCACCTCGGCGGTGCGCGCGCCGACACCGAGCGCGACAGCGGCGGCGAGATCCTCGGCGTTGTCGACGTCGCGGCGCAGCCGCGGCAGATCCAGGTCCAGGCGCGCGGCCGACGTCGCGTGTGCCACAGCCGATTCCGGGCCGAACGCAGGTTGGAGATGAGCGGGGTCGATGGAGGCCAACAGCACGCTGCCCGTCCCCTCGGCGTCGGGCACGAAGGCGGTCCGCGCGCGGGTGCACGCCGCGAGCGCGGTCTGCAGGTCCTGCGGTCGCAGGGCCGGGAGGTCGCCGAGCAGGATCGCGACCGCCGGCTCCGGGCCGTGCCGCTCGTCCTCGACCGCGGCGCGCACTCCCGCAGTGAGCGCGGCGCTCAGGCTCGTGCCGTCGTCACCGACCACGAGCGCGCCCATCCGGGCCGCCTCGGCCGAGACCACCGGGTCGGGGGTGACGACGACGAGTCGCACGCGCGGCGTCGCGGCCACCGCCGCGAGCGTGTCGAGCGCCAGCGCGAGCGCCAGCCCGGCTCGCCTCGGCCCCGCGGCGTCCGCGAGTCGCGACTTGCCGGTCCGAGGCCCCTTGACCGGGACGATGACGCTCCACCTGGGATCACCGAGGGCGTTCACACCACCAGATCCTCGCACCGGCCTGGGTAGGGTGACTCCTCGGGGCCGCAGCCGAGGCGACCGGCGCAGCCCCGGTCACCCGCGCGACACGACGCGTCGAGTGCCCCGGGCACCCCGGGCGCCGCGGTTAGGGCCGCGGCCGGGGCCGACAGGATCGGCGCCGGCACGCCCGTCGCGCCGGAGGTGGCCCTGGGCGCGCCCGGCGGCAGGTGACCCGATGACGGTGGTCGAGACAGGAGGTCACGTGGGTGCAGCAGGCACGCGCGGCGCGCTCGCCGGGCCGACGCCCACCTTCGCCTACCGTCGCGCGGTCGGGCTCGTCCGGCCCGTGATGACCGTCCTGACCCGACGTGACTGGCGCGGCGCGGAGCATCTGCCCGCCGACGGGGGGTGTGTCGTCGCGGTCAACCACATCTCCCACGCCGACCCCTTCGCGGTGGCGCACTTCCTCTACGACAGCGGGCATCCGCCCTACTTCCTGGGCAAGGCGTCGCTCTTCGAAGTGCCCGTCCTCGGGCGGTGGTTGGCGGCGACCGGACAGGTGCCCGTGCACCGCGGGGACGGTCGCGCGGCCGACGCCTACCGCGACGCGGTGCACGCCGTCGGGGAGGGCAAGTGCGTCGTCATCATGCCCGAGAGCACGATCACCAAGGACCCGCTCGGCTGGCCGATGCGGGGCAAGACGGGCGCGGCCCGACTCGCGCTCGAGGTCGGCGTGCCGGTGCTGCCGCTCGCGCAGTGGGGTGCCCGCGCGCTGCTCGACGCCGACGGCACGCTGCGGCTGTGGGGTCGCCCCACGATGCACATGCTGCTCGGACCGCCGGTCGACCTCGACGATCTGCGCGCGCGCACGATCACCCCGGCGGCGCTGCACGCCGCGACCGCCCGGATCATGGCGGCCATCACCGCCGGGGTCGCCCGCCTGCGGGAGCTGCCCGCGCCCACCGACCTGTGGGATCCGGCCGCCGGGCGCCGGATGCCACTGCCGTCCACGGAGGTGAAGTGATGCGTCGCGTCGCGGTCTTCGGCACCGGAAGCTGGGGCACGGCCTTCTCGGCCGTCCTGGCCGACGCGGGCAACGAGGTGCGCCTCTGGGGGCGGCGCCGCGAGCTCGCCGAGGCGATCCAGCAGACCCGGGTCAACGCCGACTATCTGCCCGATCTCGTGCTGCCGGACCAGGTCGAAGCGACCGCCGACGCGGCCTACGCGCTCGACGGCGCCGACATGGTCGTCCTCGCGGTCCCGAGTCAGCGACTGCGCGACAACCTCGCCGCGTGGCCGTGGCCGACGGGGTGCCGCGCGCCGATCGTCTCGCTCATGAAGGGCGTCGAGCTCGGCACGTCGCTGCGGATGTCGCAGGTCATCGCCGACGTCACCGGCGCGACACCGGACCGGCTCGTCGTCGTCTCCGGGCCCAACCTGGCCCGCGAGATCGCCGCGCAACAGCCCGCCGCGAGCGTCGTCGCCTGCGCCGACCGGCACACCGCCGAGTTCGTCGCCGAGACGTGCGCGACGCCCTACTTCCGCACCTACACCGACACCGACGTCGTCGGCGCCGAGCTGGGCGGCGCGACGAAGAACGTCGTCGCCGTCGCCGTCGGCATCGCCGAGGGCATGGGCCTGGGGGACAACACGAAGGCGACGATCATCACCCGCGGGCTCGCCGAGACCGTCCGTCTCGGGGTGGCCCTCGGCGCGCAACCGGGCACGTTCTCCGGCCTCGCCGGGGTCGGCGACCTCATCGCGACGTGCATGTCGCCCCTCTCGCGCAACCACCGCGTCGGGGTCGGCCTGGGCCGCGGGGAGTCCCTGGCCGACGTCGTCGCCGCCCTCAAGCAGACCGCCGAAGGGGTGACGTCGAGCGAGTCGGTGCTGGCCCTGGGCCAGGCCCACGGCGTCGACATGCCGATCTGCGAGGCCGTCGTCGCGATCGTGCACCACGGCTACCGCCCGCAGCTCATCGCCGACGCGCTCATGGCCCGCGAGCGCAAACCGGAGAAGCACTAACCGCACCGCGTGCGCCCGGGTCTCGGGCGCCAGGGCACTGGGCGTGTGGGTCGGGGGTGCCTGGATCGCGGGTGCCTGGGTCGCGGGCGACCGGGCCGATCAGGTGCCCGCGGGCCGGTCGCGGCCCGTGGACGGCGGGTCGCGAGGGGTAATGTCTGGCGACGATGAGCACCGACCAGCCCCGCAAGCCACGCGTCGCCGTCGTCTTCGGCGGGCGCTCCTCCGAGCACGCGGTGTCGTGCGCCACCGCGGCGGGGGTCCTCGCGGCCATCGACCGCACCGCCTACGACGTCGTCCCCATCGGCATCGCCCGCGACGGGCAGTGGGTGCTGGCCCCGGACGACGTCGAGCCGCTCGCGTTGCGCCCCGGCCACGTGCCGCAGGTCCAACCCGCCGAGAGCGATGTCGTGTTGCCCCTGGCGACCGGCTCGCGCTCGCTGACCAGCGTCGCCCCCGGCGCCGCGCCCGTCGACCTCGGCGAGATCGACGTCGTCTTCCCGCTGCTGCACGGGCCCTTCGGTGAGGACGGCACGATCCAGGGCCTGCTCGAGCTCGCCGACATCCCCTACGTGGGATCGGGGGTGCTCGCCTCGGCGGTGATGATGGACAAGCACTACATGAAGATCGTCTTCGCCGCCGCCGGCCTGCCCATCGGCCCGTATGTCGTGCTGACGGACCGGCAGTGGCGCCAGGACCCCCAGGAGTGCGAGCGGCGTGTCGCCGAGCTCGGCTGGCCGGTCTTCGTCAAGCCGGCGCGCGCCGGCTCCAGCGTCGGGATCACGCGCGTGACCGGCTCCGGCGCGCTCGCGGAGGCCGTCGAGACGGCCCGCGCGCACGACCCGAAGGTCGTCGTCGAGGCCGCGATCTTCGGCCGCGAGATCGAGTGCGGCATCCTCGGCGGGCGTGACCTGTCGCCGCACCGGGCCAGTGAGCTGGGCGAGATCGTCGTGACCCGCGGGCACGACTTCTACGACTTCGAGGCCAAATACCTCGCCGAGGCCGACGTGCAGCTCTCCTGCCCGGCGCAGCTGCCCGACGCCGCCACGGCGCGGATCCGTCGGCTGGCGCTCGAGGCCTTCGACGCCGCCGGCTGTGAGGGCCTGGCGCGCGTCGACTTCTTCTACGCCGACGACGGCGCGGTCTATCTCAACGAGATCAACACGATGCCGGGCTTCACGCCGCACTCGATGTATCCGCAGATGTGGGCCGCGAGCGGCGTCCCCTACGGCGAACTCATCAGCGAGCTCATCGAACTCGCGCGGGAGCGCCGCGTCGGCCTGCGCTGAGGCGTCGGCGCAGGCACGTCGGCGCTCAGGCGTCGGACCGGGAGCGAGGGGCGCTCAGCCCGTCGCCGAGGTGGTGGGCCGGGGTGCGCGCGGCGCGGCGGCGCTGCAGTGCCGGCCGTTGGCGGGCAGCGTGCTCGCGACCTGCGTGAACGCGCCGAGCACGAGCGCCTCGGGGGAGTAGTGGTCGGGGACGAGCACCTGCATCGCCGGTGCACGCCCGTAGGTCGTGAAGCGACGCCCGTCCTGCAGCGGCTCGACGACCCAGTCGACGTCGTCGACGCCGAGACACTCGGCGGTCGTCGGCGGCACCGCGGACACGCCGCAGCGGGCGATGATCGCCGGATCGCCCCACGCCGCCACTCCCGGTCCGGCCGGGTCCGTGTCGACCCGAGCGCTCCCGGCCACGGTCTGCGGCCAGGGCGCCTGCGCGCAGACGGCCAGGGCCGCCGACGGAGCCGGCGCGACCGGCACCTGCGTCGAGCAGCCCGCGATCGCGGCGACCAGGCCCGACAGCATCAGCAGGGTCACGGCCCGTGACAGCCCGGGTCGCGCGGGGCGGCCGCCGCTCACCCGGGCACGATCGTGCAGGTCAGCCTGCGGGTGATGCCTGCGATCGCCTGGATCCGCTCGGCGACGACGTGGCCCGGACTCCCCAGATCGTCGGCGGCGACCGTGCCGCCGTGGCCGACCTCGGTCTCGCCGAGCACATACGCGTGGACCATGCAGTGACCTCTCTGGGCGGGGACCGGGTCGCGGGCGTCTAGCCTGCCCGTGACGTCCATCTTGCCCATACCGCCGAAGCGGAGGTCGACCCGTCGATGCGCACACCGTCCCCGCACCCCCCGTCGGCCACCCTCGCGGACCTCGGCGAGGACGAGTTGCTCGCGCAGATCTTCCCGCTGCTGCCCGCGCCGGCCGACGTCGTGCTCGGCCCCGGTGACGACGCCGCCGTGCTGGCCGACCACGGCCGGATCGTCGCGACGACCGACACGATGGTGCGCGGCCAGGACTGGCGCGACGACTGGTCCGACGCGGCAGATGTCGGCGCGAAGGTCGTCGCGCAGAATCTCGCCGACGTCGCCGCGATGGGCGCCCACCCCGTCGGGCTCCTCGTGACGCTCATCGCCGATCCCGCGACACCGGTGAGCTGGGCGATCGAGCTGTCCCGGGCCATCGGACAGGCCGCCTCGGCGGGCGGGACCGGCGTGCTCGGGGGTGACCTGTCGTCGGCCGGACCGGGGGTCCTCGCCGTCAGCGTCGTGGCCCTCGGCGCGCTGGGGAGCCGCCCGGCGGTCACCCGCTCCGGCGCGCGGGTCGGCGATGTCGTGACGGTGGCCGGGCCGCTGGGGCGTGCCGCGGCCGGGCTCGAGCTGCTCGTGGCCGGTGGCTGGGAGTCACGCGGGCCGCTCGCGGCGCAGCTCGTCGCCGCACAGCGCCGGCCCACCCCGCCCTTGAGCAGCGGCCCGGCGGCCGCGAGCGCCGGCGCGACCGCGATGATCGACCTCTCCGACGGGCTCGCGCGCGACGCCGGGCGCGTCGCGCGCGCCAGCGGCGTGACGATCGCCCTCGACGGGGCCGCCCTGGCCCCGGACATCGACGAGATCGCCCGCGTGCTCGACGCGGACGCCGCGCGCGCCTGTGTGATCGGCGGCGGGGAGGAGCACTCGCTGCTCGCCTGCTTCGACCCGCAGGCGCCGCGCCCGCGGGAGTTCCGCGCCATCGGCCGGGTCGAGGCCCCCGCCGACGGCGTCGGTCGCGTGCTCGTCGACGGGGTCACGCCCGACGTCCTGGGCTGGGACCACTTCGGCGGGTGACCCGTGGCGCGACCCGGAGGTTGCGCGCGGTCGACCAGGACGCGTCGTCCGGGAGTCGTCCGGGCACAGCACAGAGCCGCCGGGCGATGCCTCGACGGCTCGAAT